>DTYH01000128.1 GCA_012961955.1 Desulfobacterales bacterium | reverse complement strand
TGCGGCATGACACCATCGTCTGCAGCCACTACCAGAATAGCCATGTCTAGGCTACTCAGGCCTCGAATGGTGTTCTTGAGAAAATCGGTATGTCCTGGAACATCTACCAGAGCGATCTCCACCCTGGAAGTCAGCTCCAGTGGGGCAATCCCCGATTCTATGGATAGACCACGCCGTTTTTCCTCCTTGTGCCGATCAGTATCAACACCGGTCAGACACCGAACTAGGGCAGTCTTACCATGGTCAACATGCCCGGCTATCCCTATTGTAACATGCCTTTCCATTGGCTATCCGCCTACCACGCCTCATTAATATCGATCCCTAGAGCCTCCCATTGAGCCTTAGCTGCTGCCTCTTCTCTGGTGATCTCTTCATCACTCCAGCGTTCAATCATAAGAGACTCAGCCACCAGCTGCCAGATATACTTTACTTCGCACCTAAGTTCTTGATAATATTTAGGAAGTCGTCTCATGAGCTGATCGCGGCAGTTGGAGCAGCCCACCACAACAACATTGGCTCCACTATTCTTTATAGATTCAAACTTCCTTCGGCCAGGATACGCTGATTCTTTTTCAAAAGGCATGGGCCAGTTTCCGCCACGAGCGCCGCAGCAGTAGCTATTGGCCCGATTGGGATACATCTCCACAAAATTGTCTGCGCACTGCTGTATAATCCAGCGGGGCTCATCAAAAAATCCTCTCCCAAAGACACGCTCCAGCTCCCGGCCATGCTTACATGAGTCGTGCCAGGTAAAAATCTTGCCGGCGTTCACGGACTTGTCCAGCTTGATGCGGCCCGACTTGATCAGCTCTACAAGGTATTCGTAGAGATAGGTGAATTCTACCTCTGCCGATGGATCTTCTACCTTGCATGCCTCCATTCCGAGACGACACCCAAATGAGCCACCGCCGCAGTCGGGCATGATCATCCTTCTAATATCGTATTTCTGCATGAAGTCTATCTTCCGTTTTGCCAGGATCTTCGTCACCTCGTCATTTCCTGTGAACAGCCCCCAATCAACCGCCTCCCAATTTTCAGATGGAATGGTCCAGTTCTCCGTGGCCGCATAGAAGATCTTCCACCACCACTTCATGTCGTCATTATCGGAAAAGACCTCCTTGGAATTGGGCCAGAACACGATATCGGCCCCTTCCTTATCAACCGGTACATAAAAGCCCGGGCACTCCTCCTCAGACAGTTCCCTACCAGGGTCTGCCATTAAGAACAAATAATCTTCCTTAGGTATGCTCAAATTGTTGCCAGTGGATAGAACCGCCTCCACGCCTTTATGGAGTATCCCAGGAACCTTGTCACGCGGTCTCAGTCCCTTCACCTTTTTCATGATGGAAACAATGTCCACCCCCATCGGGCAAGCGTAGACACACCGACCGCAGCCAGTACAAACCCAGGGAAAATCGGAATCAGTTACATCTTCTACCATCCCTAGAACCAGCATTCTGATGACTTTTCTGACATCCAGCCCTTCCGGTTCGGGAGTACCTGTAGCCGGACACCCACCAGCACAAGTGCCGCATGCGAAACAGATGTTCATGTTGTATTTGCTGAAATAGTTCTTTAGCTCATCATTAAGCCTTTGAATCTTGGTAGCTTCCATATTCTACCTCTCTACCGAAACTTAGTGCTCCTTCTCCCTCGGCCACGAACTTATTCGCTTCCCCCTCAATCCGTAACCCAATTCTTTCTGTTCTCCCTGTAAAATCACGGCACGTCTCGGCAAATTGAGAAGCCATAGACGAAGATCAGATTACATGGCTTTTTTTGTTACGCCTATAGTTGATGGTTTCGTAGTTGGAGGGGGCAAGGGGAATCGAACCTCCTCCCGGTTTTTTAGACCGGGCCAACGGGTTTGCAGCCCGCGGGGCGCCCAGCACCATTGCCCCCGGATTTATGGAGCGGACAGCTATCGGGAACCAGGCCAAACCCGCTTCTCTTAATGTCGATAAGAGCCGAATCCTGAATATACCAATGCGGAAGTGACAAATTCCGCCTGGCACCAATTGAAACAAGTGAGCCCGGCTGAAAACGGTCTGGGCGAGAATGACAACTGGATGTAGTAGGAAGACATCGATTCTTCGACCTGGCCCCCGTGCCTACCGCACCCGGGTAGATAACCTGAGGCCGGATCAGGTAAAGCCGAAAAATCGATACATCGATGGGCTCCTTGACGAGGTTATTGGAAGATTTTGTCAAATAATGTAGGGGGAATACCGATTTGTCAATCTGGAATTTCCGATCCTTAAACCAGTCTTTAATAGGGAAAACCGATTAAAGGTCAACGATATCGGGAAGGCATGAACTTATTGTATTGGCCTCATGGAGAGACTGACGGTCTCGTAAAAAGTCTTCTGTGAACGGTCTTGAGCATTCTGGGAGAAAAGTGTTTTTGAAACACTCAGCCGTAAATACTAGGTTATCCAGTTCCGTTTCTCAGACGATCCTGGCCGTAAAACGGAGGGGTCAATATATTTTTTTACGTGAGGTCAAAACTCTTGAATAGCCAGGATGAACGGCACAGGGCCATCCTGGAACCATCAAAAATGTCAAAGGGAATGAATACCTCTTCACTCTTTCCACAGTTTGTCCTCATGCAAAAAAAACATATTGGCGGCTGCCTTACTCCTTAGTCCCCACCCTTGATCCTTCCTTATCCTCTGACGTAGCCTGCAGAAAATCCACCATGGCCTGGCATAGCGGAGAGGTTGATCTCTTTTTGTGTTTGAGCAGATAAAAACTTCGGTGCATGGGGAATCCGTCTATCTTCAGGGCCTTTAGAATGCCCTTCTCCACCTCTGCCTTAACGGCCCATAGAGAGATGAGGGATACGCCAAGTCCTGCCTTTATTCCTTCCTTCACAGCTGTAGATGTCCCAAGTCGAGCCACTACGTTCAGGGAATTTATTCCCTGTATCCCTAAAAACTCTTCAGTAATCTTTAGCGTACCGGATCCTGTCTCTCTCAGTATAAATCGTTCTCTTAAAAGCTCATCGAGAGCAACGGAAGGCCTCTGCGCCCACCGATGGTCATTAGGGATGGCAAGTACAAGCTCATCGTCCCATAACGCATGATACAACAGGTTTGGATGGCTTTTCTTGTACCCGACTATTCCCAGTTCTATATCTCCATCCAGAACCCGTTGCACTATATCTTTAGAATCCCCAATGATAAGGTTTACTGAGACCATCGGGTATTTTTTATGAAACTGAGCTATTAATCCAGGAAGGATATATTCACCAGGAATGGTGCTCCCTCCTATCCGTATCTCCCCCTTCTTCATCCCGAGAAAGTCTTCCAGTTCAAGACGCGCCTTCTGCCTCATTTCCAGGAGTCGGATGGCGTGTCGGTAAAGGATCTCACCGGCCTTTGTGGGAACCACTGTTCTTCCCAACCGGTCAAGGAGCCTAGTGCCAACAGCCTCCTCAAGGTTGGAGATCCTTTCACTCACAGAAGCCTGAGCCAGGAAAACCGCTTCAGCAGCCTTTGAAAAACTCCTGAGTTCGACCACCTTGCAAAAGATTTCCAGCTGGCGAAGATCAAAGTCGATCGACGGCATTTGACATGAACCCCTGTTGCCAATTCGTACCTAAATAGAGCGTTTCAAATCTTGGGAAAATCCTTTTATTGAGTATATAAAATGGTAAGTTAATCTTTTCTCAATGATTATTTTCGCCGATTTGGTGCTTTTCCAACAAAAACTTTTGAATTTCCCAAAAATTTGAAGCCCTGTATTTAGATTGTATTTTCTTAATACCCGGAATCTAACAAATAGGGAACACCTATTCAATAAAATCTTTCAACCTTGTCATCTCTGTTCAACCCTAAATGGGCGATCAGACGGTCTCAGTGGTCGGTTAAGCGCCGACGACTGCCACTCCCCACCGATGACGGCTTTTGTTCTCTCTTGCTCTGCTTCTCATGGTGATTCTGAACGGAGCAAAGCGGAATGAAGAATCTCTCGAGCGCTCCCTTACGGGAGCTACGCTCAGTATAACGCTTTCAATCTCAATAGTTTAGAAACTGAGTAGTGGATTCCGCATATACTTAAGAACCTGAAAACAAGGATCAAACCCTGTTCTTCCTATTCGTGTGACAAGCCTAGAAGAAGGATAAGACCCATGCTCGCAGAGTATAATCCGAAGGAGTCTTGGCCCAAGAGGGCCTCCGTGAAAAAAGGTAAAGAAAAGGCGGGAAGCTTTGTTTAAGCGAATCACCTGGGTCCTTTCAACCGCCTTTACCCACTTGTCTGCCATGAGACCGTCCGGCAAGACTAGCATGAACTTGCCTCGTTTCTCGATAGGCTTACCAGCACTGCTACAGGTATCCTGATCCGTTCACCTAGGGGGGCTTCAGAGAGACTTGCCCATAGGGTAAAAAGGGACCGGTAGCCGTCAGGGGCAGATACCAAGAATACGGTATTCAGATCCAGTAGGAGGTCGTACCCTCAAGGATCTTCCTGAGATACGTGCCGTTGAATTTCCTTTGCCGTGAAAACCCCTCGCCTACCCGTTTGACGGACACCTCTATATGCGGGTAGGAATGGATGTCCTCAACAATTAGTCGTTCCGCACGTCAGCCGTTATGACGAACTTCGGAGAAAAGAGTGCTGGTATTTTTCGCTACTCGTCTTAGTGCGCAGATCCACTACCTCGATATCGATGATTCCTTCTAGGGAAGGATCTGTCCAGGCATCCCCGGTCACCACCAGCTTTGGAAAGTCCACGCAACGCCTGAGCTGTATCAGCCATGTGCCGTAAAAATCCACGCTATGGCATGCCATGCAATCCTTATGAAGAATGATCGGCTGAGCTGAAATGGCTACCAGGATCTCTCCGGGATTTTTGAAGAAGACCCCTCCCTACGATAGTGCCACCCGCCTTCCTGCCTTGTTACGGATCACGATTGCCAGGCCATAGGCTTTGAGAATCCCGATTCTCTTTTTTGAATCCCAGCCGGCTCGAGCACGGAACTCAACAATATTCTATCCTTCAGTGACGAGGAACTTGATAAGACTCTCTTGAAATTCACTTTCAAACGTCACGACACAGCACAAAACCAGGAGGATCGAAATCAGTACCAAACTGCAGACGACAACCGAAAGGTCCGCCAAGGATTAGTTATTGATACTTGTCCTCTCAATAGTGAGCAGCGTGAAGGTGTAGACTCCCTCCTTACTGAAGATAACAGTATCGTAACAGGGCCTCCCGATACTGTTAAGAGTCAGGTTGTTTCTGCAACGATGATGAATGCCAGACCTTTGGACTAAAGAGTGCTTTTTGACAGCCGAAACCATAAGGCACTCGACAGTGTGGTTTACTGTCTCATTTCGAGCGATAATAGGCCCTTGGTTGTCAGAACAAATTCAAAAGAGGATTCTTTTCTAAGGTTTGCCTTTGAGAGGAGGCCTTAACTCACCTCCTTATTGATGAATACGATGAGACAGCGGAAGATAAAAGTGGAAAGACATCACAAACCAGCTTACCAAACTACTGGACAAAGGTAGTCAGTTGGGCGTTCATGCCAATAAGGTCCAAGGCCTACGAGGCCATCTTGGTTTGCCTGGAACAGCGGATCATCGATCTGGCTGAATCTTGCCCTCAAGAGCCAGTACCCCCACGTGCATACGGAGATCGATTGCAAGCAACAACCATCCTGACACAGGGGGTACTTCGCAACAGAGAACGTGAGGGGCGTATTTAAACAAAAATGAGAGTAAAGCTTGCAGCCAAGTTATTAATCACACTTTACCACGTGAAACGTGAAGCTTTTTCCAGCGGAGCTGGGCCTTGGTGAAGCGGAAGGAGCCGCTTAATCGTAAATATCTAAAGGACGCACATTACAATATCTTAGCTTTCACCGAGAGATCCCGAGCAGCAACATTGGTGCATACGACCTCCGAAGGGAAAGTAATAGGCCCCCCGCAGACCTCCACAATCTGGATAATAGGGAATCATTAGTGAGCGCTTTCGTGCGGTATGCCGCATAGAGGTAAGGATCAGGTGCGGAGTTATCGAGTAGCGACACGCTCGCCGACACTGATTTAAAGTCTCCGAAGAGACTGAGAGGAGAAGTATGTTTAAATCTCTCCGGCACTTACATCCCGCTGATCTTAAAAGAAATTTCACGAGCGCAATTTTTTTACTCGACAGGAGGAGTACACCATGTCCCCTCTTTCCTTGTGGACTGGTGAAACCGCTGCCCAGCTTGAAGATCCTATCGACCTGGCAACATTTTCTATCGCAGGGCAGCGTGTTTCACCACACATCTGAACTTCAAGGAATCAGGACATGTCTGTGATGCAGAAACCTCAAAAGGCGCTCTCAACCTTCCATTCTTCCCATACCTTCCCGACGAGGTCCGGCCCAGGTTTCAGAGTCGGTTTACCAGGTTGCCAGCCAGAAGGGGTGGCCTCTTCTCCCTTGGTTTTACGTACATGTTGGAAGGCCTTTATCTGGCGTATCAATTCATTGACATTTCGACCCACAGGAGGGGTCAGGATTTCAATGGCCTGGACCACACCATCTGGATCAATGATAAAGCGCCCTCTCATCTCAACACCTGCATCCTCATCATAGACCCCATAGACCTTACCAATATTGCCCGAACTATCCGAGAGCATTGGGAATGGAACACCGCCATCGGCCATCTTTGAAAGCTCATAGTCCTGCCACATTTTGTGGACAAAATGGCTGTCCACGCTCACCGAGAGGACCTCAACGCCCATGTCTTGGAGCACTTTGAATTTGGCAGCAACTGCTGCCAACTCTGTTGCTCAAACAAAGGTGAAGTCTCCGGGATAAAAGCACAGAACCACCCATTTGCCCAGATAGTCGGAAAGGCTTACCTGTCCAAATTTTCCATCCTGATATGCCGGGGCCTCAAAATCCGGTGCCTTTTTGCCTACACGCACTCTCGTCATAGCAACCACCTCCTTGTTCGTATCTTGTTCTTTTGTCTCTTTTTCATTCGCCAGCAAGCCGACTGTCGAGCCAATCGGCTTGCCGCATCCTACCTTGAGTTCTTTCATGAAATTACCTCCTTTCTTCAATTTCAGTCCATAGTGTTGGTGAATTTGCCCTGCCCCCTATCACTATCCCTCCTCCTATGCCAGGTCCTCACTGGAATCTTTCCCTCGAACAGATTATAGGCCCATGTCTGATAGGCTACTACAATAGGGATAAATATCAAGGCCACAATCGGCAAAATCTTTAGCGTTAGAGGAGTAGAAGATGCATTTTCGGCAGTAAGACTGTACGAGGGGTCGAGGCTTGACGGAAACATGTTGGGAAACAGCCTATCACCCCAAAGAACGCCGCCCCAGCAATGGTCAAAGCGTAAGAAAACCAGGCCTTCCAATAACTTCCTTTAGTAATGAAAACCCTTCTGCCAACAAGGGCCACCACTGTTATCAATGTAACGAGGAAAAGAGCTGGATTGGCAAAATAATTGTCATAGGGCCTTGTTGCCAATTTAGAGGCTAAAAGGAAGACTACAGCCAGTATTAGCAAAACCCCCCATAACTTCCTGGCCGCCTAGCTGCTCTCTCCTCCGCTCTTGATTGTCAGCCATATGCAGCCATGGACCAGGAACAAAAAGAGGAAGAGAGGCCTCCCACCAGAGCACAGTGGCTGAGGAGCGTAAAGGGGTCCCATGGTACATTCCCTGGCCATCAATAGGTATCCCTCGGAAGATATTGGCAAAGGGTACCCCAAAAAGTACAGCAGTGAGAAGGCTGCCCACAAACATACACCCATCCCATATCTTCTTCCACACTGGGCTATCCACCTTTCCCCTGAACTCAAAAGACACCCCTCTCAAGATCAAGCCGAACAGGATCAGCATCAGAGCCGAATACAACGAGCTAAACATCACAGCATAAACCTTGGGAAAAGCGGAAAATGTAACTCCTCCTGCAGTAATCAGCCATACCTCGTTGCCGTCCCACAGGTGCCCCATCGCAATGTAAAATACCCTTCTTTCTTCTTCATTTTTTGCCAAGACAAGAATGGAAGCAGGCTTCCCATACGAAGGTCAAAGCCATCAGCAGCAAAATATACAGCCTAAAGAAGTCCCCCAGAGAAAAAACCATATGTTTTGTATAGCCATTTTTTTCTCCCTTACAGGTGATAAAACGCACCGCCGCAAGTTGCTCGGCACTAAGTGGTTACAGGGCCACGCCTGGCGTTCTTAAAAATGAGATGGAAACCCACCGCACCCAACAACCGTAAACCACAATGAATGCCACAAACGTAGTGAGAACCTGCGACGTGCCTACAGGAGAGACAGCGTCTGAGGTTTTCATAATCCCATACACGATCCGTGGTTGGCGACCCACCTCAGCCAAGACCCACCCCAACTCAGCAGCCGCGTACGGCAAAGGAATAGAGTATAGCACAAGCTTCAGATAGCCGGGGCTCTCTGTCAATCTGTTTCTCTTAAGCCACCCGCTCATGGTCATCATCGCAAAATAAAAAACCAGGGCTACCATGGTATTGAATGATGCATAACCGACAAAAAAAGGGGGGCTCATCGCGTGGGAATTCCTTCAGCCCCTTTACCTCTGCGCTTGGGCTGTGTTTTGCCAACAGGCTCAACAAGCCTGGAATTGCAAGAATCTCGACTGAGTTTCTTTCAGTTTCCTCATCGGGAATGGTAAAGAGGTACTTGGGTACACAAGTCTATGTTTCCCAGCGGGTTTCCGTAGCAGCCAACTTTACGGGTTGTTTTTCCGCCAGGTATCACGCATGAAGATGACCTTCTACCACCTCAAAAAGGGAAAAGATGAGACCAAGGGCAAAGGCAATCCGGAGGGACTTAGCAAAGAATTCTAATTGCTGCTTTCTCAAGAGATGATATGCACTGATACCCATGACAAAAAATGCACTGAGGATATATGCTGCACTAATCGTATGGAGGAACTCCGAGATGGCGAGCTTCTGGAAAACCACGGTTGCAAAGTCGGCCAATTCGGCCCTACCGTTGCGAATAGTATAGCCCACTGGATGTTGCATCCACGCATTAGGAGTCAGTATCCAAATGGCTGAAAGAGTTGTTGCCCCTGCCACCAACCACATCACCGTAGCATGAGCCTTCTTCGACAATTTCATCCAACCAAGTATCCGCACCCATATCAGAGTGGAGTCAAGGAAAAATGCTCCTCTAGCCTCAATTGCCAAAAGAGAGCCGAAGATATCACCGGCAAATGCCGAACACCGAGACCAGTTGGTTCCGAACTGAAACTCTAACGTGATGCCTGTGACAATGCCTAGGGCGAAGTTAATTAAGAAGGGCTTACCCCAGAATTTGGCCATCCTAAGATAGACATCGTCCTCGGTGCGCGCGTACCTGGTTTCCATTATGGCAACCGTTGCTGAAAGTCCCAGCGTGAGTGGTACAAACAGGAAATGAAACATGGCGGCAGCAGCAAACTGCAACCGCGAAAGGAACAAGACTTTCATGGGAAATCCTCGTTTCCTTTCAATAATTTTCTTGGCCGCCAAGATATAGAAGAACGTAGTATTCCATCATCATACCCCTAATCCGGCAAGGCTTGAGTCATACCAACACGCGGCAGGCTTCAGGGTCTTCTCATCATTCAGTTGTTCGCTGAGTGCCTTTTCTACCTTCTCGTTCTGCCCACCTCATTATCCTTTCCACACACCGTGAAGGTTGCAGAACTCCCGGGCTGAGGGCTGATAAGCCGGCACATTGAATACTGTCTCAGGTGGATTACCAGGGTTAAAAAACTGCATGTACCTCTTGCTTCCCACAATGAACTCGATCCATTCGATGTAGTGTCTGTCCTCCATTGGATGAGCCACGCTACGAACACTGACCTTGAAGCCATCTGCAGTCTTTTCTACAACAGGCAGGTGCTTTTCTTTGGCTGTGTCAACAGTGTTCTCCTCAAGGCACTTCATGGGTTGATTGCAGCACATCAGTTCCCCCTTCCTCCGTGCAACACCTCAAGTATGTTTCCACAAAGATCACATTTGTAAACCTGAAGTTTCTTTGTCATTTTTATCCCTCCTTTTTCTCTTATGATTCCTTCCAACAGCCTTTCTCACAGGGGCCTTTGGTTCTGCTTTGGCAACCTTCTTTATATCGAAGACCGAATCCCTCATCACGGAGTAAGGTATTCCACATCCGTCATCTTCCCTGACCCCACCTCATGATTAGCCAACCGAATGATTTGCTGGACAAGTTCCAGGGTTTTTACAATAACTCGACCAGATTCTTTCATGATATGCTCCTGCGATCGTTTATCTCTATTCTTATCCTAATCAATATCTATGCCGCTACCGAGTCATGCGGAAATAGTAATAGAAATCAACAAATTAGCTATTATGCGAAAATCTCAGTATGACTCCAGGCGGAAGAAAAGTGAGACAATCTGTCTCACAGCACATCCTGGATTGATAGGTGCAAGCCCCCACTTGAGATACATTTGGAAAGGGCAACACTGGAAGGAAAGAGAGGTACTTAAGGGGACTGGGCTAGCGGATGGAGTGACAAGAAGTGTCTCACAAAAAAAATGAGACAAACATGCCCATGAGACATAATTCGCGTAATGACAAATGGTCCATTCTATCTGTGTGGATAATTTGAGGGATAAGTGGAGATCATGAAAGCTCAGGAAACTGCTCGAGGAAGCGGTACACGGTGGCCCTTCCTACGCCAAGCAGGTTGGCGGCCTTTGCCTAGTTGATTCCTCTCCCACCAAGTGCCTCGCACACCATTTCCGGGTCCAGCTTTATAGAACGGCCCCTTTCAGGGCTGGATTTTCACGACTAAGGCGCTCTTTGAAAACTCCGAGACTTCCTGCCCTGGCTCTCTGCCTCCTGAACAAAATATTGAACCGGAAGACCTATATCCCCTTTCCTTTCCCGCAGAGGCAGGAGCTTGATGGGCACCACATTTATCCGGCAGTATAAATCCCGTCTAAAACGTCCCTCTTTGACCTCCTTTTCAAGATCGCGCTTGGTTGCGCCTATTATGCGAACGTCAGGAGAAATACTCTTTTCGTCTCCTAAACGCTCAATCTTGCCGCCCTGTAGCACACGTACGAGCTTTACCTCGACCTGTTTGGTCACCTCGCTCACTTTCCCCAAGAATAGGGTGCCGCCGTGGACAAGTTGAAATCGGCCTGGTTGTCGCGAATTGCGCCTGAAAGGGCCCCCTTAACAAGGCCGATGAGCTCGCTTTCCAGTACACCTCCTCCGCGAGTGCATCACAGTCATAGCTACCATGGACCGCCCCCCGGTGGCTTTCCTTGTGTATTGCCATGGCTACCAATTCTTTTCCTGGACGCGTTTCTCCACCGACGTGTACAGGATAATCATTGGCCGCCACATACCGAATCTGACTGCAGATCTCCAACATCTTAGGTCCCGGCCTATGATACCACGGAACTCCTTAATCGTTCCCACCTTGATCTTTAGGGATGTAATATCGGTTACGTCTCTCAAAAAGGCCAGCACACCAGTAAATTTTTGTTCCGAGTCCTTCATCCCCGTGATTCGCATCTCCAACCGCTCGGGCTCGCCCTCCTTGGTGAAGATGGTAAGGGATATTCCTTGTCTTGCCGAGTTCTGGGGTTTCCTTCCCTAAGAAAAAGAGGAGCCACCCCCACAAAAGGCGACTCCGAATGCCTCATGGCAATCCCTTCCCGCGACCCCTTCTAGCTTAAACCGGGTTATTTGCTCGGCGGTCCTGTTAAGGTAAATGATTCGGCGATCCTTATCATGGGCGATAATCCCCTCCATTAGATTATCGACAATCGTCAGGAGATTCTCCCGTTCTGCCAGAAGTTTTGCTAGATCGTATCCCATAAGTCTATCAAGGACTGGGTCGATACGACAAAGTTCTTGTTGAATACAGGCTATTTAAGCCAAGAGAATAAGAAGACAGCAAAATTTCAAGGAAAAACCTGAATCGTTCCTTTCACCGGAGCATCCTTTATGCCTCGAGGAGGAAGGAGGCGCAGGGTTCGCGGCATACACACTGAGTTTAGCCATTATCGACCCGGGACTGCCGCATTTATCACAAGAACCTCATCAGAACTCTCGCCTGAATAGGGAATCTCTTATTCGAAGGCCTGGCCAAATCATTCCTGGATAGAGCGACGGCGTGCGGGACAAGGGGACACCCTCTGCTCCTCCTGTCGAGTAAGGAATTGGGGTTGTGAAATTCCTTTTAAGGTCAGTAGGATATGAGTGCTGGGGAGATCTAGACACACCTCTCCTCCCCGTCTCTTCGGAGACTTTAAGTCAGTGTTGGCGAGCCTCTCAGAGAAACCCGGATCGGATCGTTACATCTATGCGGCATACCAGACTAAAGTAGTCACCAATCGTATCCCCTATCGAGATTCCAGAGCTCAGTGAGAGGCCCTTTATTGCCGCCCCCCGTAGGTCCTAAAATCACTTCCACGTCCTTACACGGCTCTCTCGCCAAAACCTGAAATGTTCTAATCTGTGTTCTTTGGATACTCAGGATTAAATGGCTCCTTTTTCTTCATCAAGGTCCAGCCTATGATTAATAACTTGGCTGCAAGCCTTACTCTCATTCTTTGTTCTAATACCCCGCTCACGTTCTCTGCCGCAGGGTAGATTAGTGGAGTATCTGCACTCAGATCTTAGCCGGCCGTCTTGAAAACTTTTTTTCTGCTTTCAAAAGAGGATCGCCAGGTTTTCGGTTTCGCATTGCCCATAAGACCTATCGAGTCCTGGGAAAAGTATTTAGCTAGCAGATTGTTGCGAACCCGCATCCTCACCCTGTGCCCCTCTTTCTTTAACCGCTTTCGAAGGGATAAAAAGATGAGTCTTCTTAAAACCGACTTTCCGGTGACTGCGCCCATAATCGCATGATCTCTATCCTTAGCAACATCAATTCACACCATGAGATACCCTTTAGATCCCCGAATATCTTTTCTAAATTGACAATGCGCCTCATACCTGACACGCCCATCCATAATAAATAACCTCCTTTGTCCGTAACGTTTTATCTCTCCCTAACAGAATCCGACAGGAGGTTATTCCCTTCTCTGCGAGGGGATAATATTTTTTCCTATGCCGCCTTGGGGATGTAACCCTTTGATAATTTATTATATAACGTGCTTAAACAACAAACGAACTCGATATCATATAAGGACTATAAGGACGGGGGTGGCAGGACAGGAAAGATTGTACTTTTTTGGCGCCAGGGTGAGTGATGGAAGGAAGGAATATTTGTCCTGTGTGGAAGGAGCTGGAAGGCAGGGGATTATGTTGTTACTGGGCCGTGAGGAAGCCAGGATATGAGTTGACTGCAATTGCGAGGAGCTTGGGTATTAGTGTATCCGGGGGTGGCATACGGGTTATAAGAGGTGGACAGGTAGCCAAGGATAACGACCACAGGCCTGAGAAATGAATTGTTTAGTTAATTGACGATCTCCCTTTTCCGGCTGCTTTCCCAACGTCTTCGTCCGGGTAATGTACCCGTTATTGATGGGTTGTTGCCCAAAGAGAAACTCCCTTCAGAGCTGGTTAAAACGTTTTTTTACTTGCTGATAAATCTTGGCGAACCGGAGGATCGGCGATTTGAACTGTTTGAGCCCGAAAGGCGAGTTTTCAAATCGCCTGGGACGAGCCTTAGGTTTATGAGAAAAAACGCTTTACAAAGAGAGAAGGATCTTTGTTTGGGCAACAGCCCGATTAGTCGTATTCTCGTTCACTTACCACCTCCCCTTCTTCTGTAAATCTTTTCAACGCCGTGCTTGCGGTTGAGTAACGAACTCCTAGGTAATCTGCAACTTCTTTAAGGGTATAATCGTACTCTATCTGGGCAACGCATATCTCATATTAGCTCTTTCTTGTCTCTTATTCTGCTAAATATCTGACTAAGTTGCGGCCTTGTGGCAAACCTCTCAATCCTCGGTGTTTCTTTTGTCCTTTTCCTTCGATCTAGATATGCCTTTATTTTTTCAACAAAGCTATTCTTGTCCAGAATATACCTTCCTCTTAGATCATCCCAAGGTGCTTCTTTTCCTATCCCTGCCAGAATAAAACTCTCATAATACCCTTTGGGCTTCCTCTCCCTTTTTGTCAAGCGGACGGCGGGATGATTTTCTTTGACCCGCTGGTGAGATATTCGTGCATGGCACTTGCAGCCCGTCTCGCTTCACCCATGGCGCTGATCACAGTAGCGCCTCCGGATATGATGTCGCCGCCGGCCCACACCCGTGCTTTAGAAGTCCTGCCCTTCTCGTCGACGACCACGGTGCCCCAGCGGCTTGTTTTGAGGTCTGGAGTGGTGGAGGCGATAAGAGGGTTCGGGGAGGTTCCGAGTGACACGATAACCGTGTCAGTCTCGATGATGAACTCGCTCCCCTCAATCGGTACCGGCCGTCGCCTCCCGCTCTCATCCGGTTCGGTAAGGGCCATTCGGATACACTCCAAGGCGGCCACATTGGCTCTGCCGTCGCTGAGCATGGCGATCGGGGTGGCGAGGAAGAAAAACACGATGCCTTCCTCTTCGGCATTCTCAATCTCTTCCAAGCGAGCTGGCATTTCCTGCCGGGAACGCCGATAAACAACAGTAACCGAATCGGCACCCAATCGAACCGCGCAACGGGCTGCATCCATAGCCACGTTGCCTCCGCCGATAACGGTCACCTTGCGACCCATTTTTATGGGCGTGGCATATTCAGGATACAGGTATGCCTTCATGAGATTCGTGCGCGTGAGGAATTCGTTTGCTGAGTAGACCATGTTGAGGTCTTCCCCCGGAACGCCAAGGAACATAGGCAACCCGGCTCCGGTCCCCAGGAACAATGCGTCGTACCTGGTGTTGAGAAGCTCGTCGATCGAGAAGTTTATACCGATCACGGTATCTGGAAGGAGTTCCACCCCGAGATTCTTCACGTACTCCACTTCTTGCTGCACGATTTCCTTGGGCAGCCTGAATTCCGGGATGCCATAGGCAAGGACACCCCCGGCAACATGCAGTGCCTCGAACATAGTAACTTCATGACCAAGGATGGCAAGATCGGCGGCCACTGTAAGGCCGGCCGGTCCCGAACCCACCACGGCCACTCGCTTACCGGTGGGTGCCCCCCGTTCTGGAATCGTTGTCATGTTGTGAAGTCGTTCCCAGTCCGCCACATAGCGTTCCAACCGGCCGATGGCAACAGGGGCCTTCTTCTTGCTGAGCGTGCAGGCTTTTTCACATTGCACTTCCTGCGGGCACACCCGCCCGCAAATTCCTGGAAGGGACGTCTTTCGCTTCAACACACTGGCGGCGACTTCCAGGTCGCCCTTCTGGATCGCCGCTATGAACTCGGGGATGTCGATACTAACAGGACAGCCCCTCTCGCAATTCCGTTTCTTACAATTGAGGCACCTTCGAGCTTCTTCCACGGCCATTTCGAACGTGTAGCCCCTGGCAACCTCATTGAAGTTGTGAATCCGTTCCTCGGGTTCCTGCTTGGGCATGGGAACCCGGTTCAGGTTAACCTTCTTCTTACTTTTGGCGCGTTCTTGGGGCTTCTCGCTCCCGCTCATGGCAAAATCTCCTCTCGTTCCCGGCTTACCATTGCGAACAAGTGCGACAGCTATAACTCTGTTGTAGTACGTTTTCGTCGGCATACGAACAACGACGTGCCAGGAGCACGTCCCAGCTTCCAATCTTGTGCCCGTCGAATTCCGGTCCGTGGACACAGGCGAAACGGTTTGTCCCTTCCACCTGAAGCCGGCAAGCGCCGCACATCCCCGTGCCGTCGACCATTATGGGGGTCATGTGCAGAAAGGTGGGGATCCGGAGAGGACGGGTAAGTTCGGTTACCACCCACATGAGGCATAGGGAACACATGGCCACTACCCTGTGGATAGGTTGATTGGGATGCTCGGCAAGGAGATGACGAAGCTGGTCGGAAGCAAGGGGGCCCTTACCGTTCCCGTTGTCACTCGTGGCAACCAGAACCTTGTCGCTCCACTCCTTGAGGGCCTCAAGTCCAAAGAGACGTTTCTTGTCAGGGGCCTGGACAATGGTCGTGATCTGATTGTCTTTTCCTTTCAAAGCGCGCAAGACAGGCACCATGGCGGCGATACCATAGCCGCTCACCAGGCAGACGACGTGTCCGAATGTATCTACATGAGACGGCCGTCCCAGGGGTCCGACGCAGTGTGCAATCGTGTCTCCGACCTGAAGCCGCGCCATTTTCTCGGTGGTGGGTCCTACCACCAGAAAGACGAAATCCACAGTGCCGCCTTCAGCATCCCAATCGCTGAGAGTGAAAGGAACCCTTTCCCCTTTTTCATCCAGAACTACAATGAGGAATTGTCCGGGCTGGGCTTTGGCGGCGATTAATGGAGCCCGGACACGCAAACGGAACACACTCGGTCCTAGTTCTTCTTTGGCTATAATAGGAAACATGATCACACCTTCTCCACCCGTACGGCACAGACCTTGTACTCGGGTATCCTGCTCATCGGGTCATGGGCTGGATTTGTGAGTACATTAACAGGGCCTTCGCCGAAATGAAAGTCCATGGCCACAACCCTTCGCGGAAATTCCTCGGACATCTTGGCTCGCACCTTCACTTCTCCACGACGGGAGATGACCCGGACCCAATCGCCATCGCCGACCCCGAGCATCCTGCCGTCCTCGGGATGGATCACGACCAGTTCTTCACCCAGAAGCCGGGTAAGACCTTCAACTTTCCTGGTCATGGTACCTGTATGGTAATGAAATAGACTCCTGGCCGTTGTAAGATAAAATGGGTAGCTTTCATCGGGCATCTCCACTGGTCCCTTGTAAGAGATGGGTTGGAACCGTCCCAAACCCCGAGTGAAACGCTCAGCGTGGAGAATGGGGGTTCCCGGATGTTCCGTCGTGGGACACGGCCACTGAAGGGTCGTTGTTTTCAACCGTTCAGGAGTGATACCGGCATAGCTCGGTGTAAGTCCGTTTATCTCGGTGAGAATCTCTTCTTCGCCCGCATAGTCGAAGCCTGAGGCCCCCATTTTTTTTGCCAACTTGGTCACGATCCACCAATCCGGACGAGCATTTCCTGGCGGAGCCACCACACGATCAAACCACTGGACACGCCGCTCCGTGTTGGTAAAACTGCCGGACTTTTCCAGTGATGTAGCTGCCGGGAGGACCACGTGGGCGTAGGCAGTGGTTTCCGAGGGGAAGATATCCTGGACCACCAGGAACTCCAAACGCTCCAGGGCTTCACGTGCGCGATTCAGGTCCGGTTCGCTGAGCGCCGGATTCTCCCCAATAATATACATCGCCCTGATTTTTCCGGCTCGTACAGCTTCAAACATCTCTATCGACGTGAGCCCCTCTTCAGCCGGAAGACCCGTGCCCCACGCCTGCTCGAACTTTTTCCGCACCTCCTCCTCTGTAACGGGCTGGTAACCTGGATAGACATTTGGAAGCCCACCCATATCACAAGCGCCCTGGACGTTGTTCTGACCACGGAGTGGGTTCACGCCGGAACCGGGTTTTCCAATATTGCCAGTGAGCATAGCTAGGTTGGCCACGGCAAGGACATTGTCCGTGCCATGGGAGTGCTGGGTGATACCCATGCCGTAAAGTATGGTCGCGGGCTTGTGCCCGGCGTACAAGTGTGCGGCACGAACTAGCAGGTTCCCAGGAACACCGGTGGTCTCGGATACAAACTCAAGGTCATATGGTTCCAGGCTTTCACGGAACGCTTCAAAGTTCTCACACCGCTTGGCGACGAAATCCTTGTCCACCAGATCATCATCAACGATGAGCCTAGCCATCCCCATGAGCAGCGCCAGATCTGTACCGGGGCGATGTTGCAGATGGACGTCCGCAAACCTTGTCAAGGGGATAGCGCAAGGATTCGCTACAATCAGACGTGCCCCGTTCAACACCGCACGCCGCACCCGTGTACCGATCACCGGGTGGGTAGCGGAAGTATTGCTCCCGATTACCAACAGCGCGGAAGCCTCCCCGATGTCCTCTATGGTGTTCGTCATCGCCCCACTGCCGAAAGCCGTGACCAGACCAGCCACTGTGGGGGAATGGCAGAGACGGGCACAGTGATCGACGGAGTTGGTTTTCAAGACCGCTCGAACGAACTTCTGAATAACATAGTTCTCCTCGTTGGTGCATTTGGCTGATGTAAGAACCGCTATCTCATCGGGCCGATATCGTTTGAACGCGTTCGCCACGGTTTCCAAGGCATGGTCCCAGGAGGTCGGCTCCAGGCTGGTACCGTTGCGGATAAGGGGTTGTATCAGCCGGCTGTTGTCATGGACAAACTGCACGACACCGAACCTCCCTTTCACGCAGGCCTGCCCTTCGTTGGCCGGGCCCAGAGGATCCGGCCTGGTACTGATCATCTTACCGTCTCTGACTTCACACGCTAAACGGCAACCCACCCCGCAATACGGGCAGATAGTGAACTTGATTTCGCTACCGCTTTCCAAAGCAAGCTTCAGAGGCGGCGTCCTCGGGGAGGGTCCGCTAAGGTTAACCAGGACGGCATTGCCGTTGGAAGGGCGCCGGTCCTTGGTGTCTCTGAGGGCACCAGTGGGACACGCATCGACGCACGCCCCGCAAAACTCGCATCCCGCGTCCTCCAGGGGGCGATTGAAAGGTGTGCCCACTTCTTGTTTTCCTTCCAGTTCTCGGAAAACAATGGCCTTGGCTCCACGAACTTCGTGACAGATTCTGACGCAACGGCCACAACGAACGCAAAGCTCATAATCACGGTGGAAGAAGGGCCCGCCCGGTTGATAGGAACGTCTCGAACGACCGCCCGACGGAAGCGCACCGTCTAGGCCGATCATCTTCGCGACCTCGTGGAGCTCGTAACTTCCCACGACTGCCGTCTCGAAATAGTCAGGCGGTAGATCTTCGAGGATCAACCGGAGCATTTCTTTCCGGAAGCTCTTCACCTTGGGAGTAACGGTCCACACCCGCATCCCGTCTTCAACAGGGGTTGTGCAGGCGGCCGGGAGTCCACGGTAGTCTCCCACTTCCACTGCGCACAAACGGCAGGAGCCGCTGGGCCTGACAGCAGGGTGGTGACAGAGGGTCGGGATACGGATCCCCGCCAGATGCGCTGCCTCGAGGATGGTGGTACCGGGCCGGACCGATACAATTCTGTCGTCAATGGTGATGAGGAGCTGATGCTTCATGGTCTTTCTCCTTACTCGCTCCCTGGATGAAATGATACAACAGACGATAGAAAGCTGGTTTTTCGATGCCAAGTTGAACATATAGTAGAATTTCTCTTGTACGTCAAGATAATTGTATCTCGGGGCTCATAGGCCCCTGTATTATAACAAACGTCTCGATCCTTGGTATTTCTTTTATGTTTTATGTTCTTTCATCTAAATATCTCTTTATTTTATGAGTAAAGCTATTTTTGCCTAAGATGAACCTTCCCCCCCTCAGGTCCTTGCATGGTGGTTCTTTTCCTATCCATGATAGTAGAAGACTCTCATGCGCCCTTTGGACCTTTTCTCGCTCTTTGTCAAATAGAGCAAGTATCAAATCAGTAGCTAGAAGCTTAGGCTCCCAAGTTTGACGGTTTCGTAACAAGTCAAATTTTCCTCTCTCTGTGAGCAATTTTGGGGGATACCCGTGCCGGGGAAGTTCACCCCGTTAAAATAAGGTCTCCCTCGGGAAATTTAATGGCGTGAATCGGTCACTTCCCAGGTTTGATTGGATTGAATTTATCGTAGCCTCGCGGGCGAGTCTCACAAGCTTTGGCCGCTTTACCCCCGGGCAATAATATTTCTGCCCGCCACCTGCTCACCCTTATCTCAGTAAACAGAGGAGTCATGGGAGCCTTGCTTATAGGTATGGTCTTTACCACCTTACTCCTTACTTGGGGCATTGGATGGACGCCTGCGAAAAACGGAAACGTGGTAAAGACACCCGGAAACCTATTTACGGTCACTGACTTCACCAAGATCTTTTTGCGCCTCGATCTCGTGGGGACCTTGAGACATGAACCTATCGGCTTAATATTCACCCTTCTTTTGACGGACATGTTCGATCCTATCTCCACCCTTATGGGGGTGCCCCCGGGTGGCCAACCTGAAAGATGAGACAGGGTATTGTAGGGGAGGCAGGAGTGGAAGCGGACGGAGGTCAGGGGGTTATATTGTTGCTGTACGGTGAGGGAGTAGGAATCTCGATTGCCGACCACAATTGCAAGGAGGTTGGGTATGAGTGTGCCTGCAGAGGGATATGCGGTTAAAAGAGGTGAGTAGATAGCCAAGGATAACGACTACAGGCTTGAGAGGTAGATTATTTACTTATTTAACGTTTTATTTAATGGTCGACATAAGTTTCGTATTTTCGACCGGGTCCTTTCCCTTGGATGCCAGGACTCTATTCTGTAGTAAAAGGGAAGAGGGCCGGCTTTGGTTGATCTCAGATATAGCCGACGATACGAAGAAATAGATTACCAAGAGATTCCTAGGGCTCAAAGTTCCGGTACGCCGGAAGGAATGACGCAAACAAACAAGAAGGGTTCTGTCCCTGTATTCTTGAACTGATGTTCCTCTTGAGAGGGTATAAAAACGGCATTTCCCTCGCTAACTGGCACCCACTCGGCTTCCTTAAAGATTTCTCCTTCCCCTGAATGGATAAACACTTCATGTTCCCATTCGTGTGAATGGCGTGGCGTGTATCCCCCAGGTGCGAGCTCAAAAAGTCGCATAACAAAATTAGAGGCACCATTCTCTTTTCCTATGAGCAATCGACCAATAACGTCCTTTGCTCCCTCTGAATCAAGCCGTTTTGTCCGAAGTTTCTTATAATCGATAATCTCCATCTTACCCTGTCTCCTTGAAAATCTAACTCCACAACTCACAAAATTGAAAAAATTACTCTCCTCTTTTGAGAGTCTCGTAAAAATTCATTTTGCTCGCAGAGCGAGCAAGATTAGACTCTTTACAAGACTGTCACTTTGGAAGTATGACAAAAACACAATCATGGGTCAAGATCAAATACTGCCTTGACATTCCGGATGACCGATTCTTCTTCAGTCGATTAGAATTTTATGATATTCGAATCCTTTTTAAATATGTTTATTCAGAATTCAAAATGGTATTTCCCAAATAAAAATGTCGTTCTTTCTTTTCTGTCTAAAACATTTACTTATCTATCACGCGAGCGATACGGGAACGAAGGGAAATAAATCTGTTGACACGTTTCTTCGTAGGTAATATTTTATATAAATTTTATGAGCTATTTATGCACTCCCAGTGGTTTGCGTAATACATTATCTCACACACAAAGGATAAAAACTTCTGAGGTACACCTTGGTTTAATGTTATTGATAAACAGAAAATATGAGGAGAGTTGCAGATGGAACTTAAAGAAGCTATATACGAACGGAAGAGCATCAGGGCCTACAAACCTGATCCTGTACCAAAAGAGGTGATAGCTGAAATACTTGAGGCAGCCACCAGGGCGCCATCGTCGATAAATACACAGCCCTGGGAGATTGCAGTGGTAGGTGGCGAAGCAATGAAAAAGCTTGCTGAAGAGTGTTTTGAAGAGGCCAAGAGTGGAGCAAAGCCCAGAGCAGACATGGTTCTTTACGCCAGCTCATGGCCTGAGGCCTGTGTCAAAAGAATGCGCGAAAACGGAAAGAGGCTTTTTGGTCTTCTTGGAATTCCCCGTGAAGATAGGGAAAAAAGAAAGGAATTTCAGCTCTCCATGTTCAAGTTCTTTGATGCTCCCCAGACTATATTTATCAGCATAGATAAGGCCCTCGGGGTTTATTCGCTCTTCGATTGCGGGTGTTTGGTACAAAATATTTGTCTGATGGCAGCAGCAAAAGGGCTTGGCACATGTATTATATATAGCGGGGTGCAGTATCCGGATATAATCAGAAAGTATGCACAAATCCCAGAAGACAAAAACATTATCATTGCTATCACAATAGGATATATAGATGAAAATGCTACAGTGAATAAGTTTCGTAGCAACCGCGACCCGTTGGATAACGTAGTTATCTGGGAAGGGTTTTGATCTAGTATCGAGTAAGGTTTTGATCTTTTGGAAAAAGTCATTTTGCGGACGGCATTGAGTAAATTTTGGAAGAAGATTCAGAATGAACCTGGCGTTAAAAATTTCAAACTGTTTGAGGGTGCAAGCCCGTGTCTTTTTGCGTCTATGCAATTTTCTAAGTGAGGACATGGAATCGATCAAATGAAGATATGTGTGATTGACGGGCAGGGTGGTGGAATAGGGAGTGCCATTATCAAAAAGCTGAAAGACGTTTATGATGAGTCTGTGGAATTAATAGCATTGGGCACAAACGCCATTGCTACCGCCCAGATGCTAAAGGCGAGGGCAAACAGGGGTGCTTCAGGAGAAAATGCCATTATCCGGACGGTTAAGCACGTGGATATCATCATAGGTCCCATTGGGATTGTTCTGGCCCACTCCATGATGGGAGAAGTAACCCCCAAGATGGTTGAAGCCGTCTCCTCAAGTCCGGCGCCGAAGTTCCTTCTGCCCCTTACCCAGGAGAATGTAACGATAGTTGGATCAGTTCCAATGCCCCTTCCAAGGCTTATCGAAGAACTTATCGAAAACTATCTAAAGGAGTTGATAATTCAAGATGTGTGAAGCAAATGCTTATATTATTCGACAAGGCAGGGAAGAATTGGTTATGGAAGCTGTGGACACAATCGAACCAGAGAACGACGGCCTAAAAATTGTAAGTATATTTGGTGAACAAAAGTTCGTAAAGGCCCGTATTCGGTCTCTCTCTCTGGTCGATCATAAAGTGTTCTTAGAAGAAGAATAGAGTCGATACCATTGAAGATCAAACTCGCCAGGACCGCAGGTTTCTGCATGGGTGTCAGAAGGGCCGTGGAGATGGTGTTGGACGCAGCCAATACCAGCAAGGGGGATGTGTATACGTTTGGCCCTCTTATACACAACCCTCAAGTTCTTGATATTCTGAAGAAAAAAGGAGTGACTGTCTTAGATGACCATTCGTGTCAGAGACCCGGTATAGTTCTAATTCGAGCCCATGGAGTCCCTCCCGAGACCAAGAAGAGACTGAATGATGCAGGTCATAGGGTGATTGATGCAACGTGCCCTCGAGTGATTCGGGTCCAGACGATCATTCAAAAGTACGCAAGATCCGGATATAACACGTTAATAGTAGGCGACCCGGACCATCCTGAAACCATAGGACTCCTTGGGTACGCTGAGGGTCGTGGCCATGTGATCAGAACTTTCGACGAACTGACCAAGCTTCCCACCTTTGAAAAGGCAATTGTAGTTGCTCAAACCACACAGGATACGTGGCTTTTTCATGAGATTAGCAAGGAAATAGCCTCGCTCTGGCCCCACTACAAGATTTTTAATACCATTTGCGACTCTACCATGAAGCGACAGGCTGAGGTCGAGGAGATGGCACGAATGGTAGATGCAATGGTGGTGGTTGGTGGCCGCAATAGTGGGAATACAAAAAGATTGGTACAGGTTGCTGAGCATACAGGTGTCCGCGCCTATCATGTTGAAACAGAGTCCGATCTTGACACAAAAGATTTGGAAAAGATGAATAGCGTAGGGATCACTGCCGGTGCCTCAACACCAAATTGGGTGATCAGGAAAGTATACCGTACTCTCGAGAGTCTACCCTTTCAGAAGAAAGGGGGTTGGCGAAATAGTATCTTCAAGATACAACGATGCCTCATCCTTAGCAATATTTATGTCGCATTAGGTGCAGGGTGTCTCAGCTTCACATGTGCGTTACTTCAGGGGATCAGGCCTTCCATTACCCTGGCGCTGACGGCTACGTTTTATGTGCTTTCAATGCATATATTAAACAAGTTCACCGTTGGGGAGGCCATTCAATATAACGACCCTGATAAGGCCGTCTTTTATGAAAGAAACAAAACACTATTACTTTCACTAGCCTTATCTTCTGGAGTGGCAGGACTGGTTATTGCCCTTTCTTTTGGACTGATTCCGTTCCTAATCCTCTTTACCATGAGTATTCTGGGGGTGCTTTACAATGTAAAACTTACTCCGGGAAGGGTAAGGATCAGAGGAAGTTTTCAGAGGATAAAGGATATTCCAGGCTCAAAAACCGTTCTAATTGCCACGGCCTGGGGAATCGTTACGGCATTCCTTCCTGGGATTATTGCTTTGGGCAAGATTACTCTCTCTTTAATGTTTGTATCTCTATGGGCAATAATTATGGTCTTTGTCCGAACAGCGCTATTTGACATCCTTGATATCCAAGGGGACAGGATCGTGGGTCAGGAAACCCTTCCCATTGTATTCGGGGAGGACAAGACCATGTCGATCTTAAAGGTGTTACTTCTTGTCTTCCTCGTGGCCCTGCCACTGGCTTATCCCCTGAATATAGCCACAACTTTATCTTATCCTCTTATCCCTTGTACGCTTTATATGGGTGGAACCTTACTAATCTATGAACAGGGATGGATGATTCCAGGTCTTCAGTTCGAGTTCTTGGTGGAGACAAGCTTTGTCTTTGCCGGATTGATATCTTTGGGTTGGTGGTTTCTTCTATAGTCTGAATCAAGCCCCGCTTTGATATTGAAGCTTGCGCCACGGGTTTCTGCAAAATTGAGACGCATCATAGAAACGTTAGATGCAAATACCTCACCCTTGAGCCTTACATAGCTTCGAATCTAGTCGATCTCGTCACCAGGTGAATCGATAGCCCTCCTCAATCCCTTGTGAAACTTTTCTGCCTGCTCCAACACCAAGGCCTTGTACATGCCATCATCGTTCTTAAAAAAACCTGTACAGGGTCCTGGTCCCAAACTCGGCCTCCCTGGCAATCTCACGCGTCGATACACCGTGATATTCCTTTTTCGAGAAGAGGGCGAGACCGGCATCAACCATCTCCTTCCGATGTCTTAGTTGCTCCCTCTCTCGTGGCTTAAGTCTTCTTTCCTCCACTATCGACCCCCCGTTCTTTCACCCATAAAGAGGCGAAAGACAACACCTCACATTCCGAATACGACGATATTGATCGTCTCGTAAAAAGCCCTCTAACCCGTCACTCCCATCAAACCGGGATTCCATAAGATGCTGTAATAACGAGATTCCCGATTGAGCGGGAATGACTCGAAAAGGCAAATTCCGACTTTTTTCGAGACGATCAATATCGAGCGTTACGACTTTTGATATCGTAAACAACCCGATGTACTTTCACCCACTTACATTGCTCGGTTTTGCTAGCTAGAGTGACCTACTGGGTGGGGACTGTCGAACTAAAAGAGTCACGGTAACAGTTTAGCTCTTTGAAAAACCACTATTGGGACGCGGCTGGAAGCCGCTCCTGCCAAAGAATGAAGAGTGGAAACTGAAGAATTTATGTGTAGGAATCCACTTTTAACTTTTCACTATGCTAAACCCCAGAAGAAGCAGCATCTTGCTGCGGCTGTCTTTTTCAAAACTCTAAATTGTTTTGAACATCAAGATTTGGAACCCTTCGGGATTGCCGACTTAGGTATATAATCCTTTTGCTCTCCACAATCCCTAGCCTTGTAATTCAGCCTTTGTAACTCCTTAGCCGAGTCGGATTTTTTCGTGAAAGGAAAAACCTGGCTAGGAATATCTATAATTCCTGAATTGCAGAGTCTAGCCCACCATTTTTGGAGTGGCGAACCTGTGCAAGAAACTTGTAAATATCGAGCCGAAAGCTAAAGCCACACCCCTCTATCGTTTACTATCGTTAGGCAAAAATCCATCTTCGATTGTGTGCGAAGGAAAGACCCTAAAAGAAAGGTTTACTCTTGCTCTATAATTCTTCACTTTTCCATTTTCAATGGTCATATCGAGCCTTGTAATCTCGGCGATCCTTAAGTCTTTAAGAGTCTCGCTAGCTGCCTCTACAGCATTTCTTGCAGCATCCTCCCACGACTTCTCGCTTGTTCCTACTAATTCGATAATCTTGTACGTAGTATCTGCCATATCGTTCCTCCATTATCCAAATATTAATTTATTGTGTTGTAACACCTTGACTCTCTGAAAAACGAGAAAACTTGTAACAGTTTAGCTCTTTGAAAAACCACTTTTGGGTCGCGGCTGGAAGCCGCTTCTGCTAAGAGCGAAGAGAGGGGGTGAACTGTTATAAAAACCCTAATTCCTTACCTACGGCGAGTTACTATTATACAACCACGACCAAAAAGTCAAGCTTCGAGATACCAAATTCCAGCAGTGTTACCAAAAAAGGGTATCAGTAGTTTATCGTAACTGATCACCGGATAAAGATCTTCTTTGAACGACTTGGCGGAAACCTTTAGTTTTTCCGGTGAGTCGAAAGCGGGAGGAAACCGCAACCACCGAAGTAAACCCGGCTAGAAGGCACGCCTTCTCTCAAGGGTGAAACGAAGGTAGAATGCAGAGGGGGCAGAGCATCCCCGGCTCTCAACTCTCCGGAAAACAAAGGCCGGAGACACCTCGGTGTAAAGAAAAGTTTTACCCAGTGATCAATTACTTTCAATCTAAAGGGTCTTTGATCCCTGCCTCAGAAAACCCCTTTTTTCTCAGAAGGCAGCTATCACACACACGACAGGGCTTTCCGCCCTCCTGAGGATTATAACAACTCCACGTAAGAGAGAAATCCACACCCAAGGAGGCACCGAGCCTAATAATCTCGCGTTTTCTCAGATCAACAAGGGGTGTGTGGATGCAAAACCTTCCCTTGTTCTCAACCCCGGCTTTTGTCCCTATATTTGCCATTGCCTCGAATCTGGCTATAAATTCAGGCCTACAATCAGGATAGCCGCTATAGTCAATAGCATTTACCCCGATGAATATGTCGAAGGCCTCTAGGGATTCAGCATAGGCTAAGGCTATCGAAAGAAAGACTATGTTCCTTGCTGGTACATAGGTGATTGGGATACCAACAGCTGTTATATCCCGAACATCTCTTTCGATGGGGATATCCGTACCCTCATCTATGAGTGCTGACCCCCCTATTCGCTTAAAGTCTTGAAGGGAAAAGATGAGATGCTTTTTCACACCAAGGGTTTCAGCCTGTCTTTTTGCCATCTCAATCTCTGTTTTATGCCTCTGAGCATAGACATACGTTACAGGGTATATATCAAATTTTTCTCGTTTTTTTGCATAGTGAGCGGTTACTGTGGAGTCAATACCACCGCTTAAAAGAACGACGGCCTTTCTCATCTTCCCCTCTCGTCTCCCCACAATATCTTATGCAACTGAAGGTGAAGTTTTACGTCCAGCCTATCTCTTAATATCCACTTTGCGAGTTCTTTCGGGCTTATAAGATTATAGGCTGGTGAAAAATCTACTATAATCCCGTCTGGAATAAGATAAAGCTTCTCCTTACTCCACTCATAATCGGCTCGAGATGTTAAGACGAACTTAACCTCATCCCCTTCTTTAAGGAACTTGAGGTTCTCATACAGGTTATATTTATTCATCCCGCTTCCAGGTGTTTTTATATCCATAATTATGTGAGATAAGGGGGTCAAATCTCTAATAGGAAGGGTCCCATTCGTTTCAACGCTTACAAAAAGACCCTCATCTAAGAGCCTTTTGACAAGCATCATCAAACCTGTTTGGAGAATCGGTTCACCTCCTGTAATAAGAACCCTCTTTATACGGAGGCTCTTTATGTTTCGCATTATATCGTCCAACTCTAGGCGCACCCCGCCTTTCCGTGCGTAGGACGTGTCACAATACGTGCATTCAAGGTTACAACCTGAAAATCTCACCAGGATGTGCGGGTATCCAGCATACCAGCCCTCGCCCTGGATGCTGGCGAATATTTCGGCTACATAGAAACTTTCAGAAGACATAGAAAGAGGGGATAGCGAGTAACTTGATCTGTCTCATGTTCGATGTTCACGATAACTCGTCTTTTCAGATAATTTAATATCGAGGATGCGATCATATGTCAAGCCCAAGTCCTACGCGTGGTGTGGAAAAACAAAGGCTGGAGACATCGGAGTGAAAAGAAAAGCTTTATTCGGTGAACAGCTACAGTGAAATTGGTAAAGGACTTTCAGGGGTTAAACGGTGTTCACGCTCAAAACTCCACCTGACACCTAAAAAGAAAAAGGTCTTCTTCATCCTCGCCACTTAGCTCTTCCATCTCATCCTCGAAATGGTTATTTACGTAGCTAAAGCTAATCCTAAACAAGTTATTAAGATACCAGTTGATACCGAGGGTTGAGGAACGCACACCGTCAGTGCCTGTGGCGTACCCCGTGTCAAATATATTCTTAGCTACAGTGAAAGATTCATATCTTGCTGCAAGCTCCCAGGCCCCCCAGGATCCTTTGACAGGATCAAACTTTCGCCCTGGGTTAACCCTTCTAAATACCCCTTTTTTCAAGATCTTTTCCTCTCCTGTGACCAAGCATGTAGCCCCTATATACCACCCATATACCTCTGCGTCTTCTCTCATGTTATTAAGTTCGAGACCGTCCCAGTGCATCTCCATCCATTCCCCTTTTAGCGAAAAAGGTCCGAGTGCCCAGGCCAATTCAGCCCCTACTCGCCATATGTTGTCATCGCTTTTGACACCTGCTGCCCATCCCACAATGGTTCTTTCAGAAGTAGGAACCATAATGTTCTTGACACTCCCTTCATGCTCTCCCAGGGTAAATTTCCCTCCTAGCTGCAACCCTTTAAGAAGGGTGCCCTTGGTGTTTAAGAATGGCCGAAGATAAATCCTTCCCGCTATGTCCTTGTCATTGTTTTCATCCCATTCTTTGTTGGGGCCGTTTCCGTTGAAGATCCCTAGGCCGTATCCCATAAATCCCCTAAAAGGGTCGGCGTGGACCATTATCCCAATATCTCTGGAAGGCGAAATCTGAGTGGAGATGATAGATCTTTCCACAAAGTCCACGTATTTAAAAGACGTGAGGATTTCCAGGCCAAAGGGTTCTTTAAACTGACCTATCTTGATCTGAGCGTACGGAACATAATCAAGATTTATATATCCATCAGCCAGATAAGCATCCTTCCCCTCCCCAAAATTCAACTCAACCTTAAAGTCGAGCTTCTTGTACAAGGTTCCAGCCAGAAACATCCTGGCCCTCTTCATGGTAAAAGAAGAACTGGCATCCTGGCCATTGTGATCAAAAGAATAGTAATCCAGCTGGACCCTGCCCCCTATTCTAATCCTAAACTCCTTTTCAGGAGCTTCCAAGAAAAAACCATCTTTGTAGTAAGGATAAAGAACAATGCCATTCTTTTCCTTTTCTTTTTCTAGACTCTTTTTCAACTCGTTATATTTTTTGCTCGGGATTGCACCCCTGTCCATTAGGATATCGAGTTTCTCTTCTTCTACTGTTTTATCCTCCTTTGCCTTGACACTACTTGGCCCCAAAAGGGTAAAAGAGAGCGTCATTATAACAACAACAAAGATCGCAAAAATCCGAGGTATCCTTCTCACAATCTCCTCTGACATGTTTTTCAGTAACTGTTCACAGGCTGAGGTTATTCTTGGAACAAGTTAATGGAAATCTTTACTTTTCCCTCTCCACCCTCAACTCGCTGGAAAAACAGAGGTTGGATACATCGGAGTGAAAAGAAAGCCCTTACCCCGTGAACAGCCACGTTTTCCTCTGTCACTATTCACATAAAAGGATTTCACTCCGTGAATGATCACTCTCCATTTTTGTCCCTCTGGAATAGCAGTTTCCCGGCCTTTAAGTGCTCGTCGATTTCACGTATATTTGTCACAAAGACATAATCTTCCTTATTCCGCCATCCCCACGTCTTCCCTAACACCACGTGTTTTACAGGCAAAACAGGAACAGTTGCTGAAACGGTATCTGATACGGTTGTAACCATCTGTGCTGCAACCCCTGGGATTCTACTCAAAACGGAAATCACCCAGAGTTCCTCACCAACCTGGTAAATCTCCTGAATCCTAATTCTCCACCCCAGGTCAGGGACCGTTACAGCAACCGAGATATCTTTAGTCTTCGCTGGTCCAACTGTGCATGCATATGTGCAGAGACACGCAGACAAGAGACCAATCACAAACAACGACATTCTGTTCATTGCTCATTCCTTTAGGTTATGGGTTATACCGTAAGTAAGCCAATATATTCACATTTGCCCCGTTAGGAAAGCGCCAGGAGAAGGACGGGGGTTAAATCACAGACACTGTCGGTGGTCGGTTAACCTGCACCGAGGCCCGACACTGACCACCGATGAGGTTTTTTTCTGTGTTGCTGTGCCTTCCGCCGTCATTCTGAACGGACTGAACAGACCAAGGCGGAGTGAAGAATCTCTTCAGATGATTCGCTTACGAGATACTTCGCTACGCGCTCAGTATTAGGCTTTTGACCCTGAACCCAATGAGCGGTTACTTTGAATTCTTGGCAATGTCTGCCATGGTTAACGCTATGAGCGGGTTTCTGCCCATGAAGGATAGAAATAAAAAAGGTAAGACTTTACCTCTTGAAACAAACCCGCCCATATCAAATGACAACTCGGATACCGGATGTACGATACAGGACGGAAGATGCAGGATACATAATGAACTGGGCGGAGCATATTCCGCGTAGACATAGTGTTCCACAAAAAATTTGTGATAGTCGTTTTTCCAGAAATATGGTAGGGTGGCATTTTATGTGCCGCCGAAATCGCTACAAGCTTGTATCTTTCATCCTGTATTTTATATCTGTATCGTAAGCTCAGCTCTAGTCTGATGTAACCAGCTTCTTTCATAAATACTAAAATCTTACAGAAAAGCTTATATATAATGGGCGGGAGATTAATGCAACCCCTAAACCGTCTCTTGATTTGAAACGGAGAGACCGCAACCACCGAAGCAAGCCAAATTAGAAGGGCTAGCGACCAGGATACATCGCCCATATCTCATATCACCCCGCAATAAACGGTGTGGCCTCCTAAGGGCGCAAACCGTAGCTCAAGTTTCGCATCTTAATATGGAACACGCCGTTTTTCCACAAATGCTTTTGTAAAAAAAATATGACTCATTTGAGACCTTGATGGTCTTGAGAAAGGCCATTGTGCGAACCACTTTAAGCAGTTTTTTCAGACCATCAAGGAAATCCATTTTACAAGTTCCATTTCATCAATAAGCCCGGGATCGACATTTATAATATACCCTTTTGTTTAGGGGGTGCGAAACTTGGGTTCGTAAGTGTTGATGGGGCAAAACCTCTTCTTTACACCCCGACGTTTCCAACCTTTATTTTTTCCAGTGAGTTGACAGCGGGGATGCTGGAATGTAATGAAACTCTTACTCCGCTAAACCATTACGCTAATAAAAGAAACGGCTAAATAAGCACCAGTCGTTTTGTTCGGGCAATACTTAAAAAATTTGCGAAAAATTATTGACAGGCTGTAAAATATTTGTTAGCAAAAATCTTTTCATTTACCCAAATAGAATCCAGGAAAGACTATGAAAGATATTCATTGCCAGGAAATTATCAGTACGGTAAAGCGTCTGTTTATAGAGGCGAATACCGAGTTGGGACAGGACATGCTAGATGCGTTTAAATCGGCATTAGCAAAGGAGGAGTCTCCGGTAGGCCAGGATATACTTAACCAGCTTATGGAAAATGCACGTCTCGCCAAAGAAACAAAGGTTCCTATCTGCCAGGATACGGGGCTGGCTGTCGTCTTTGTGGAGTTGGGGCAAGACGTTCATGTGGTAGGCGGCGGGCTTAAGGATGCCATAGAAGAGGGTGTACGACAGGGATACAGGGAAGGATACCTCAGGAAATCGGCGTGTCATCCTTTTACGCGAAAGAACACCGGAGACAATACCCCTGCAGTTATATATATCGATGTGGTGCCCGGAGAACAGGTAAAGATCATTGCTGTCCCTAAAGGGGGGGGCAGCGAAAATATGAGCAGGATCTATATGCTTTCGCCAGCAATGGGTATTAAAGGCGTAAAAGAGAAGGTCTTAGAGACCGTCAGGGAGGCCGGCCCCAACCCCTGCCCTCCTACTATCATCGGGGTGGGAATCGGAGGCACTTTCGAACAGGCAGCCCTGCAGGCAAAAAAAGCTCTATTGCGCCCGGTTGGAGAGCCCAATCCTGATCCAGAGATAGATCGTCTCGAAAGAGAGTGGCTGGAAGAAATCAATAGGCTCGGTATTGGGCCGCAGGGTTTAGGAGGAAGAATAACCAGTCTCTCGGTTCACATCCATATCCTGCCTTGCCATATTGCCAGCCTCCCAGTGGCCATCAATGTTCAGTGTCATGCGAACAGGCACAAAGTCGCTGTACTTTAACGAAGAAGAGGTATTATGGGTAATATATATCGATTAGAAACCCCTTTAAAGGAAGAAGATGTCGTTAAACTTCGCATAGGAGACAAGGTGCTTCTAAGCGGGATTGTCTATACCGCCAGGGATGCGGCACACAAGCGGCTCATTGACTTGATCGAAAAGAATGAGTCCCTCCCCATCGGACTAGAGGGACAGGTTATATATTACGTTGGTCCATCGCCAGCCCCCCCAGGACGGCCGATTGGTGCAGCAGGGCCTACTACTAGCTATAGGATGGACCCTTATGCTCCTACCTTGATTGCTCACGGAATCAGAGGGATGATAGGTAAGGGGAAGAGGTCAAAGGAGGTGGTAGAGGCAATGGTTAAACACAAGGCGGTCTATTTTGGCGCCACAGGAGGCGCAGGGGCACTCATATCCCAGTCAATAAGGGAGGCAGGAATTATTGCCTACGAAGATCTGGGGCCAGAGGCCATCTGGCGCTTCAAGGTGGTGGACCTTCCGGTTATTGTTGTGAATGATACCATGGGAAACGATCTTTACGAACAGGGAAAAGAACGGTTTAGAATATAGTAATGGTCAAAAAAGGAGATTATCAAATTGTTACTACAAAAGTTAATAGGAAGGAATCAAAGGCTTGATGCCTATCTCGATGTTGCCGAATTTCTAAGCGGCCTTTTTCTTGTTGGTTTTCTGTGGACCCACATGCTTTTTGTGGCTACTATTATATTTGGTACAAAAATATTTAACAAGGTTCCTGCTATACTCGATGCCACGTATATCTCGTATGTTGGCATTTTTATGGTCATAATCGTCATATTGTTGCATATGTTAGTTGCAGGACGAAAGATCCCGGCCAACTTGCAAGATCAGCTAATTATCTGGAGGCACGCACGTCGTCTCAGCCAAAAGGACACCTGGACCTGGGTCTTTCAGGTAGTAACAGGTATCTCTATTCTAATCCTGGCCAGTATTCACATATGGGCCATACTTTCAGGCTGGCCAATCAATGCTCAGATCAGCGCAGGTAGGGTTCAAGAAACCTTCTTCTGGTTCTACATGCTTTTTCTTGTGGTATGTGAGTACCACGCAGGTATCGGGATATACCGCATAGCCGTAAAGTGGGGCTGGATTCATCGTCAGAAAGTGGGTAAAGTGCTGACTGTAATCACTTGTAGCATAGTGATCCTCGGCTTGGCAGCTTTGTTGATCTTCCGGTTCGTGATCAAAGCAGGAGGTGCTCCATGAGCTTGTTTAATATTCATCTAACTGATGTCCTCGTCATAGGAGCGGGTCTAGCGGGTGAAAGGGCCGCTGTGGAGGCTGCCTCTTTCGGCTGTGACGTAACAATACTAAGCCTGGTCCCGCCACGCCGATCCCACAGCACCGCAGCCCAGGGGGGCATGCAGGCCTCCTTAGGGAATTGTGCCAAGGGCCTAGGGGACAATCCCGATATACACTTTGAGGATACAGTAAAAGGTTCTGACTGGGGCTGTGAGCAGGACGTGGCACGACTCTTTGTTAACGTTGCTCCAATAGCAATCAGGCAGCTCGCGTTCTGGGGTGTGCCATGGAATCGAGTGGTAGCAGGAAAAAGAAAGCTCCCTGACGGCAGTATAATTGAGGAATTGAAGGAAAAGGAGGGGCTGATTACCGCCCGTGCCTTTGGGGGAACCGCTAAATGGAGGACATGTTACACGTCAGATGGTACCGGACATAGTGTCCAATATACCATGGATAGCATCGTGGTTAAGCTAGGCGTTACTGTCCACGACCGCATAGAAGCGATGGCGTTGATCCACGATGGAGAAAGGTGTTATGGAGCTGTTGCAAGGGACTTAAGAACAGGTGAGCTCAGGGCTTACGTTTCGAAGGCTACTGTGATAGCTACAGGAGGCTACGGTCGTATATATGGGATATCCACCAATGCAGTAATCAATGAAGGAACAGGTATGGCCATAGCCCAGGATACAGGGGTAGTCCCCCTCGGAAACATGGAAGCTGTACAGTTCCACCCGACAGGTCTCTTTCCTGTCTGGATCCTTATAACCGAAGGAGCTAGGGGGGATGGAGGGTATCTGTTAGACAAAAACGAGCATCGGTTTATGCCCGATTACGAACCGGTTAAAAAGGAATTGGCATCCAGAGACGTTGTCTCCAGGTGCATGATTCAGCATATGAGAAAAGGGTTTGGCGTGGAAACTGATATGGGGACCCACCTCTGGCTGGATATTCGCCATCTTGGAGCCAAACATATTCACACAAATTTGCGCGAGATTGATAATATATGTAAGAATTTTGCCGGTATCGATCCGGTCAAAGAACTTATCCCTGTTCGGCCTACCCAGCATTATAGCATGGGCGGAATTCGGACCAATATTGACGGGCATGCGTACGGACTAAAAGGCCTCTTTGCGGCAGGAGAGGCAAGTTGCTGGGACCTTCATGGCTTCAATCGCCTGGGAGGAAACTCCTTGGCAGAAACCATTGTCATGGGATTGATCGTGGGCGAAAAGGTGGCCGAATATACAGAAGGAACAGAATTTGTCCTCCCTCAGAGACTTGTTCAAGACCATATGAAAAAACAGCAGGAGAGGATAGACAAACTTATTAAGGCAAGTAACAATGGTGAAAACGTCTATGAGTTGCGCCGTAAGATGGAAGAGACTCTTATGGAAAAGGTGGGTATCTTCAGAAACGGGAAGGATCTGGAAGAGGCGGTGCACACCCTTCAGGATCTACTCAAACGATCTCAAAACATCTCCCTTCGCTCCAGCGGCAAGGGGGCCAACCCTGAGTTGGCAAGTGCCTTACGACTTCCTGGCATGATCAGGCTGGCCTTGAGTATTGCTTACGGGGCCCTGATGCGAACAGAAAGCAGGGGCAGCCACGCGAGAGAAGACTATCCTCAGCGCGATGACGTAAATTGGCTGAAGCGTACGCTGGCTACATGGCCTGAGGGGAACGAATTGCCTGAGCTAAGTTATGAACCGGTAACCATTACTGAACTTCCGCCAGGTGATAGAGGATACGGAGAAGCATCCCAATCAGGTAAGTCCAAGGAGTAGAAGAGTATGATAAGACGAACCCTAACCATTGAAGTCTTTAGATTCAACCCTCAAACCCCTGATATTAAACCATATATGGAGACTTACACCGTGAAAGAGGTCCCTAACATGACCCTATTCGTGGCCTTAAACACGATCCGGGAGGAGCAGGATCCCTCCCTTATGTTCGATTTTGTCTGTCGGGCTGCGATCTGTGGATCATGTGCCATGTTAGTAAATGGACGGCCACGTCTGGCCTGTAAGACATTAACCAAGACCCTTCCTTCTCACATTAAACTTTTGCCCCTTCCCGTATTTAAACTGATAGGGGATCTATCGGTGGACACGGGGACGTGGTTTCGCCACCTTAATCTCAAGACACAAGCCTGGATACACACAGATAAAACATTTGATCCCAAGGCAATCGAAGAGAGGATGGACAATGAAACAGCTCTGAAGATATATGAGGCAGAAAGATGTATTGAATGCGGTTGCTGTGTAGCTGGTTGCGCTACCGCCAACATTCGGGACGATTTCTTAGGAGCAGCAGGCCTGAACAAGATAGCCAGGTTTATGGTGGACCCTCGTGATAAAAGGTCTGATCAGAACTTTTTCGAGGTAATAGGCACAGATGAAGGGGTCTTTGGTTGTATGGGTCTTATGGCATGCGATGATAATTGTCCCCAGGAGCTTCCTCTTCAGATGCAGCTTGCTTTTGTGAGAAGGCGTATGGCCATGACTGGAATTTTCGGTGGTAAATAGGTCCATATCCTTATGCTACTCCTTTTAGATGATTATAGATGCACATACCCATATCTTCCCCCCTTCTATCAGTGAGGATCGCTCACGGTTCTTTTCTTTTGAGCCCGCCTTTCGTAAGCTTTACGATTCTCCAAAAGCCTCGATGGTCGGAGCAGAGGAACTTATCGAGGCTATGGACGAAAACCGCGTGGACCAAGCTGTGACCTCCGGGTTTCCCTGGCAGAGTCTCTCCACGGCAAAGAGGGCGAACGACTATGTCCTTGAGGCAATGGCCCGTTTTCGAGGCCGTATCATAGGGCTGGCCTGCGTACATCCTAAGGCAAAAGATGCCCAAAAAGAGATCGAACGTTGCCTTAAGCTAGGGATGAAAGGGGTCGGTGAGCTGGCCTTCTACTTGGAAAGAATGGATGCAAAACAGATGACAGAGGCCATAGCCCCAATTGTTGAGGTTTGCAGAGATCTAAGAGCACCCCTGCTCCTCCATACGAATGAAACCGTTGGTCATACATATCCTGGAAAGTCAGATGTGGATTTAAGAGAAATATACATGTTACTGAAGAATATATCACCACTTACGGTAATCTTAGCCCACTGGGGGGGAGGCCTCCTCTTCTACGAGCTTCTGAAGAAAGAGGCTCCGGATGTTCTGAAAAACGTATATTACGACACTGCAGCTTCACCCTTTCTTTATCGCGAAGATATCTATTCTATCGCTATTCAGATATGTGGAGAAGAAAAGATAGTCTTCGGAAGCGACTATCCTCTCATACCGCCGCAGAGGTATTTAATAGAAATGGAAAGGTCTGGCATCTCAGTAGAGACACGCTCTAAGATATGCGGACAAAATATAAAACGGATCTTGGGGATTAATGAGTAGGGCTCTTCTCCTAATGAGTTGGTAAAATACAAGGATTAAAGTACTTGAGTGAAATATTGAATAATTACACTTATGCCCTTGAATCCTCCAATCCCCGAATCCTTTGTCACCAACTAAATCGGAGAAGAACCCAAATTTTTGTAACACTTTAGCCTCTTGAAACAAATCTGGCCGCATCGAAAGGGAACCTGAATACTTGAATTATGCGATACAGGGTGCAGGATGCAAGACTACGTAGTATCAGGTAAAAGTCGTTATTATAATTATGGGCTACACGCAAAACCCGATACAGGGCAGACAGCCATAACCCTCGTGAGTTAACAATATTTGTAGGGAGATCTTACATCCACGGCAATTCCGGCGGCATATAAAATGCCACCCTACGTTTGGTCTGGCTCATAAAAGGGTTGCGCGGATAACCATACGTACTCCGTTAGAAAAACCCCGTGCGCAAGCACGAAGTTTACTTACAATGTGTTCCCATCCAGTGCATCATGTATCCTTCATCTTGCATCCTGTATCGTAGCTTCAGCTTGGGTCCGATGCAACCGGCTTGTTTCAAGATGCTAAAATGTTACAAATTTCTTAGGATCTCGAGATAATATAGAACATGCATCCCCTCGGCGGGGATTCCGATCAGGGTTACTAGCGATGGTTTGGTAAAAAGTCATTTTGCGAATGACGTTGAGCAGAATTAGACTCTTTACGAAACCATCACCATTGGTTCAATATGGAAAAGGGTAAGAAAGATAGACCGGACTGTTATGGCAGATTAAGCACCATCTTTCCTGTGGGGGAGCGAGGTGTCCGGGAAATACCGGAATCATGTTTCGAATGCCTGTACGTGAGGGACTGTCTAAAGGAGGCCATATCTGGACCGGAAGGATTAAAACTCCAGGAAGAAAGGATAGGTCAAGCCTATAGGTCAGGACAAATAGGGTTTTTTAAGCGTTGGTATGAAAAAAAACGTATCCATGATATGATAAAGGCTGTTTCCGTATCCAAAAACAAGAAATAGTAGGCTAATTATTCCTCTGTTAAAAACGCCTTTACTCTTCTGTTAAACTCTTCCGGCTGCTCAAACATGACCATGTGTCCTGCCTTTGGAATGGCCTCCATTTTTGCCCTTCCGAGGTTCTGTTCAAGATACTTAGCATATTTCAACGGGGTCAGCCTGTCGTCCTCTCCACAGAGGATCAGCGATGATATCTTTATCTCAGACAGCCGTGTCATCACGTCAAACCGGTCACATGCTATAAAGCTACCATGAACCGTCCTAGGATCGTTTTTGAGCATCATCTCCGCATGTTCATCCTTTATACTTTGCGGTGTGTGGGGAGAAAATGCATATTGGCCAATCATCTCAACAAATTGAGAATAGTCACGCAATATCTTGTCTAATATCTCCGGTAGCACCCTGAGCCGTGCTCCTGTCCCAACAAGGACTAATCCCTTTATCTCCTCAGGATTGGATAAGGCATAATCAAGGACGATTGCACCTCCCATGGAATGTCCTCCGAGGATTATATTCGTTAGAGACAACTGCTTCACCAATCTTTGAACCCAGGCTCTATATGACCCGATCTCTTTTTCCCCGGGCCCTTCTGACCTACCATGACCGGGAAGGTCAATAGCGATAACGTTGCACAAATCCGATATTCTCTCCAGCTGATACCTCCACGTATATGTGGTTCCCCCTGCACCATGGATCAATATCAAATTGGGTCTATCCTCCCGGAGAACCCTGGGGGCTGATTCATAGTATATACTTCTTTTGTTTATGGTAATGCTGGGCATAAGCTAGTCCTTTCAGTTTAGTAAGCATTAATTAACATTGACGGTTTCGTAAAAAGTCTAATTTTGCTCTCCTCGGGAGCAAAATTAGACTTTTTACAGAGCGTAGGCATTAAGCCATGGGCTTCAGTAACCAGAGACCTTGAACGGATAGAGGCTCTTTTTTCTGCTTAGATGTTTCCTCCAAGCCCTCCTTTTCCAGCTACAATAGCTTCCTAAGTGAAATGAAGAAAGAAGGATTTCTAACTGTTGACCCCAATTAAGGGTGATGCATGTTAGACTAAAAGCTGTATTCAAACTGACAGATCAGGCGATCATTGTCTTCCCATCGCTCAAAATAAGTGTTCTCCCTTCCGTCAAATAATTCTGCTCCGAGCTTTATCACCAGGTCGTCCCTTATCTTGTATTCTACCGCTATTTCCTGGGACCACCCCTCCTCGGGAAATTCGTAAATGATTGCGTAATGCCATTTCAGGTCTTCATTGTACTTAAAATTGACTCGACCGATACCGTTGTTCCTAACAGCACGTGAGTCCTCTGAACTTCTTTTATAGTCAGGGGCGTCCTGCTCGGATGCCAGGTATTCCCCTCCGTATTCTAATATTAAATCGATACGTTCATGGCCAATCTTATGAGCTAAATCATAAAACTTATACATTCCGCCTAGGGCATAGTCGAGATAGTTGTCATCTTTCCCCTCATAACTGTACTGAAATATTCCCTCCCCGTGGAATTCATACTTTTTATAGGTGGTGGAAAAACCTGCATTAAACGTGAGCACCTTTGGGTGCTCCTTCTGGTAAACCGGCTTACCATTTGAAGATTCTTCTTTAAGTACTGGCAGTGGGGAATAGCCGTGAAAAATGGCGAAAAAAAGGTCCCATCCCCT
>DTYH01000127.1 GCA_012961955.1 Desulfobacterales bacterium | reverse complement strand
TGTAATGGACATATTCGGTTGTATGAGTTCCATCCTTATACATCCACTCCTGAACCCTGATCTTGAAGGAACGCGAAGTAACATTCTTTATTCTTACCAGGGAAGGATCAGAACCATTATAGGACAGAGGACCTGCCACCACGATCGGGTCGGTGTACTTCCTACAAAGATCTACCGTAACCCAGTGATGTTTAATGCTTACTGTGCCAATCTCACCTATATCCTTTCCACTTGAATCCTTGATTGTAATGGCCACGCTGCCCTGTGCCTCAATCTTGGCATATGGGTCGTATGAACTCTTTACTGAACCATTATTCGCTGGGCTATATATCTTAAAGGTGGTGTTATCAGGAAATGGGGAATAGCTGCTGCTATTTGAATATTTTTTGCAAAAATCACCATCGCTCGGTTCATTATTTCCCAGTATCTTCCATTCCAGATCGCCACCATCCCCAGTGATGTAATCATACCCTGCACGACTCTCCATCTTCCCACCAACAAGTGCCTTTCTGGCGGCGTCTATCCTCCGGGTTACAAGCCAGTTCAGGAAATTTCCATCCCAGCAATTCTTTCCAGAACCACATGTGCAACTGTTATCCTCAACAAACGCCCCCTTCATTGTTGTATCAACGCTAATTTTGTAAGGATCCCCACTCTGCCAGGGATCTGGATCCACCGGTATGGCAGAATCATACCTGTATTTCTTGTTTGAATCGAATATCCCATAATAGGTCTGTGAAGGGTCAAAATCATCATGTGTTCCGTTGTTACATCTCCATCCACCAAAATCGGTATCGTTATACATCGGCACTTTCATACTACCTGAATTGTCAAGCATAATGATTACATTAGGCTTAACGCCAGTGGCTACAAAGGGAGGAACGCTGCAGTTAGAAGAGGCACTACAAGATATTGAAGGAATGATTAACCCTGTTACACACAATATGAATATAAATAATCCCTGAATAATGATAATACCCCAGCTTCTCATTTTTTGTCCTTCCCCATTTATTGCTACCGCGATAGTCTCCTGTTCACCTAAACCACAAGATTTATGCCAACCGAATAGACTCAAACAGTCCTGGCAGGCGTGAAGAGTTAATTATGTTACCAAGATGTTTCAGCCTGTAATAAAAATTTACTCATCGTAAAATTTCTTTACAGCTGTAACAGTTTGGATCTTTGAAAGGCCACTACTCGGTCACGGCAGGAAGCCGCCTTCACCTTTCACTCTTCACCCTTCTGGCCAAAGATCGTACTTTTTTATTCTTGATATAAGGATCGGTCTGCTTATTCCGAGCATTCTAGCTCCCTGGGTGCGATTCCCTCCTATCCTTCTCAGGGCGCGTTTTATAAGCTCCTGCTCAAGGCAACGGGTTGCCTCTTTTATTGACAATATCCTTCCATTCATGTTTGAGGGGAGGTCAATCTGTTCCGAACTTTTAGCTATTATGTTTTCAAATGTATAGCTCTTCTCCAACCTCTTGACCCAATCCCTTAATTTCAGGTTCTCATTTTTTAATCTCTCTCTTCAGCTTTTTTTAAGGCTAATAGGACTTCATCGGGCTTGAACAGTTTAGAGATATAATCGTATACCCCGATCTTCATTGCTTCAACTGCTGTATCGAGTGTCCCATGCGCAGACATCATTAAGGGTTGTCTCCTTGATACTCTCCCTTTAACCCTCTAAAAAAAGACATCCCATCCATGTTTGGCATCTTTAGATCACACAGAATCATGTCGAAGTGGCTATGACGTAATGTTTTTAATGCCTCAAGCACGTCTGTTGCTGTTCCCACGTAATAGTCTGACCCTTCAAGCATAGCTTTTAGTATTGTCTCATATTTTGTTCGTCGTCTACAACGAGAATCCGTTTCTTTTTCATGTCCCTCTACTCCAAACGACGGCGAGAAAGGCAGACTGCGGAATGACAAGATTTCCCACCGACTTCATCCGTTTTTTTTACCCCTTTTTTTGTTTCTCAAGTAGTTTCCGTTTACGGGTGACGTCCCAGCCATAGCACAAGGAAGTTCCACCGTGAACTCGACCTTCCCACTCTTTAGATACTGATGATTGGAATTCATGCGACGTCGCTCCTGACAGAGCTTCATGATCGCTCCCATGTACCTGTCAGGGACGATGATCGAAGCCAGAATGTACGGCTCTTCTGTTCCGAGTATCCTCCCCGGATCCGGGTAAAGGGCCGGATTATCCACGATCAGCTCTGAACCATCAGTCATCAGGCACTTGTAGCCAACAGATGGGGCGGTAACAATCAGGGAAAGATCGAATTCTCGTTCAAGCCCCTCTTGAACCACCTCCAAATGTAAGAGTCCTAGAAAACCGCACCTAAAGCCCGCTCCCAGGGCAACTGAGGAATCCCTTTCACAGAATAATGCAGCATCCTTCAATTTCAACTTTTCAAACCCCTTCTTCAAATCTTCATATCCACCTGTGTCAACCGGTTACGTTGAGGAAAAAACAACCGGTTTGACCTCTTTAAATCCAGGGAGAGGGGCGCTTGCCGGCAGATTATCGTGGGTGATGGTGTCCCTGCAACGGGTATCGTTCACCGCCTTTACACCAGCAATGACATACCCCACCTCGCCAGCAGACAGCTCCTCTTGTCGAATATCAGGGCTTCTAAGGGATTATTAGGGTTCCCATGGGGAGGAGGGACCCTTGCAACAATTGCTTCCAGGACATCCTCTATGCCGTCCGTTCCTTTGCCGAGACGAGTAGCCGCTATCAGGGTCCAGGCCTAGATCCTCAGCGATCCCCCACTGCACCTTTTCCATTCTATGTCTGCAGAGGGTAGGTCGATCTTATTGATTACTGGGATGATCTCAAGTTCCTGCTCCACAGCCACTTAGAGATTGGCTATGGCTGTGCCTCTACTCCTTGGCTTGCGTCTATGAGCAGCAGGGCTCCCTCACACGAAGCCAAAGACCGAGAAACTTCATAGGTGAAGTCGACATGTCCTGGTGTATCTATAAGATTTAGGACATAAGTCCTGCCATCTTTTGCTGTGTAGTGAAGCGATATCGTCTGACTCTTGATAGTTATCCCACGTTCCCGCTCAATATCCATGGTACAAGTACCTGATCCCTGAAATCCCTTTCAGAGATCGCGTTAGTAGACTGAATAAGACGATCTGAAAGTGTCGATTTTCCGTGATTGATATGAGCGATCGCGCAAAAATTACGAATGCTGTTCATTACTGTCTCGTATCCCGACTTAAAAGCACGAAGATTGTCCTGCAGAAAGGCAGGACTGGTCGTTCTTTGCAATGTGTGTTCATAGGCGAATACGGGTATGGGGGATTATACCACTCTTTGTCAAGGCACCCAGCATGGCCATATTGGTGGAGAGAAGTGACCCACACTCCTCCCCAAGCGCAGTGGCGTTTAACGTAATCAGAAGACGATCTACCTAACTATCGATAAACCGGCTATTGATAAAAAAAAGCTACGTATGTCCGGATGCTCCATCTGGCCAGTAGCCGCAGAACAAGGAACAATAGGGAACGCGTTGGAAATAACCGTAGATCCTGAAGAACATCTTCTTAATCCTCGATACGTTTCCACCAGTTCAAACCCCAGGATCACATCGCCTTCACCGTCAGAGATAATGGACCTCTTGAACCCTCCAATAATGACTGCGGATTCAACTAAACTACTCTCCACCTCGCTGGGCCACACCGTGCACCTCGGTGGCCTAGGCATTGAGGCCAGCGTGGATAGCAGCCTCCGCCAGAATGCGTGCGGTCAAAAGCGTGCCCTCCCACTCCTGTGAAAAATATACGATAATTCATCACCTTTTATCCTCCTAAACTGACCCTACCCACCTCCTTTGGGTCGCAGTGGAAGCCGCTCCTGCTGTACTTTTCTGTCTTCACTCTTTCCGGGTTGTTCTCATCCCAGCCACTTAATCCCCTAAACCTTTGTTCATTTCGGTCTTATCTTCCTACACACCTGTATTTAAACACGATATCCTGTACACAAATTATCGTTGATGATCATGCTCGTCTTCCCGTCAGGATCATCATTTTCGTACGGGGCAGGAGAACCCAGTGTGTCAATACGCTCGCTACAATCGGTATTGCAATCCGGCCCTACCAAAAAGCATCGTTTCTCTTCTGTGCCAAGTATTCGCCTCTAATACAGAGGACACGGGGACTTTGCAATAATGACTGTAAGAGCATCCCTTTTTAGAGCCTTAGTAGAAGCCTCTTTCGTCTTGTTCAGATTTAAAGGATTTACCACAATCACCTCTTCTGTTCAACAGCCCCGCTCTAGATAGAAATAGACTGCTTATCTAAACCAGGATGGGTAATCTCCACACCTGGATGGGGGTGATCCACTGTCATAGCTGCAGTCCCGTTATCAAGGATGACCAGGACAAAACGGTGTCTATTGTGGACTGCATTCATGAGACCGGCTATTCCGGAATGGCAGGATCTTGAATCACCGATGCAGGCGATTACTTTTTTCCCTGTGGCACGAGAAATGCCGACAGCCGAATTGACACTGAAGCCCATGCAGATCAGAAAATCAGCGGCCCTGAGAGGGGGTAGGAGAGCATCGATATCTGTAGTAAAGATAGCATCGATTTTCATCTCTTCAAGGGCTTTACTTGCTGCATAAAACATAGCTCGGTGTGGCATCCAGCACATAGATTAGGGGGGTATACAGGTAGCTGCCCCCCTTTTTTGACCTTCAGGGATAGAGATCGCTTTATGAGGAGTATAATTGAATTTAAAGACATCAGCAATAGCCTGCCCTACCATTCCACCATCGTATTCATAAAGGGGACTACGCATACGTGCACTCCTTCCCAGGATTGGCACCGTAATTCCCTTCTTATGGGCCAGGTTCCGCAACTCATCTTCGATGTGTGGCTCTAACTCCTCCACCACTAGAACCTTTTGCACACGGTGCAAAGATACTAATACGTATCGATCTGCAATAAGATTGCATCTAAGACATAGTTGTGGGTCACTCCGCTTGTGCAATCCCCGAGTCCCCCTTTCCAGGAACGGTCTTGAATGAAGACTCAAAGGTCATCTCCTTTGCCCTTTGTGCATGCGGCGAAAGTGCTTTGTGACGAAGCCGGGACACAGCAGGGAGAGAGACGAAGGGCATCGGATCCTTTATGAATTCTCCTTTTGTATTCCGGGATCGAATAGTCCCAGTGGTAATGATACCACGGGAATGGTTCAAGCAGGTAATTGTCCTGGATAGAACAGGGAGTTCTAATCTATTGGATGTTTCAACGGCTGAAACTGTCATATCGTTTGCTTCTTGGGCAGATGAAGGCTCCTAGCATAGGAATGTTTGCAAGACGGCCATATTTCCTATTATCCTGTCCGTTCTGGCAGGAAAACAAGGAGGGGCTCATCTGCTGTCTACGATCACGAGTCCATCCCTTACTACCAACGTAAGTCAAGGTCATAAGGGGGTCTGCCGCAACATTTAACCTTCCCTGCTTCATACCGCACATAGCCCGAAGCCCTCGACTGCAATACCGGAGGCTGTTTCCGGGGCTACTTTTTCATCGGTCGAGTATTCGAAGTAGATACCTGCTCCATAAGGAATCTGGAAGAAATTATCTCCTATCTCACATCACCCAGATAAGTCGTAGAAAAGACAAGGCCGGCCTCAACTTCACCTCGAACTCTTGCTTCATTTCACAAAACTAGTATTCTTTTACCTTTCGTAGTGGTAAGAAGTCGATGCATGTGAGATCCTCCTCAGGTCGCAGCGATTCTCTATACGGTTCACCTTTCAGGTCCAATTAAGAAAAAAGATAATAGTTTTAGCTTTTTGAAAAGGCTAATACACGGATTCCTCAAGCTTAGTCTGTCAGAAGGGTTGGATTCAATGATCAACGATTCCAATATCTGATACCTGACCCCCTGGACACCCTTATGTTGTTGATTCCTCTCAGAGCCTTTTTGTGGTAACTGTGATCAATTACCTTTTGTTACTTCAAGCAAAAAAAACATACAATAAAATCTAAACAAATCCCTATATTTTGTCAACAGGAGTATCTTCTGCAGATCCCGTTAGAGGGGTGGCGCATTGAACCCCGCCCACAGGTGGAGCTTTGTAACAGGGTAAATTCTTGCAGATAAAACTTGAAATTTCAGAATATTATTATTAAATAATCTTAGCGGTTACCATTCTTGACGATCTCGTAAAAAGTCTAGTTTTGCTCTCCCATGAGCAATTTTGGTATTCAGAATTCGCGTGACCAAATTTCAAAAACTCTGGCTAACCCTCTGAAACAGTTTGAAGTTTTTAGCGCCTGACC
>DTYH01000126.1 GCA_012961955.1 Desulfobacterales bacterium | reverse complement strand
GGCCGGTCATCATTATAAAACTTTTCTTTTCTTTTATCCGATTAAGTATCCTGTCAAAATCACGTTGACCATATACAATTCCACGTCTAAACAAAAATATCATTATGTGCTTACAAAGACAGTCTTTGTTATTAACTGTTGAGAGCTATGCAAGTAAACTATTTAAATGTTTATCCCATCCTTTAATAGAAAAATTTTTTATATTATCGTTTTCAAATAAAGAAGCATTATAATCGTCCCTCTATGAATTACCTTAAGAGATAGGATAGAGTTGCCTGAATGCCTCCTCAGATGCAATTGTTATCGGTTCTGCACTCGGCTCAGAAGAGAGTTCAGGCTGACCTGCGTTTCTTATTGTTGTCATATCTAAGGCAGTCATTCTACTTCTGATCGCCAGGGTGATGACATCGATCTGTTTTACCATACAGTCGCTGTCACTCAATATCTGCCCACCGATAATATTTTTGCTATTCTTATCAAATACTAGTTTGACTGTATAGGGCTTCCATCCCTCTATCATTATATGTTTACTCCTGGATGTATTCTTTGTAGCTATTACTTCCAGTCCTTCCTTTTTGGCAGCTGATTCTGTCAAGCCTGTTGACGCTACAGACTTTTCAAAGAATTTGGTTACAAAGTTGTTCAAGATAGGTGGAAATTCAACCTGATATCCAACTATATTTTTTGCAATAATTCTGCCTCCTATCACTGCATTTGGCCTTACCTGACCAAGTGAGGGTCTGCCGGTAATGAAGTGCTCGTATTCAATAACATCTCCTGCTGCATAGATATCAGGATCTGATGTCTGCAAGTATCTATTTACCTTAACTCCATTTCTTTCACCAATCTCAAGACCTGCCTCCATTGCAAGCTCTATATTCGTCCGGACACCTGCTGAAAGTATTACAATGTCAGCTTCTTTCTTTTCTCCGGACGAGAGCTGTATTCCTTCTACCCTTTCGTTTCCTTCTATCCTTGTCAATTTCTCTTTCACTCTCAGATCTATCCCCTTCTCCTTCATGTACTCCTCAATAGGGTCTGCCATATCTTGATCAAGGCTGATGGGTAATACATGATCCAGCATCTCAACAAGTGTAATATTTATCCCGCGGGTAGCCATCAGGTAGGCCATTTCAATGCCTATCGCCCCTGCGCCAACAACAGTTGCTTCCCTTACCCGCCTCCTATTTATCCAATCCAGAATATTCACAGAATCGCGACTGGTCCTGAGTAGAAATATACCTTTCAGGTCGACACCCGGGATTGGAGGTGCAACAGCTCTTGCGCCAGTTGCAAAGACAAGCTTATCATAAGGAAATACCTCGCCACTGGCAGTGGTTACTGTCTTATTATTCCTGTTGATCTTTGTTACCCTGTCTTGGACAAGTTTGATACCTGAAGCAAAAAAGATGCTGTCATCCTTCACCGACTGATCCACTGTTGTGTCTCCCACTGAGATATAAGGGGTGGCACACCTGGTCAGAAAGTTTTCTTCTTCTCTTATGATTGTAATATCCATAGACGGATCCAGTTTTTTTGCCATAACAGCACATGGTCCGCCTGTACCTCCACAGCCAATAATAACAACCTTCTTTCCCATTATCTTCTCCCCCTTTCTGAGTTCAAATCTTAAATCCCTTTTCACAAAGGAATTCGATCGTATATTAATAACCATTATCCAGGACTGTCAAGCTGTTCCTCGCCTTCAACACTCATGAGCTTATTCCAGTTCTCATCGGATTCAAAAGACTTTGCAAAACAAGGGCGATAAAAGCGATTCTGCGCTTCAGAACGACGTGGTAAGAATCCTCGTTAAGAATAACCGTGAGAAGCGCAGCCACAGTGAGCAAAAGCCCTCATCGGTAGTCGGTGTAGGTCCTCGGTGCCCGTTAACCGACCACTGACACTCACACTGACACTGACCACTGACACCGCCTAAGTATTTGCCCGTATAATATCTTTGCTACCATCCCGGTGCCACCCCGCACAGGGTCTTATAACGGTGCGAAGGAGCGAGTCCGTGGATGGGTCAATAAGCTCAATTGAAACGAGCGAAAAAAGGGTTGTGCAAAGGTCTCGCTGAGTTTCATCTCCAAGTGGGACCTACGATAGAAGGGGGGCACCTGTCAACGAACGGTATTTGATCGCCGGTCAAATACTTGATACTCCTTAGATGCTGCTGCTTGGGCAACTATGCGGAACGAATTAATCTCTTCGAAATGAAGACTCAACAGCGATACAACCTTGGAATCCAATGCCGAATTGTCAACCATCTGTTTGAGGACCTGCAGGGCTCTCTCGCTAGTCATACCCTGCCTATAGGGCCGGTCCTCTGTAATAGCGGTAAACACATCCGCAACCGCCATGATCCGGGACCCGAGTGATAAGTCCTCACCCTTAAGATGGAAGGGGTAACCACTTGCATCTAGACGTTCATGGTGAAAGGAACCCCAGGTATTGATAACCTCCAGATCGGCGATGGGTTCGAGAATCCGGTAGGTATAGAAGGTATGACTCCGAATCAGGTTAAACTCATCTCCTGTTAATTTTGCTGGTTTTTCCAAAATCTCCGCTGGAACAGCTAGTTTACCCAAGTCATGTAAGTAGCCCGCGACCTTCATCATTCTGCACTCCCGCTCGGAGAATCCTGCCAACCGGGCTAGTGCTTCGGCACTGGCTGCTACTCCGCTAGAATGAGTGGCAGTGAATGGGCTCCTGAAATCGATAATTCGGCGAAACAGGTTAGCTAAGCTGAGCAGCTCTTCTGCACCCAGTTCGATAGCTTCCAGCCTTACCCTGCGCCGGAGGACCGAACCTATCGATTGAGAAGCGGTATCGAGCCAGAAATACTCCTTAGTGGCCAAACTCTTGAGGGCATCAACCAACTGTGGCATAAACATTTTCCCTGACTGCTCCTCGATCCTCTCAGAAATCGACTCGACCTGACCAAGCACTTCTTGCTCTTTGTTCAAGAGGACAGCTACCCTGTCAGCTAGATGCAGAATATGGCTCCCTAACGGCACTGGCTCCCCCTTAAACTCGGAACCCTTTCCTTTATCCCAGTACATATGATGGAATCGTACAATCTCAGCCACACTGGAAAAAGGTTGAAACCCTTTGAGAAGCGAATATCCTATTTCCGCGTGCTTCCGAAGGTTGTCGGCTTCAAACTGAAGCACCTGTAGCCTTTCTTTAAGGTAAAAAGCGCCAATATCGTGTAACATCCCTGCTACAACCAGTTCCTTTCTCTGTTCCAAAGGGAGGGCTAATTCTGCACCCAAGCTGAGAGCAATGTAAGCAACTTGGTTATGATGATCGACTAGAGCCGGAACGGCTACATCCATAGCCTCAGACAAGGATCTGATCAAATCAAATACCGGTATTACAGGTTCCTTTATCATATGGCCTCACGCTCCTTTCTGCGCCTGGTTTACTCAGCTAGAAAAGCCCGGTCCGGAGGCACGGAGTCAAGATCGATGTATTATACCGTATTTTTAAACGGGCACCGTGGAAATCCTAACGGGGTTTACTTGCACCAGTCTTTTCAGCCGACTCGATTGCTTACAAAATAAGTTCGGAGACACCGGCCTCTCATAGCGGGTTCTCATCACGGTCAAGAGTTTAGTTTGTCGAGGGGCATTCTTAGCATCGTAAAAAATGTATCCCTTTTTTTGGCTAGGGTAATCCTAAAAACTGGTCCTCTCTACGAATCTGCTATTCCTCAAGGCCTTTATCGATGATGACCAAAGGAACCTTTTCAATCAAAAATGCTTCCTGGCCAAAAGCTGGACCCTCTTTGCATAAAGAACGAACTCCCTCTATCTTATCAGGGATATGACAGTGACCTAAGTCGAAGATCCTCATCTCACCCTACTTGATCAGGCTCAGGGATAAGTATACTACTATCATGAGAAGATAGAGGGTTTCAACCGCACGCCATCCAACTCTATCTAAAAAAGTATTTGACATCATATTCATCTTCTGT
>DTYH01000125.1 GCA_012961955.1 Desulfobacterales bacterium | reverse complement strand
TTACATCCTCTTTGGAGTCATAGATATTATCAGGTATTGTCATCGGGAGAGATTTGATATTCTCCACGTCCATTGGCCCTTTCCACATGGGATCTTCGGGATGATTGGGGGTCAGATCTGTGGGGCACGTGTGATTCTCAATTTTCATGGGGCGGAACTACTGCTGGTTCAGAAACATCCCCTCATTCGACCATGCATACGCTTTTTCCTTCATCACGCCGATAGCGTGATCGCTAACTCGAGCTTCACGAGGGAGAGGATCGTAGAGATCGAGAGACAGCCTGTAGAGGTGATCCCTTTTGGTGCAGCGGTAGAGGAGAAAAGGTATACCAAGTCAAAAGACCCCGTGAAGACGATCCTCTTTGTGGGACGATTGATCGAACGGAAAGGGGTGGAGTACCTGATTCGCGCCATGCCCCATGTTCTGGCAAAGGTGAATGCCAAGTTGATCATCGTGGGAGAAGGACACCAGAGACCGGTTTTGGAGAAACTAATCGTTCAGAAGAGACTTAACAGGGCGGTCAAGCTGACCGGCAAGGTATCGGACGAGGTATTACGAGAATGGTACGCGGGATGCGACGTCTTTGTGCTCCCTTCGATCGTGGATGCGAGAGGGGATACAGAGGGATTAGGGATCGTTCTATTGGAGGCACTGAGCTATAAAAAGCCTGTTGTGGCTTCGAAGGTCGGCGGAATTCCGGACATAACCATCCATGGAGAGACCGGACTTTTAGTTCCCCAAAAGGATTCCCATGCCTTGGCGGAGTCTATCCTGCGAGTATTGATGGATGAGACCTTTGCCAGAAGGCTGGGTGCAAGGGGTTACAAGTATGTAAAGGAGCGGTTCTCCTGGGAGAGGATCACCTACCAGATCATCCATTTATACAGAGACGTGATCGAGTACCAAATATGAGAATCTTGCACCTCATCTACGATGATATTGAAAATCCTTGGTGCGGGGGCGGGGGAGCTGTCCGAGCCTATGAGATAAACCGAAGGCTAGCCCAGAGACACAATATCACTGTGATAACAGGCAATTACCCAGGCGCTGAGGATGAAGTAGTCGAGGGAGTAAGATACGTCCGTATCGGTTCTGGGAAGGATTACCTCTTCAGTAGGGTGACCTACTCGCTTCAAATGCACAGGGTTTTAAGCAGAATGGAATATGACCTTGTGGTGGAGGATTTTTCGCCATTCTCCCCATGTTTCGCATGCCTTCACACTGAAAGACCGGTCGTTACCCTGATACATACTTACCTGGGCCTCCGCGCCCTTCGGAAATATCCCCTTCGGGGTCTGTTGGCTATCTTCTTTGAGCGTCTAAACCTCAGACTATCCACGTTCATTATAACTGTCTCCCCTTGGCTGGAGCGTCGGATTCATGGTAAAACCCAAGCGAAGGGCCTGATCCGATGTATCTGTAATGGAGTGGATGAAAAGTGGTTCAATATACGCAATTGTGCTGAGGATAACTATATCCTTTACATCGGAAGGATAGACTTCTATACCAAGGGGATGGATACGCTGCTAAAGGCATTCACCCTGCTCTCCCGGGAGGTGCCGGGGATCACCCTTCGGATCGTCGGCAAGGGCAAAAGAAGGGATCTTAAAAAGGCCCATCGTCTAGTTGATACGCTTAATCTCCATGAAAGGGTTGAATTTATAGGACCTGTCTATGATTTTGAAAGGAAAGCGGCGCTTTATGCTAAAAGCCAATTTGTCTGTATACCTTCAAGAACTGAGGGTTGGCCCATCGTCGCTATTGAGGCGGCAGCCGCAGGCAAGGCAATACTCGGGTCGCGAATCCCTGGACTTTTAGATGCTGTTATAAACGGTGAAACGGGGATGCTGGTCCCATCCGACGACCCGAAGGACTTTTGCCAAGCGATGCACTCTCTGCTCCAAGACGGAAAGAGGAGAAAACAGCTCGGTGCAAACGGAAGAAGGTGGGCGGCCAGATTCCGCTGGGATTCCGTTGCCAAAGAGCAAGAAGCATTCTATGAGCTGGCATTGCAACTGGAGGACAGGAGGTGAATAGGTCAGGGTCAAGAAAGGTGTCCCCTCTGGGCGAGGGGCTGTCCAGAAGGATATTCGCTTGGAGAAGGGCTCCGATCATATTCTTTTTCCTGCTGAGCCTAACCTATTTCAGTACTTTTCTGACATCTGACAAGGTCATCTTCGGGGCGGATCATGACTTTCGAGGATATTTTCAGAAGATGCCGTTAGATGACTTATCCTACTACATTCATCCCCCAAACTGGTCCCCTGATCTGGGAGGCACCGCTGTCTCGGACAAAAGGGTTGGTGATGCTTTCTTCCCGTTGGTGATCCTCAGGTATCTGATGCCCTTCTACAAGGCCCTTGGATGGTGGTACATACTGATCACAACCGGAGCAGGATTCTTTATGTATTTGTTTATAAGAGCCCTGGAGATAAGAAAGCCTGTAGCCTTCCTAATAGGTACCTGCTATATGTTTGCCCCCACCTTCTTCTCCTTCACCTATGCCGGCCACTACGCCAAGATGGCGGTTATTAGTCTGGCGCCCCTCCTCTTCTTCTGTTTAGAGAACGGAATGAAAACAGGTGCTTGGAAATATTTTATAGCCCTGGCAGGCGTCGTGGCTCTAGAGATTTATACCAGCCATTTACAGCTTGCCTATTTCTCCTTCTGGGGAGCAGGGTTCTACTTTGTTTTCAAGTTATGGCAAACTCTCCGAGAGAGGAGAGGTCCGAGGAAAGTGCTGAAAAAGTCCGTCTTCTTTATAGCGGCCTTCACCCTGGGAATAGGTATTGGGGCGATGAACCTTTTCCCCCCCTATTTTCACACGACGAGGGTATCAAAGAGGGCGGAGCTCATGTCAGCCGAATATGCTGCCTCGTGGTCTATGCATCCTAAGGAAAATATCGGTACAGGCATTCATTTTATTTCTCTCCACCTCCATGAATATTACAAAAATGCCTTCGGCTTCAAAAAGGGCGACTTCAAAAACGCAGAATTTATCTCTGAGCGGACGATTTCCATCCCATTGTCTCCAAAGTTGAGCGACGAAGATGTAGAAGATACCATCAGAGCCGTAAGGAAAGTGATATCCTACTTTAAACGTTAACCTACGGTTTACAGTGGGAGTCGGAGTCTTTATACCATAAGGGATAACGACGCGTCGGTCCGATAAAGCGGATATATCTTCCGATGGATATGCTACAGATTCCTGGATATCCGGACTCATCTTCACCAATACGTACAAACTCTTAGTTCCCAGTCAAATGGTTTCGAGCAAGCAAGGTGATAGTAATATTATTTGGCAGTAAAAACTGTCTAAACTCGTAGATAAGAAGACCGGATTATGCGGACAAAGAGAGAGAGGAAGGCTCCAAAAGAGCCTACAAAAGTGTCCCGCCCTAAGGGGAGCATTATAGATTCAAGGTGGTTTCCACCATTGCTGCTCTTAGCTTTGACGTTCATCTATTTCGGTACTTTTCTAATCTCCGACGTGGCTATTTTAGGCACCGATCACGATCCCAGGGTATTCTTTCATAAAGCGTCGGCTAAGGACTTAGCTTACTGTATTCATCCCCCCAACTGGTCCCGCAATTTGGGCGGGATGGCGGTTTCGGATAGAAGAGTCGGAGAGAGGTACTTCCCGTTGATAGTCTTCCGTTACTTGATGCCGTTCTATAAGAGTTTAGGGTGGTATTATATCCTAATCACCTTCGGCGCGGGATTCTTTATGTTTCTGTACCTCAGGTCCTTGAAGGTTAGAAGGGAGTTCGCCCTCCTGATCGGGATCTGTTATATGTTCGCTCCAACTTTCCTCAGCTTCACCTTCGCAGGGCATTATGCCAAGATGGAGGTGATTGCGCTTACCCCCCTGCTGTTCTTAGCCGTTGAGAAGGGAATGGAGACGAGGAAGCTTGGTTATTTCTTACTCCTTTCGGGAGCTGCCGCCTTAGCGATCTACACTGATCATCTGCAGATGGCTTACTTCGCCTTCTGGGGGACAGGATTTTATGCGCTCTTTAAGCTCTGGGAAACGTTTAAGAGAGAGCGAAAAGCGGGAAATGTGTTCAAAAGGGGGATGATGTTTACTTTAGCGTTCGCCCTCGGGGTCGGCATAGGGGCGATGAACCTTTTCCCTCCCTACCTACATACGACAACCGTGTCCAAAAGAGCCGGAGGAACGAGTCCGGAGTATGCGGCGTCATGGGCGCTCCACCCGGAGGAGATGGGTTCTCTGATCGTGCCTGAGTTTGGCAACCATCTAAAATACTATTGGGGACGCAATTTCTTCAAGCTAAACTCCGAATATATGGGGATCATCCCTTTGTTATTGGCTATAATAGCTCTTTTTGGAGTCAAAAAGAGTCCTCATTTCTGGTTCTTCCTCTTCCTTTTCTCTTTTGCTACCCTCTTCTCCCTTGGTCCCCACACACCACTGCATAAACTTTTTTATCTTTACGTGCCCGGGGTGAAGTCCCTCCGGGCCCCAGGGATGATCGCTTTTCTCTTCCTGTTAGCGACCTCCGGAATGGCTGCGTCGGGACTGGAGCGGTTGGCCTCAATGAAGGGAGGGAGAGAGAGCTCGAAGGCGATCAAAGCTATCATCCTCGTGGGGGTGGTGGGCATTGCAGGTGCTTTAGTGATTTCCATCGTACCTCGTTCTTTTTTCAAACTCTGGACGACTGTGCTCTATTCCGACATAACCGCTCAAAAATGGAGGACATTGACAGCCAATCTGCCTAACGTGAGGAAGGGATTGCTTCTGTTTTGCCTTTTCTTGCCTGCCTCATTGGCCCTGGTTTATGCAAGGCTGAAGGCGAAGATCAACGACCTTCATCTGCTCCTTTTAACTATTCCCCTGGTCTTGATCGATACCTGGAGGGTGGATAAACAGTTTCTCAACTATGTTGATCCTCATCTTTATCGGAGAAACCTTAGGGCTGAGGAGAAGTTAGCAGATTTCTTCAGGAAGGATTCCGCGGACTTCAGGGTTCTTGCTCTTTTCGGCGACAGTCGGTTCAGGCTCAAAGGGGTCAACATGGTGGTGTACTTCGACGATTTTATGAATAAGCGGTACTATGAGATTACACGTCCTCAGAACTTGAACAGCTTCAATATTATCAATCTGTTAAACGCCAAGTACCTGATCTTTAAGGAGCGATTGCAGATCCCTCCCTTGGAGGGGGTCTATGCGCAAGATGGCTTTTTCGTCTATAAGAACCCTCGGGCTTATCCGTACTTCTACTTGGTGGGGAAGTATGTTGTCGAGCAAGACCCTCAGGAGGTCCTACGGAAGCTCAAGGATCCGACGTTTGATAGTGAGAGGACGGTTGTTTTAGAGGAAGAACCGGGAGTCGAACTCGAGGGCTTATCCATCGAAAGCGTAAGCGGAGAGCGAATCGAGAAGTTGGTATATGACGACACAAGCGGTTATATTAAGTTAAAAGTCTCATGTGGCGGGCGGAGGTTTTTGGTCGTCTCCGAGAATTACAACCCGAACTGGAGCGCCTATGTCGACGGGAAGAAAACCAAGATCTTTAGGGCGAACTACGTGTGGAAGGGGGTGTTCTTAGAACCTGGGGAACATATTGTGGAGTTTAAGTATTTCTCTAAGATTGCTTCAGCCTGTCGGTGGGCGAGCTTCGCATCTCTCTTTGTGTTTGGGGCAGCAGTCGTTTTGATCTTAACAATAGGTAAGGGACATGGAATCTCAGGAGATCAAGAGGATTAAGGAAGTCTATGAGGAAAGGTATGCTGATCCTGCTGAAAGGAAGAGATGGTCATACCTTAACACGGCCAATCTTTTTATCATTCGTTCATGTGACGTATTTTGCCAAGGTATCCCGGATGCTTTGTGAGTTGTTGGAGAAGATTCCCCTTTACCGGACGCATTATCTGCTGGGAATCAAGAAGAAGACTCGTATTCCTTGAGGTTGGCAATATGGCATTGAACACTGCTCAGAGGATAGCTAAGAATACTCTTGCTTTGTTAGGTTCAGAGGTAGTGGTCAGGGCATTGACCTTTATGATTACTCTATTTATTGCCCGCAGACTGGGCGCTCAAAGCTTCGGACAATATTCCTTTGCTTTGGCCTTTGTGGCCCTTTTTATGGTCTTCGGTGACATGGGGATGGGAACTTTAACTACAAGGAATGTTGCTAGGGAGAAGGGTTTGGTAAATAAATATGTAGACAACCTTCTTTTGGTGAAAGTTTTATTGGGTCTTCTAACCTTCGGTCTGATCTTCCTCATAATGCAGTTTATGGGGAAGACAGCGGAGGTTAAACTACTTGTCTATACAGCGGCAGCCTGGCTGGTGATAGATTCCATAAATCTCCTAATCAAGGCGATATTCAATGCCTTTGAGGTGATGGAATATGTTGCTGCGGTTACGATCCTTGAGAAGGTTTTTTATTTTGCTTTCTGTGCATTGATTCTGTTCACTGATATCTTCCAGAAAAAGTTGCTCCTTTTGGTTGCGGCCTATCCTGTTTCAAGTGCCTTGGCCCTTGTCTGCGGGTTGTTTATTCTCAGGAGAAGGATCACAAGAATTTCACTTGAAATTGATTGGGGGTTTTGGAAAAGTGTGATAAAAGAAGGGTGGCCGTTTGCCGCCAGTGGGCTTTTTGCAGGGCTTTATTTCTCCATAGATATCGTAATTCTATCGCAGCTCAAGAGTGATGAGATAGTAGGATGGTATAGCGCAGCTTATAAGATATTTTTAATTCTGTACGCTTTACAGAGTTTCTATTTCCAAGCGTTGTTTCCTGTCGCTTCCAGATTTTACAAAGAATCGGCAGAGTCATTTAGAAAGCTACTGAATAGGTCAGGTCGATTGATCTTATCATATACAATTCCCCTAGCAGTTGGTGGAATTGTATTGGCTCCCTCTATTGTCCATTTAGTTTACACATCGAAGTATATATATTCAGTTACAGCGCTTCAGATTTTGTTGTTGAATTTAATTACAAGGGGAATTACTGGCCTTTACAACAACATATTATCTGCCAGTGGTCAACAAAAAAATTATATGTATGGATTTGCGGTGGGGGCCTTGAGTAACACAATATTAAACCTTGCATTAATCCCATCTTTTAGT
>DTYH01000124.1 GCA_012961955.1 Desulfobacterales bacterium | reverse complement strand
ACCAAGCCGCCGTGATATCTAAAGAGATCTCAGCAGAGATTTCACGGGTAAGATATATTATCGACCCAAAGAGCGCCGTCCTTCTCGACCTAGACTCAAAAAAAAGACCGATTGATAAATATGGAACCAAAGCAAAATAAAGAGATCGGCCCTATTTGCTTAAAGCAACAGTATTGGTGCAAGACCGCACCGTACAAATACCATCAAATCATAAAGATTATGGCTGCTTGCTCTATATCCGATTTTGCACGTCACCATGATTATAACGAGTTTTGCTAGAGAGTTTGATCTTGTATCTTGCATCCCTGTATCGCATATCCAGAATCGGCTTGGCTTTTGGTGCGGCCGGGTCTATTTCAAGAGGCTAAAGTGTTACAAAGTATGAAAATTTGTAACACTCAATTTAACTATTTATAACCACATAAATAGGTTGTCAATCTAAAATTGGAATTTTTTCCGAATCTCCTGGCTCCGAATCAGCCATAAGTGAATGTTGCCTATAAAGAGGCCTCGTAATCGGCCGAATATCCATTTGTTGTCACTGTGCACGGGGCAAAGCTTTTTCTTTGCCCCGGGCACAGTTGCTATTTATTCTCTTGACTTCTCACCCCCCCTTACGTTAAATGAAGGCAAAACGTAAATATTCGCCTATTCTGTAAGGGTTGTACGTTACCCGGTGAACGGATTACCGATTAAGGATTAAAGGATAAGGATCAGGGCGTAAGACAGGGGTGAAATGTTTTTTTTGTATGACGACAAACCCGAAGCCCGGTTTCTTAACTTTGAGGAGCAACGAAAATGTTTGCGAGGCAGCCCTGAGCGTTTGGGTATATCAATCAAGACACTCCCAGTTCCAGCGCACGGTAATATTAATTATACGAAATTTTTGACCTCATGTAAAGAATATATTGGCGCTCGCTTCTTGCGAATGATGGCCTAGGAAACGGAATGAAATAAGCGAATATTTCATCCAAGATTGTAACCATTCACTGGATGGCCTTCTCTTGGAACGGCCTGGCAAGGAGTTTTTGCTTTTCGGCCAGTTGGCAATGGGAGAACCGAAGCTATTTAGGTGAAAACAGCCCGAAATGTGGGGCTCTCCATCTCCTAAAGCCCACGCTTCGGGAAGGGCACAGGCTTCCACGAAGACTTATATAGACAAAGTTTGAAACCATCCGAGTGAAAAGAGAAGCTAAACCCCGTGGCTTTGTAGCAATTATGAGCAGGTATACTATCGTAAAGGGCTTTAAGGATATACTGCCTGGAGAGGTTGAGGTATGGCAGCGAATAGAGAATGTGGCTTGGGATATATTCGAAGACTTTGGTTTTAGTCAGATCCGGATTCCTGTTCTTGAAAAGACCGAGCTCTTTACTCGAAGCATCGGGACTAGTACTGACATCGTTGAAAAGGAGATGTACACCTTCACTGATCGGAAAGGGGAGTCCCTCACCCTTCGACCTGAAGCAACGGCCTCAATAGTGAGGGCCTACATAGAGCATAAATTGTATGCCCGTGACCCTGTATTTAAGTGTTATACAATGGGACCTATGTTTCGTCGGGAGCGTCCCCAAAGAGGACGCTACCGGCAATTTTATCAGATAAACGCCGAAGTTATAGGGCTTAACTCCCCAAAGTCAGATTCGGAGCTCATACTTATTCTGATGACCATCATGAAACATCTTTCCGTTCCCGGAATTTTTCTTCATATAAATTCTTTGGGATGTAAGGAATGTCGTGCGCGGTTCAAAGGGAGACTGAGAGAATTTTTGGATCAGGTTTCAGGATCCCTCTGTCCTGACTGTTTCAGGCGAAGGGAACAGAATCCATTGCGGATATTCGACTGTAAGGTACCTACCTGCCAGGAGACCATATCAGAGGCCCCTTCTATTCTGGATTTTTTGTGTTCTGGGTGTCATGCGCATTTCGAGGAGGTACAGGAAAATTTAAAAGGGTTCAAAATACCCTTTGAGGTAAATAATCGACTGGTCAGAGGTCTGGATTACTATACCAGAACGACCTTTGAAGCCATTACAACAGAACTCGGAGCCCAGAACGCTCTGGCCGGAGGCGGGAGATACAACGGTCTGGTCCAGGCCCTTGGTGGACCTGACCAGCCAGGTGTTGGCTTTGCAATCGGATTGGACAGACTTGCTGCCTTACTTATCCCCCAGGCTAAAGAGAACAAAAAAAAGCCTCGACTCTTCATTGCCGCTCTTGGTGCTCAAGCCCAAAGAGAAGGGTTTAGCTGGCTTGAAACACTTCGAATAGATAGGAAGATCCGATGTGAAATGGATTTTGAGGACCATGGTTTAAAGACTCAGATGAAAAGAGCGGACAGGCTCGGTGCGTCATACGTCCTTATCGTAGGAGATCGAGAATTAGAAGAGAGAGTGGCTGTATGTCGAAATATGATGACCGGGGAGCAAAAACCGGTTTCTCTAAAGGGGAACATAGATGATATAATCGAGAACATCTGTCTGGCTATTGCATAGGAGGAGCTTTCTTTGATCGAGTCAGTGGATAAGATGAAACGAACACATAATTGTGGTGAATTAACCTCTGCTGATGTCGGATTAAATGTGGTTTTGATGGGTTGGGTTCAGCGCCGCAGAGATCATGGTGGTCTCATATTTGTGGACCTTCGTGACAGGGAAGGAATTACTCAGATCGTCTTTAACCCAGAGGTAGACCGGGAATCCCATCACAGGGCCCATGCAATCCGTAACGAATTTGTACTGGCCGTTCGTGGTGTGGTCTCAAAGAGGCCAGAAGGGATGATCAATCCCAAATTGAAAACAGGGGATATTGAAGTTCTGGTGTCTGAGCTAAAGATATTGAACATGTCCAGAACGCCACCATTTATGATCGATGATAATGTGGACGTGTCGGAAAATGTTCGCCTCCGATATCGCTACCTTGATCTTCGACGGCCGCGGCTTCAAAGAAATTTTATACTGAGGCATCTAATTACGGCCTCAATAAGGAACTACCTCAATAACCTCGGCTTTCTCGACATTGAGACACCGTTCTTGACACGGAGCACTCCAGAGGGGGCACGGGATTATCTCGTTCCCAGTCGTGTCAACCCTGCTCGATTCTATGCATTGCCTCAATCGCCGCAACTTTTCAAACAACTTTTGATGGTGGCGGGTTTTGATAGGTATTACCAAATCGTACGCTGCTTCCGGGATGAAGATCTCCGGGCTGACAGGCAACCCGAGTTTACCCAGATCGATATTGAGATGTCATTTGTGGACGAGGATGAGATAATAGGGATTACCGAAGGAATGATATCTGCACTATTCAAGGAGGTATTCGATTTAGAACTGAACCCCCCTTTTCCTCGAATGACATACTTGGAGGCCACACAACGATTTGGACTGGATAAACCCGATATTCGATTTGGTCTCGAATTAAAGGACGTCTCAGATATTGTTAAAGATTCTGAGTTTAGACTCTTTTCAGAAACCGTGAGGAATGGAGGTCTGGTCAAAGCCATCAACGCCAAGGGATGCAGCCATTTCTCAAGGAAGGAGATCGATGATCTGAGCGATTTTGTATCTGTATACAAGGCCCGGGGTCTTGCCTGGATCAAGATAAAGGCGGATGTCTGGCAATCCCCCCTGGCAAAGTTTTTTAGTGAGGGGGTAAAGACAGCCATATCTGAACTACTCGATACTGAACCGGGTGATCTGATCTTCTTTATCGCTGATCATCCAAAGGTGGTAAACGAATCGTTAGGACAATTACGAAACCACCTGGCACAAAGATTGAGATTAATAGATGAAAACCGATACGATTTTGTCTGGATCACCCAGTTTCCCTTGTTGGAATTTGACGAAAAGGAGAAAAGAAATGTGCCAGTACACCATCCGTTCACCGCTCCGCTCCCGGAGGACATGGATCTCCTCACACGGGAACCGCTTGCTGTTCGTTCCCGTGCATACGATCTTGTGCTTAACGGCGCGGAGATAGGAGGAGGAAGCATCCGTATTCATCAGCGTGATGTTCAGGAGAGGGTGTTTGAGGCACTACAGATAGATCGACATGATTATGAAAAAAAGTTTGGCTTTCTGTTGGAGGCATTGGAGTACGGTGCCCCTCCCCACGGAGGCATTGCCCTTGGCCTTGATCGGCTGGTTATGATACTCTGCGGTCAGGCATCGATTAGGGACGTTATCGCCTTTCCTAAAACGCAGAAGGCAGCGTGTCTCCTCACAGGCGCTCCCTCAGAAGCCACACCTGGTCAGCTGGAAGAGTTATCGTTAAAGATAAGTCGATTGTAACATTTTATCTTTTTAGAACAAAAACGAACGTATCAGAAAGCAAGACGAATACGGGATACAAGATGCAGGATACAGGATAATTGATGTCGAATATACTTCTCTATCTTGCATCATCCCAATAAAGTACCTCAACGCTACATTATGTCTACAAATATAGACCGATATAATCGTAAGATATCCTACCTAAGGGTTTCGATCACTGATCGATGTAACCTGAGGTGTATCTACTGTACACCCTCGGAGACTTTTAAGCTATTGAGACAGTTTGATATTCTTTCCTATGAAGAGGTTATAAGGGTTATAGAAGCTGCTGTCACGTTCGGCATCAAAAAGATACGTCTCACCGGGGGGGAACCCCTTGTTCGTCGTAACGTAATTCACCTTATACGCGCAATATCCCAGAGATCGGGTGTTGAGGATTTCAGCATCACGACAAATGGCGTCTTCCTAAAACCCTTGGCACAGGCCATCTTTAAGGCTGGTGTTCGCCGTATCAATGTCAGCCTGGATACCCTAAACCCTCTTAAATATGTAAAGATAACGCGTCGAAACTGTTTCCGGAAGGTATGGGAAGGGATATCCCTTGCTGAAAGGATAGGTTTCCGCCCCATCAGGTTGAATGTTGTGGTCATGAGGGGTTTAAATGATGATGAAATTCTGCAATTTGCCGATCTTTCTATAAGAAAACCTTATCAGATACGCTTCATAGAATATATGCCATTAGGTGTGGATAACAACTGGACTCCACAGAAGTATGTCTCATCTGATGAGATTAAGTCTCGTCTAGAATCCATGGCTCCTCTCTATCCTGTCACACCTGAAAAAAATGATGGCCCTGCTTTACGGTATCGCTTCGCCTCGGCAAAAGGAGAGATCGGCCTTATCCGTCCTTTGAGCCATCACTTCTGTGCCACGTGCAATCGCCTTAGGCTCACCGCTGAGGGTAAACTCAGACCCTGTCTATTCTCTGATAAAGAGGTAGACCTAAAAACTCCTTTGAGAAGGGGATGCAGCCAGCAGGATTTGATCGATCTTTTCAGAAAGGCAATAGGTCTTAAGCCTAAAAAGTACGATTTGAAAAGGTTTCAGGTTCAGGAATCTCAATTAATCATGCGCCGGATTGGAGGGTGATTCAATTGTATGAACTAAAGGTAATTGATCATTTTTCGGCAGCACACCAGCTGAGACGGTTTCATGGAGAATGCGAAAACCTGCACGGGCACAACTGGAAGGTCGAGGTATGTGTGGCCTCATATTCATTGGATGAAAAAGGGATGGTACTAGACTTCAGGGTCGTCAAGAAGCACACAAAGGAAGTTCTTTCCCGCTTGGACCATAAGTTCCTAAATGAGCTGACCATGTTCCGCGACCAGAACCCATCTGCCGAAAATATCGCCAGGTATATTGCTGAAGAGTTAGGGGCCAGGCTGGATACCCCCGAGCGGTGGGTGACTAGCGTAACAGCTTGGGAGTCCGAGACCGCATGTGTAACCTACGTCAGGAAGAGTGAAAAGTGAAGAATGAAAAGTTGAGGAAGGAGGGATTATGAAGTCCATTGAGGAGCAAATCCTAAAGGTAACCAAGGAAATCGTTGTAAAGTTTATAGAGGTAGGCCGAGTCTCTCCTTCATCCTTTGACGAAGCATTTAAGAGCATTTACAGAAGCGTAAAGGAAGTCCTACTGGAAGAGAATAGTCCTATAATTGATGATAAGGAATAATTCAAGCCCTTTGCTACTGGCATAAACATACGGTAGCTGCTCACGGGGTGAAACGTTTCTTAACTTTTCACCCCGTGGGTGTTTTAACATGTACTTAGCATACCCTATGAGAATGAGGAAGAAACCGATCGATCTACTCCAATACCTACGGATGCGCATATTTGAAGTATTTTGACAAAAGAAAAAACAGATGTTTTTCATATTTTACTCCTGAATCTGTATTTTAGTTGTTTCCTCTACCTCCGTAGGAGAGACTCTCATGTCATAACCGGGTATTCGGCCTTGAGACGTTGAAATCCAGATACCCGGATTGTGTCTCATTCTCCAAAAAAAGTATTTACCCCTTTTTGAAAACTATTAGTGATATTATACCATGTTATGGCAGATATAGGAGATTTTTCAGGACGATCCTTGCGCGTTAAGGAAAGAAGATTTTGACCTACCAGTTATTCTCTCGATGGAAACAGACCACAAGTTATCCCGATCGCCTATCTTTCAGCTGCCCTGTTTGTTGTCAGGGTCCCGAACAGAGTGAATACAGGTTTTTGCTTTCAAACAAGGAGAAGCCAGGGGATGAGACTGCGTATGAGGGGATGCCCGCTATTCATGCTCGCCCGACGGAAACAGAACTTGTTGATTGGGGCAAGACTGAAAGCCCTCGAATCGAAATTGATGTGGAGAGTCGAAGAGTAAATATTTGGACATATTCCTTAAGTTCCTTAAGAATCACGGAGTTTCTGATCAGGATCTACTAATAGGCTTTCGGGTAGGATTGAGCGGTGTTAGAAAGAATTGGCATGTGGGAAGATTATATAACCTGGAGAGGATGTACTGTCTCTGAATGACAGATTTAGGCTGATCATTACAGGTCCCCCCGCCAAAAAGAAGATTTCCAAGAAGGTCAACAAACGATTCAAATTCAGACTCGCCACCTTAGTGCAAGATGGAGTAATAGCAAGACAGAGGAGGGGTCCAATATGAGAGGTGATGGAGTAATGGTTAAGGTGTTAACAGGCTGTTGCTCAAACCAAAATTCCTTTGAGCGGTCATTAAACGGTTCTTTTTAGAAATTTTCCTTGGCTAAGAGGAAGATTAGTGGTTTCAACTAGTTGAGTTTGATGTGCGAGTGTTGAATAACCCTTTCGTGAGGCCTGGTAGTGATCTGCAACCAGTGGGTGGTGGTTAATCCCATTAGTATCAATAACTAACGGGGCAAGCCCTAAGTCTAACCCGTTAGAAATTGTTATAAAGATTTCTAACGGGGTTATCAAAAAAACGTTTTTAGGCAAAGCGAAAAGGGATTTGGGCAACAGCCCGAAAATACCTAATGGCCAGAACTCAATAAGCCGTAAGAAGTAAGCCTTTTTGAGAGGCGGAGAAGGAGGAGTTAAATACCGAGCCGGCGATGCGCAGTTCAAGCCACTTGAGGCAAAGCCGGGAGAGGTTCTAATAGATAACGAGCTGCTGCAACAGAGGCTTGCCCCGAGAGGGGAGCAGGCCGAGGTGATGAGCCGCTCTGTCTCGGCCTCTACTGGCTGAGTCATCGCGTATAGTACTGGTTGAATTAAACGAGCTTTACAATAATCAATAGTTTACGAACGTCATGGCAACAAAACTCCGCTCAGGTCCGGAAAGAACAACTAAACACGGTACAGAATGCTGCTCAAGAATCTTTAATTAGGTGTCCAATAATTGTTTACCGATACAGCGCCGCTTATCTTGAGAACGAGTGTGTAGAAGGTGATGGAAAACCGATTTCAATTACAGGTACTCAATGTCAAAAAGAGTATTTTAGAAATTCCAAGTAAGGAATTAGTTAGCGGTATTATCGAGTACAGTTTGTTAATATATATTTTTACCCAACCGTTCGTTCATCATACGGCAACCATACAAGCGGTGTCATTGGCTACCGCTCTTCTCTTATGGTTGATCAAGATATTTTGCTTCGGGGAATACGGTTCTAACAGGAATAGGGCAAGTATTTTCTTAATAATTTATACCTTTGTTGTCATATTATCGATCCTTTTCGGAGTAGAACGGTTAATAAGTATCAAGGCTTTCAAGTCAGACATTGCCAAGCAATTGATACTATATGCAATTGTCATTAATGAAACAAAAACAATTAAGCAAATAAAGAGCGTCTTGTATGTCATGGTATTCAGCATATCATTGCTCATGTTAGCGTCGCTTTACGAGTATATCACTCTTGCCGGAAACTATGGCGGGTTTTATCAATATATATATAAAACAAATAAAGGGACGATCATATCTAATTTTGCGGAGCTATCTATCTTTTACTACCCAGTTAGTGTACTGTCAATTCTTGTAGAGAAAAGAGTGAGCCTAAGGATAACGGTTGCGGTTTCAATACTATTTCAGGTTCTGTTCATTAGTCTTAGTGGTTCCAGGACAGCATTAATCAATGTTGTGTTTGTAAGTATATTATTCCCGCTCGTGCTAAAAAGGTATAGAACTGTTCTGGGTTTTGTATTGGGTTTCCTGGCATTGTTATACTTTGTCGACGCTTTCTATCCTGAGATGAATTACAAAGCTAAATATGCTGAGGTTTTTTCTTTGTCAACCTACTTGAACTCTAATGCAGTCAGCGATAGATTGCCTACGTGGAAGGCTAGTTTCAAGATGTGGAAGGAGAGGCCATTCTTAGGGTATGGTTATGGATGGAAAAAATTTACCAGAGTGTGTCAAGCGAAAGGATATGAAAATCTTCTCACAAATCCTCATAACTTGGTTCTATCCTTATTATTTGAGTCAGGAGTGTTCGGGTTGGCTTCGTTTGTGTTGTTTATAGTCGTTGTTTTTACGTCGTTATTTAATAATTATAAAATGGCTGTTTCAGATGACCACAGAATGGTGTTGATGGGAGTTATGATTTTGTTGGCTTCCACTACCATTTCCAGTCTTACCATGTCCCCGTGGAGTGGGCCGCACGGAAAGTTAATGATGGTAATGATCGGACTAGGCCTCGCCAAATTGAAGGGACCAGTTTTCACCAATTTGGTCGAGCAGCCAGGAATACCATGAAAATAGCTATTGACGCCAGAAGAGCTCAAATTAATAAGGGGATGGACAGGTATGTCTTTGAGCTTATTAAAAACTTAAATACAATTGATTTGGAGACGGAATATGTATTATTTTCTAAGATTCGGGACCTAAAGCAGAAACTTGGACTGAGCGACAATTTTACAGTTGAAGGCATGAGGGGACGGTTTAGATTAATAGGAAGGAATGGACTCGATTTCTTGGGCCGTTTCATATTTAAGGACATTGATCTATGCCACTTCACGACCGGCGAGGTCTGGTATTCCCGCTTTTCAACAACGATAGTCACGATACATGACATAGGGGACGTGGTGCATCCTGAACTTTTCGTGGAAGATCATAGGGATCGAAGAAGAAGGGAAAAGCTTTATAAGTATCTTCTGAAGAATGCTGATTATTATATTTGTGTTTCAAATTTCACTAAAAAAGAATTTTGTAGCAACTTCAATATTGACAAGGAAAGAGTCTATGTTGTTCATAACGGGGTCAGCGAGTCTTTTCGTCCCATATCAGACTCTGAGCTGATAAACAAAACGAAGAAGAAATATAAAATATCAGGAGATTACATTCTATTCGTAGGCGCGTTAGAAGCCAAGAAGAACCTTTCAAATCTGATAGTCTCATTTGATGATGCTTTAAAGAAAACAAACAAACCTTTCAAACTTGTGATTGTTGGCAAGTATGACATGAGCAAACCCCGCCAGTATCCTTCCCTGGATTCCATTCTCAAACGGACAAAAAGGAGTGGAGATATAGTCTTTACGGGTTTTGCCGAAGATAAAGACCTTGCCGCTCTTTACAGTGGCGCATACATTTCGGTCTTTCCGTCGCTTTATGAAGGATTTTGTCTTCCTGCCCTTGAGTCGATGGCCTGTGGGACCCCAGTAATAGTTTCCAATGTTAGCGCTTTTCCAGAGGTTGTTGGCGACGTGGGGATCTATATAGACCCACACGACATAGAGGATATGAGTGATAAAATCGCTTGGGCAATGAGAAGCCCTGAGGCCGTAGGAAGGTATAGAGAAAAGTGCCTGAAGCGTGCAAGGCTGTTTACCTGGAAAAAGACAGCCGTTGACACCTTGAAGGTATACAGAGAAATTTTGCAGGTGTAATATGTGGGAACGGGTAATAACAGGGTTGCTAAGATTTATTTTTAGGGGTCTTTCCAATCGTAGACCGGTCCAAGATATGGAAAGTTACGACAAGGAGATGGTCAAGAGTATACTCTTGGTGATGACGACGGGAATTGGAGACACGCTATTGAGTACTCCGGCGGTTTCCACTATAAGGGCTTCATTTCCAGATAAAATTATTGGTGTTCTTTACCATAGCCGAAATAGGGATCTCCTTATCTATAATGAGGACATAGACATATTTATCGAATATCCCGGGAAGGGGAAGAAGGTATTGAGGGTAGTACGAGAGTTACGAAAACATAAGTTCGATGTTGCAATAGTGCTTCATGGCAATGATCCAGATATTCTGCCCTTAGCGTATTTGAGCGGAGCAAAGCATATTATTGGTAATTGTAACAGTAAGTTTAACTTTTTACTCTCAAAAGGGGTTCCAGCTAAAGACCTGGTAAGGCATACCATAGAGCATCGCCTTGAAAGTGCCAAGGTCATCGGTGCTAACCAGTTCGTTTATGCGATGAAACTCAATATTCCGTATGAACAGCACCTCGAGGCAGAAAATTTTTTGAAAAAACACGCTTTGCTAAATTGTAGATTGATAGGGTTTGTTCCGGTTGGATCGAATTACAGAAATAGGTGGCCTTGTGAATATTTCTCTCGACTAGGGGACCTTTTGTATGAATATGACAGGAGCCTTCGGATACTAGTATTCGGTGGAAAATCTGATCATGAAATAATTAGCGAAGTCGCAGATCGTATGAGCATCAAACCTGTTTGCCTTAATGGATCTTTGTCTTTGATTAAAACGGCAGCGATCTTGAATAGATGTGATGTTGTTATCTCAAACGACACAGGGTTGCTACACATGGCTATAGCCTTGAAGGTCCCGGTTATTGCTATATATGGTGCAGCATCCCCTAGGCTCACCGGACCATACAAGTGCTCATCGTGGAATGTAAGTTTAAGGAAGGTTGACTCTGATTGTGATATAGATGAGGTGTGTTTTAATAATTCATGTGGTACTGTTAAATGTCTAAGGAACATATTACCTCGCCAGGTATTTGACATAATAAAGAGAGAATTTTTAGAAAACCTATAAACACTTCTTATGTTCTATTTTGTTGTCATACTTCTATGCTATCCGCTTCTGCGTCTCGTTACCGGTGTGAAGAGCGTAAAATTGAGGGAAAAGAGGAAAAAGTTTCTGATATATCAGACTGCGAAGATTGGTGATCTCGTGTGTACCACTCACGTTTTTAGAGCTATTAAGAGGAAATATCCTGATTCTTACATAACCGTGGTAATTTCCGAATATACCAAACCCATCCTTAGAAATAACGTTAGGATCGATACCATCATTATGTTCAACAACAGGATGAAGGGGCTTTTATATAAGGTTAGATTCATGCTAAAGCTTTTAGCTGCGTCATACGATGTAGCTATTGTGTTAGTCCCTAACCCAACCTTTATTTTTATGTCTCTTTTTGCTTTAATTCCGGACGTAGTAACAATCGTGCCCGACAACATAGGAATAACGCACAGGGCTGTCTCTTTTTTTTGCAAGTCTGCAAGACATCAAATGGGGACACTGACCATGAAGACCTATTTAACGGCATTAAAGTTAGTCGGCGTGGATAACGGAGACCTCAAAAAAGAGGTCTTTTTTACGAAAAACGATGTGGAGAAAGCTTTACGATTCATCGCAAAAAGCGGAGCCGTTTCTGGTAAAGATAGATGTGTGGGGTTTGTTGTGTCCTCGGGAAATAGAATGAAGTCATTGGAGTTGAAAGACATTTTATATCTAAGCGAAGGCCTGATTAAGAACTTCAATGCTAAGGTTATATTGTTAGGAACGAGCGATGATAAGGAGATTTCCGCAAGAATCATCAAAACCTTGCAATCCCCGAGCATTATCAATGCATGTGGCCTGTTTTCTTTATCCGAACTTCCTGCCCTTGTTAGTCTGCTCAATTTGGTAATAGGGGTCGACACGGCCCCTATCTACATCGCAGATGCTCTGGATATTCCGGTTGTCGTTATAGCAGGACCATGCGATATGGGTGAGCAAAGACCTCTTGGTAAGAATGTTGCGATAATTGAAAGCAATTCTTCATGCGCACCGTGTTCTCACACATACCTTGCTCCTTACATGTGCAATAGAGGAGATAGAATATGTTTGAAACGCCTAAACAATGATCAAATATTGGCCGCTTGCGGAGTTATTTTAAACAAAGTGAATACATTCAAACGAATAGGCAGGATCAAGAAAGATGAACTCAAGAATAATATTATACGACCTTTCCCTCCCCCTTAACATCCCTGTAGTTGGAGGGACTTAGCACTCATGGATGGCATAAGATTGCAAAAGATCTAAATAGGACTCCCTGTCGGCTTTGTAACCACTTATGGGTAGAGTATTCAGGAAATTCTTTATAAAACAGGTGAACGGTTATATATTTAACGAAGACTTGGATTTAAGAGTTTGGGCTTAACGAATCTATGCTAGGTTGAGAAATCGAAGCTCCCTGAACTCAAAACGGCTAAATTCTTAAGGCAACGTGCTTTAAGTATTTATCACCCAAGTTTCGCCCCCTATGGATTCCCGCCTTCGCAGGATTCCAGAATATGCGTCTAAATATAAACCCTTCGAATCTCCACGATTTAAGTGCGTCATAATTTCTGTGGGAAGGGTACTTGTATATAAGCGATTCGTTCTGTATGGGGGTGCGAAACTTAAGTTACCCCATATCAAAAAAAGCTTGACAGTATATCTGAGGTTTGTTACACTACGATTAAAAAGATAGAAGGATATGTGCTTTATGAAACTTAAGGTCATTATCGGCATTACCGGCGTAATCAAGGCGGTATTGATTATTATATCTCTACTACCGGCCGGCGGCCTGGTAATGGCTTAAGTTTTTAAAAAGTAAAGACAAAAAATCCGTTATCAGGCCTCCTGATAACGGATTTTTTGTCTTTAGGTCTGCACTTGTTGTAATCTTTCACAGGTTGAAGTTTTTCTTGGAACGACTTGTCGGAAACCTTTGTTTTTT
>DTYH01000123.1 GCA_012961955.1 Desulfobacterales bacterium | reverse complement strand
TTCTTGGTTTATGGTTTCAAAAAGACCAGGGATTTTTGGACAAAAAGGAGGACTAATATGCCGAAGTTAGGAATTGAGTTTGACGAAGAGGCCCAGAAGAAATTGGAAGTTCCCTTGGGAAAACGGGAGATATATCCAAGTGTTGGAAAGTATATTGCCGAAGTCTTAAAAGAGCAGGGGGTTACCATAGCTTTCGGTTCTCCCGGCGGGCACATATGGCATTTTGTAGATGCGATTTCACGCATAGGGATAAAGCTTATCATCTTTGGACACGAACAAAACGCCGTGTATGCTGGTGAAGCGTATTCTCAGGTCACTGGCAAGCCCGCTGTCTGTTTCGGGACCGTCGGCCCTGGAACAGGCAACTCATTTAGCGCTATGCAACAAGCCTTTCTTTCCAATTCTCCAATAATCTACTTGGCTGGTGGGATAGAACAGGAACACGACAATTTATACAACACGATTCAGGAGAGTATATGCGCTGAATTCTTTGAACATGTGACCAAGTGGAGTCAGCGTGTATTCTATCCCTGGTCGGTAAAACAGTTTTTAACCAGAGGGTTTCGTATAGCCCAGGCTGCTCCTAAAGGTCCTGTGGCGTTTGAGATGGGTATAGATTTGCTACTCAGTATGGACGAGATGCGGAAGTATTATTGGGGTGGATATTGGCCTCAACATGCCAACTATCTTCCTGAGTGGCGTGGCGAAGAGACGGCCAAGCCCATAAACTCTGGCGCGGATCCACTCGATATCGAAAAGGCAGCAAAGCGTATATTTGAGGCGGAAAGACCGTTTGTAATCATTGGTGACTATGCTTCGTGGGATAAGGCGGGGCCAGAGATCGAAGAATTTATCAACCTCACAAAGATTCCATTCAACACAAGACGAATAGGCCGTGCAGCCGTATCAGAAAAGCATCCCTATCACCATAGAGGGTTCCCGAGATTTCGAAATGAGATAGATCTGATGATTCCTATCGGACTTAAGGTCGGCTTCTTTGACGGATATGCAACCGGATGGCCTGAGTCTATTCAGATCGCACCTAGTCAGGACTATGTGTGGACCTATATCAAGACACATACTACCCTGATGGGTAATACGAAGACTATTATGAGACAGCTCAATGAGTGTATCAAGGCCAAAGGTTACGACAAGGTTTCCCCTCAGCGTGAGGAGTGGGTCAAGAGGTGCCAGCAGTCGCTAGCAGAAGCTACCGAGGCTCGGAAGGCGAGGGCCTACAAATATGGTCCTGATCATCCCCGCTATGCAAGTAAGAACGTCCTCCATTATGGGTATATGTCACAGATTATACGTGAGGTGAATGAGGAGCTCTACGGAAGTGCAGTTCGTGTGGCCATTGATGGATACACGCTTTCCGATTTTGTAATGCCCTATCTGGTCTTTACCAGGCCTTCTTCCTGTATTACAGCCAATGATCAAGCCGGCGTAGGACATGGCGTAGGCCAGGCAATTGGCGCGGCTATTGCTGACCTTGAGGAAGGCGGAGAGGTAATACCCTTCCTATCTCTCATGGGTGATTCAGGAATGATGAATGCCATGCCTGACATCTCTGTTGCAACTCAGTGGGAACTTCCGATCGTTTATCTGGTAACGAATAACAGCGGCTGGATGCCAGGTATGAAGTATCCGTGGTATGGTCCTAACTGGGATATCCTCGGGGAGCAGGATGTATTCGGTAATGAATGGATGGGTCGCAAGACCTGGGGTGAAGAGCGGACCATAGATATCCGGTTTGATAAGTTCGTGGAAGTAGTAGGTGGGCATGGCATGCTTTGCGATAGAGAGTCGACCTTTAAGGAGGATTTGAAGACCGCGTTTGGTATTGCTGAAAAGGGTACCCCAGTAATCATGAATTGTATCATGGACCAGCACTTGGTGAATAAAGCGGTTACCGGACCGGTGTACGTCCTTATGTACGCACATATTCCTTGGGATGAATTACCGATCCGAGGAAAACACTCACGTCGTACATACCTTGGGAATTGGTTTGAAGGATTGACCGATTACCCAGAAATGCCGCCATACGATCCTTGGGAGCCTCTTACCGAGGAAGAGATGGGCTATGCGCCAAGAGACGAATACTTCAAGTAGGCCAGAAACAGAGAATTAGATCATAAAGAAAAGGGGAGGGTCTGTTTAAGTAGGCACTCCCCTTTTGCGTAATTAGACTAGAAAGGAGGATACCTTGGAATTATTTAAGGATTTTGCAAAGCCGAGGGCCACCGAGACCGTTTTGAGCAGGAAGCGGATCATGACCCATGTGATGTGGCTCTATCGCCGGGATGATTTCCCTGATGATATCTATGTTGCTCTGGATGAATCTATTCTATGTGTAGCCGGTGATATAGTCTTTGCCTCTACGGATATGGAGTCTCCCATTGAATTTGTGCCTATTGTACGAATAGACGAACTGGTGCTAGATCTGCCGACCAAGGATGAATTTGTAGACCATTTTAAGGAAAGGTACGGTGTAGAGAACATGGAGTCCATCTCCAACGAAATGGAAGAGAAGTTCTGGAAAGAATTTTCATGGAGATTTGCTGATGAGGCTGGTGGCGTGAAGATAGAGTGGAGATGATCATGAAACGGATGTTCCGGATTGCAGTTAACGTGGAAGAATGCTGTAATTGTGGTTTCTGTCAATCCTTTGTGGCGTGTAGTGCGAGAAAAGTCGGGTGTATCGGCTGTGGAGCTTGCCAGTACGGTTGCCCTGACGGGGTCCGCGAGCTAAAGGATATCCTTGAGGAGAGGAAGGAGATAACCATACGAATCAATGGTGATCCTGTAGCTGTCCCGGAGCGGATATCTGTATTAAAGGCGCTGGAGTTGAATGGCTTTAAGGTGTCAAGGCTTCCCGACCAAGGAGATATCTTTGCTCCCTGCCGGAGTGGAGGTTGTGGTAGTTGTGCAGTTCTGATCAATGGGGTCCTAGAGAGGAGCTGTATTACCCCTGTTGCAGACGGGATGGATATAGTTACAGAAAAGACTGAATTGCAGAAACATCCACCTGTAAGGATCATTACTCCTATGCGTCCCTACCCGCATTTTATACCCTCCCTTTTCACTCACGGTTGTAATTACCGCTGTGGCGCCTGCCATAACTGGGAGATAACCTTTGCTTCCGCTGGAAGTCTAATAGTCCCTAAAAATGTGCATGTTTACCTGGGCTTCGGTCGAGTAAAGACCAATCAGATAGGCATATCGGGCGGGGAACCAACGCTCAACCGAAGGTGGCTGGTCGATTCGATCAAAGACTTAAGGGCTCGAAACAATAGGGTTATGATCCAACTCGATACCAATGCGTCTTTGCTTTCGCCTGAATACATAGATGAGCTGGTGGAGGTCGGAGTAACCCACATCTCACCTGATATAAAGGCGATTCGTCTGAAGACCTTTATGGATTTGACTGGCCTGTCAGATAAGGAGCTGGCAGAGACTCTTCTTAAAGCCTCCTGGAATGCAGTCAAATACATTCAGGAAGTCTACCACGGAAGAGTGTTTATGGTTGTGGCGATTCCTTATCGGCCCGAGGTGACATCAAAGGAGGAGCTCTTTGAGCTGGGGAAGGCCCTTTCGGATATCGATCCGTATATACCTGTAAACGTGGTTGAATACCAACCCGCCTTTCGCTGGAGGGATTGGCGCGGTTTGCAGAAGGAGGATATGGACGAAGCAAGGGGTGTTTTGGAAGAGGCAGGGATAAAATCCGTGGTAATCCAAGGTGGTGCGGGGATACCCCGTGCCTTAGACCCTCTGGATCTTGTTCTAGGTACAGAGGAATTTTAGGTGTGGCTATATTGTCAACATAAAAAACAGGGAGTCAGGAGGTCTCCACAATTGCGACAGGGGGAGATGGAACGAGCATATTGATACCCGGCTCAGAACACCGCTACTCAGTCGGTGAGATTTCACCCGCAGAACGCAAACAAACTGATTTCAAATCATCGTCATCTAAAGACAAAGTATCCAAGAAAAATGGAACCACTTTATCCTGAGGCAAGTGT
>DTYH01000122.1 GCA_012961955.1 Desulfobacterales bacterium | reverse complement strand
GTTTTTTTGCGACCCTTTCGGCTGACTTTTGGCTGCTTTCGCCACATATTTGTGGTACTGTTTTGTCCAAGTTCCTTGTTCCTCTTTCTCAGGGCCTCATTCAACAAGCTCATGGGGGGTCTCCATAAATCAAGGCGGACCCTACTTACTGTCGGACTGCCCTGGCCGTAAGGCCTATCTTATTAATTTTTTGAGCAAGGGTTTCGGCACCTTCATATGTGACAAAAGTTCCCACCAGGAGCCTGTAGGTTCCATCCCTACTCTTTACGATGTAAGGATCAAACATATTATCTCGTAACACAGATACAAGCTGATCAAGTTCTTTGGGCGAACCGGATTGGCTTACTAATACCGTCCAGGGAGCAGACACAACAATCGATCCAACCAGTCCGTAATCTCTTTTAAATAGCTCCGCCTCTTCTTTTGTTTTAAAACTGCCCGTGAACAGGCGATACCACTTACCTTTTGGTCCAAGATCGACCCGGTTCCAGTGAACCTCAAACCCTCTCTTTCTATAAATGGATATGGCCTTCCGTAACCTGTCGAGTGTCTTAAATGATCCTACGCGCAGGGTATAAGCAGAAACAGAAGAGTCTCTTATGCCGTCAGCCTCTTTATATATTGAATCATTGACCCGCTGTGGGGATATTCTTTTTCTTACCAATACGGTAGCCCTGTTTGAATACCGGCTCAGGTCAGTATCTTTTTCATTTCTCAAAAGGGGCAAGTCAAAAAGATGATTTACAAAAAAAACCAATAGAAGGAAGATAAGGCTAAACGCTAAAACAAGCGACAACTTTCTGTCCGCAACTCTCGTTTTGCCATCCTTTCCAATAGAGGCAACACCCACTTCAAACTCTAGATCTTCCAGCTCTTTTAACGCCTTTTTCACATAGGAAGGACCAATGGTGAAATCATTTGCAATATAGGCCGCAATCAGGGCATAATCACAAATCCTGTTTATCAGCCTAGGGATTCCCCTTGAAGCATTGTAGATCTGCTTTACCGCTCTCGGAGTGAATCGAACATGACCCTTACTTCCGGCTACAAATAGCCTTCTTGAGATATACCCTTCGACCTCTTCTCTTGTTAAGTAGTCCAACCGACAACTAATAGCGACACGCTGTCTGAGCTGTCTCATCTCCGGGCGAGAGATAAGATCTACTAACTCAGGTTGCCCCACAAGTACCATTTGTAGCAATTTTTCTTTATCTGTCTCCAGATTCGACAAAAGACGTAGATCCTCCAACGCATCAATCGGCATGGTCTGAGCATCATCGATGATTATTACTACCGGCCGGGTAGCCGCTACCGATAACAAGAAATGATTCAGGTGATCGATTAGATCCTTTTTTGACGAATCGGGCGGGTAATTGATTCCCAGGTCATCCAAAATACTCGAAATGAGCTCTGTGCCAGAAAGGGATGGGTTTATTATATATACCATCTCACTATCATCGTCCAAAATGTCCAAAATAGCGCGGCAAATCGTTGTTTTACCCGTCCCAACCTCACCAACCAATAGGATGAAACCCATCCTGTTCTTTATGCCGTACACGATCTTATCGATTACATTCTGGTGGGAATTGGATAAAAAGAGGAATTCAGGGTCAGGGGTTATGGAGAAAGGTACCTTCTTAAAATTATAGAAATCAAGGTATACTCGCACTTTGCCTGCCTAAAGGGGACGGTCGACTGAGGCCTTCTCAGTCCTATTGCAGTTTCTACTCTTGTTCATGACTACAAGGTAAAGGGAAGAAGAGACAGGATAATTGCCCTGACATCACTTTTCGGCCTTTCAGCCTCGAGAATCGATCTTGTTAGCCGATTATGGCTCTTGTAAGCTTTGATGTTTGATAAGAATCCCCTCCTTTATGGTGTAGTATAAGGAAAAAACCCATTGTATGTCAAGCTGAAAAAATGTTGCAGTATATGGCGGTTACGTGCGATCCTGTGAGGAATAGGAGTGTCCACCCAACTGTGGAAATTGTAGAATGACCAAATCAAAGAAAGGAGGGTGGACACTATGGCAAGAGTCAAGAAGGCACCTCAGTCCGAAGAAGGGCAGGCCACCATTAG
>DTYH01000121.1 GCA_012961955.1 Desulfobacterales bacterium | reverse complement strand
TGAGGCCCTGAGAAAGAGGAACAAGGAACTTGGACAAAACAGTACCACAAATATGTGGCGAAAGCAGCCAAAAGTCAGCCGAAAGGGTCGCAAAAAAACGTATGTGGTCCTAACTCTCCTCTTTTTTACAAGTATCGCGATTTCCGGAATCTGGCTGGTATATTCCAGCTCAAACCCTTCCTTGAAGAAACAAAAACCAATCAAAAAAAATATTACTACTATTAAAGGAGGAATCGAACCAGATCAACGCGGACGTCTATCTGAACCTAACGTAGAGGAGGAATCAGCAAGCAATAAGGAGCTTACAGCAAAACGTGTAATTGCCAGTAGAATAGACCAGGCGGCCCCCAAAAAGGGTAAGGGAGTCTCTGAAGATAGAGGTACACCCAAGAGTTATCGTCGTAGTGGAACAAGGCCTTCTAAAAAGAGGAGTTCGAAGATAAAAAAAAGAGCGAGTAAGATGAAACAAGCTCAATCTCGGAACGTACCGAAACGAGGCTTCGCTGAACAGGCAGAAAGGCTTTTTTATGACAAGGCTTTAAGCTATCATCGCCGGAATGAGCTACAAAAGGCCATCGAGATGTATGTGGAGGTGCTCAAGAAAGATCCAGAACATTATGATGCCCTTTTCAATCTTGCCTCTATCTATCTAAAGACTTCCGCCTTTTCCGAAGCCTACCCACTTCTTCAAAGATTAATGAACCATAATCCCGAGGATCCTCAAATTCTGGTGAACATGGCTGTCGCGGAGATTGGTTTAGGAAGACCCCAAAAAGCGCTCTCTTATCTAAAGAGGGCAGAGTCTCTAAAAGGTGCCCCGCAATTCGAGATCTATTTGCACCGCGGCGTAGCCTTGAGTCGACTCAAAAAATCGGATGAGGCTATGATCTTTTACAAGAAGGCAGAAAAACTCCATGCGAATGATCACTGTTTGCTTTTCAATATGGCGATGGCATGTGACAAGTTGGAAAGGTATCGTGAGGCCCTAACCTATTACGGAAGATTGTTGAAACAAGGCGGGCCCTCTTCTCCTAACGAAAGGAAAGAGGTCGAGGCCAGAGTCAGGATACTCAAAGCCTATATAGTTAGGAATCAGAAGACTCCATGAGGAGAGATCAATAGACCGAGAGGGAATCGTTATGAAAAAACGTATAGGGGATATACTTGTTGGAATGGGGGTTATCGACAGGGATCAGCTCGAAAAGGCCGTGGAAGAATCGAAAAAGACCGGTGAAATGATAGGGGATGTCCTTCTAAGGCTAGATTGGATAACTGAGGAGCAACTGCAGATGGCCATGGCCGTCCAGAGCGGAGCACACATACTGAGTACGGCGCAGGTAGATATTGATAGGGAGCTGATTAGCAAGATACCGCTGGACTTTGTCACCAACCACCGGGTTTTCCCTTTTTCAAAGGAAGATAACACCATTAAGGTAGCAATGGTTAATCCCTTTGATGTTGTTGCCAGAGATAAGTTGGCGCGGATGACCGGTTGTCGGATTATTCCATATATAGCGTCCAAGGAATGGCTATCAAATGCTATTGAAGTCTATTACAAGACCGGTCAAACTATTGATAATGAGATCGAGAGGTTAACTGAAGCCGCCAGGCAGGGGATGCCCCCAGAGAATCAAATAGTCAAGCTTGCCGATCTGCTCATTGAGAAGGGATATATCCTTGGGGCAAGCGATATCCATGTAGTACCTGATACAAATCTAGTTAGAGTCTATTACAGAATTGATGGTATCCTCCATCAGGAGTACCTTCTTCCAAAAAACCTTCATCAAGCCTTGACGACCCGTTACAAGGTCATGGGAGACATAGATATATCCAATCCCAATATACCACATGACGGTCGCATCAAATATCAAGGGAGCGTTGAGCAGCTGGATCTCAGAGTTTCAATATTTCCGACACACCTAGGCGAAACTTTGGTATTGAGGATCTTGCTCCACCGCAAGGTAGTAGGCGATCTTAAAAGATTAGGTTTTGAAAAAGACGATCTAGCCAGGTTCCTCAAAGCCCTCAGGCGGCCTTATGGACTTATCCTTACCACAGGCCCTACCGGTTCAGGCAAGACAACCACACTCTATTCTGCCCTAACGACCATAAACAGTCCAAACGTTAGTGTGATGACCATTGAAGACCCTATAGAATATGTCATTCCAACCATAAGGCAGACAGCGGTAAACCCCAAGGCAGGCCTTACCTTTGGAAATGCCCTCAGAGCCGCCATGAGACAGGATCCTGACATCATACTTGTAGGTGAGATAAGGGATCGTGAGACTGCTGAACTGGCACTCAGGGCATCTATCACCGGCCACCTTGTCTTATCAACTCTACACACCAATGACTCTGCATCCGCGATCACCAGGTTGCTCGATCTGGGAGTTAGCCCCAGCATGCTTGCATCCTCTCTCACCATGGTATTAGCCCAGAGGCTGGTGAGAAAGGTCTGCCCCCGCTGTTCGGTCAAGGCAGCTCCTGGGCCAAGGGAAAAAGAGATTTTTGTCCGGAACGGGCTTAAGCCACCTTCTGAGCTTCCGAGGTCCAAGGGGTGCGATAACTGTCATAATTCCGGTTACAAGGGACGAACAGGTATCTACGAGGTACTTTATGTGGATCGGGAGATGGAAGAGCTGATCTTTGCTGGCGCCCCTCGTGGCAAGATTGAGGAGGCCGCGGTCCGGTCAGGAACCTCTCTCATGTTTAAACAGGGCCTCAAAAAAGTGATCCGGCAGATC
>DTYH01000120.1 GCA_012961955.1 Desulfobacterales bacterium | reverse complement strand
TTTTTCATTCTTGAAAGAATTGGGTTTGGCCGGAAGATATTCAGAACCGAACTGGAGCTTGATAACCTCCCGGGCTTCGTCCACTGCTTCAGGAGAAATCCGTGTGGAATCGGTCCGCATATATGTGATCAGCCCAACCGGTTCTCCAGGACCCAACTCTATCCCCTCATAGAGTTGTTGGGCAATAACCATAGTCTTTTTGGCAGAAAAACCAAGCTTCCTGATAGCTTCCTGCTGGAGTTTGCTGGTAGTAAAGGGGGCTGGCGGTCTTCTCCTTTGAGTTTTCTGAACCACCTTCTCCACCAGAAAATCCACGCCCTTGAGTTCATCAACAATACTCCTTGCAGTATCCTCATCAGGGATCACGCACTTCTTCCCATCCTTCTTGGTCAACTTGGCCAGGAAGGCAGGAGGGGACTCTCCTTCTAATTCGGCAGTGATTCTCCAGTATTCTTTAGAGACAAATGTCTGGATCTCTCTTTCTCGCTCGCATATAATCCTTACTGCTACCGACTGCACACGGCCTGCACTCAGTCCTGATTGTACCTTTTTCCAGAGTAAGGGTGATATCTGGTAACCCACCAGACGGTCAAGGATTCTGCGCGCCTTTTGGGCCTCAAACTTGTTCCTGTCCAATCCTTCAGGTGCCTCGATAGCCGCCTTAATCGCCTTTTCCGTAAGTTCATGGAAGAGTACCCGGTAAAAGACACGCCCCTTCTTCTTCAACACCTCAGCCACATGCCAAGCAATGGCCTCCCCTTCCCTGTCTGGATCTGGCGCCAGATATATCTCGTTTATAGTGGCAGCTGCCTTCTTTAACTCCCGGACAACCTTTTCCTTGCCGGGAATCGTCTGATATTCGGGTTTGAAGCCGTCTTCTATGACAACCCCTAACTTTTTCAATGGCAGATCCTTGATATGACCGACTGTCGCAGCCACATTGAAGTCTCTGCCAAGATATTTCTTCAATGTTCGTGCCTTAGTCGGTGATTCAACAATGAGCAGCGATTTTTGCACGTCCTATTCCTCACATCTTGCAAAAAACTTACCAGGAGTCTGTGTTATCAAGCCCTTCATCTCCAGCTGAAGCAGTATACTCGACAGCTTTCCCGCATCTAAAGAGAGTTTGCGTACCAACTCATCGATATGCACGGGGTAGGCATTTAGGGCGTCCAGCACCATCTGTTCCTCAAATGAACCCAGCGCATCTTTCTTGTCATGTTGGAGATTACTCCCTGAAAGAGAATCGATATTTAGTTCCTCAATGATATCCTGTACATTCTCTACCAGCTTGGCCCCTTCCTTGATCAATTGATGCGTACCCATGCTCTTGAACGATTTTACGCTCCCTGGTACGGCAAATACCTCGCGACCCTGTTCCAGTGCTAGACGGGCCGTGATAAGAGACCCGCTCCGCTTGGTTGCCTCTACTATGACCGTGCCCAGTGACATACCACTGATTATTCGGTTCCGAATGGGAAAGTTGTGTGCCTCTGGCGGCTCATGGACCTTGAATTCGGATATCACTGCACCATTCTGAGCAATTCGATGTAGCAGTTTCTCATTCTCTGCCGGGTAGGTTATACCCAACCCACATCCTAAAACGGCAATGGTTCTACCATGACCAGCCAGGGCGCCTTAATGAGCGGCTGTGTCTATTCCCCTGGCAAATCCGCTCACTACTGTAAAACCCAAACAGACAAGATCTTCACATAAATCGTACGTTATGCTGAGGCCATAAGGGGTAGGGATTCTTGAACCCACTACAGCTATGTTAAGGTTATCGCCTTGCAAATTTCCATATACATATAAAAAGGGGGGAGGGTCATGAATCTGGCGTAGATAAGACGGATACTCCGGATCATTGAAAGTGATTATCTTGAAACCCCTTTTTCTCACATAGGCAAGATCTTCATAAACCTCGTGTGGTATCCGAAACTGAGAAATCGCCGAGGCCAGCCGACCGGATACTCCTTCAACCTCCATCAGCCTATTCTTCGGCGTGCTAAATACATTTTCTGGGTCTCCAAACCTGTCTATCAGCCGCCGATACAACCGGTTTCCAATCCCTGGAACGGCCTTTAAGGCAAGCCAGTATGCAGCAGATCCCATAGTCGTGATCAACAATTCTTACAAAATATGGCTTCTAAGAAGATGTTCTTAAGGGAATTCTTCCCAGCTGTCTTTAGGTTTTTGTAACTCCTCAGGAGTCAGAATCCCTGATACACGTAGTGTATAGTTCCAGTAGCTTACTGACTTCTTCAAGTTGGAACATTAACTGCTGGGTATCACCATATCCAAGGTCTTTCGCCACACTTGAATAGGATCTGCATTTTCATTCTGACTCCTAACTCCTGAGTAGTTACGAAATTACTTACCCAGTTGGTCCAATCTCTTCCCTGCCCTTGCTTCAGCGTTGGTGAAAGGACATTTTTATTATCTCTCTTTTAAAAAGAGACGAGCATTTGTTAGATCGTCCAGAGCAAGGTAGGTGTAACCGATTTTAAGGAGGGCGTCCGGCGCCTTACTGCGATCAGCATAGTTTTTAGCCACCTGTTTCAATGCAAGAATGCCGTTGGTAAAATCACCTTGGTCGTAATAAGATTCTCTGATCCAATATTGGGAATTATTCTGAAATAACGAAATTGCCACTTCGTATTTCCGCTTGACATAGCAAGAACAGGCCTTCTTGTACGTCTGCTTAGGTGTCAAACTAGGCTTTCGAGGTCGCTCTTTCCCTCTTGACTCTCTTCTTTCTCCACTTGGTTCAGTTCCGTACACACTTTTTGAAAGTTTTCGAGCCTTACCTGATGAGACTTCTGTCCTTAGAAGAAGCACGAAGTCCTTCCCGAAGTCTATTTTCCAAAATGACCAGGCCCTTTTCCTGGTTCTCAATCCTAGATTGAAGCATAAAGACTCGATTATGGATCTCTTCAAACCTCTGGTTGCTTAAAGCATTAGCCTTTTCGATCCGTTCAATATCCCTCCCTATTTGATCAATTCTTGGATCCTCTTTGCGTTGGCCCAAGGCACACCCCAAAAAAGAGCAGAATACTCCGATAAGAATAGCAATCCACTAATAATCTTAGAGCACTGTCTTAAAGAAGCCGTCACACCTTCAGAGGATCGCAGGGTCTAACACTACCGTCTTATCTGTCTGGTACGATCCCTTGAGGAACCCAGTCGGTCTTGCCATACAATCAGTATGGGGCTGGCAACGTATATAGAGGAATAGGTTCCAACAATTATTCCTACCATTAGGGCAAATGCGAAGTCGTGTATGATACCCCCCCCAAGTAGAAGGAGCGCAACAACCACGATGAGTGTGGTCGTGGATGTGAGAATGGTACGGCTAAGTGTTTCATTAATACTACGGTTAATAACCAGGTCATACGATTTTTTACGATATTGTCTCATATTTTCTCGTATCCGATCAAAGACTATTATGGTGTCGTTCAGAGAATAGCCGATTATCGTGAGAAGCGCAGCTACAATAGGAAGGGTAAACTCCTTGTTGGTCAGAGAGAAGACTCCAACAGTGATGATGACATCATGAATCAAGGCCACTATGGCGCCCATAGCGAACTTGAGATCTAGGTACCAGCATAGCCCCAACGTTATCAATAATGCAACAGGGATCAACACGGTTACGTTCATCCCGAATAAGGAAAGTACGTAGGTAAACCCTATGAGGATGGCGGTCATAATAGCGGCTGGCATCCATTTTAGTTCAAACCGACCTGAGATATAGATGGCAATAAACAGGAGGGCATAGAAGATGGAAAAGAGCGCCTTTTGTCTAAGATCCTTTCCCACCTTTGGCCCCACCATCTCCACGCGGCGCACATCGACTGAGGTTTTGGGGTACTTCGCATGAAACTCCCTCACTATCTGTTCTGAGAGTTCTTCTCTCGAGACCATCGTCTCTTCGGTCCGGATAAGATATTCAAAGTCTTCTTTCGCTCCGAACTGTTGAACAGAGGCATTTTCCAGACCTAAGGGTCTGAGTATTTCCTTCACGGCCTGAGGACTGACCCGGTCAGAAAACTTGATCTGAATAAGGGTACCCCCTACAAAATCTATGCCGTACTTAGGTCCACCCTTGATCAACAGGGAAGCCATACTTATGATTATCAATAGTACAGAAAATATAAACGCCATCTTTCTCTTTTCCACAAAGTTGATATTGACATCCGGCCTAATTAGTTCCATAGAAAACGATTCCCTTTAAAATGATTATATTACTTTATTGGCTCCTCTCCAAGGGAGCTGGCAAAATGGAAGCATCCAAAGGGTCGAGGATTCCAGTGAAATCCTTTAAAGTTACAAAGTGTTAAAAACTCTGGTAGAAGTATTATCAACTATGTAGCTTATGGTTCAAACTATGAATCAGAGAGACAAGAAAACAAACACTTGAACCATTGAGTCTTAGAATCCTTTGTAACCAACTAAATGCGAGAAGAACGACTTTATTAAACAACTAACTGCTGAAAGGAGGAGGCAAGAAATATTATTCAATCTTCTCTTGAATCCTTGTAAAAGCATTTTCGTGAATGACAACCGCCTTGAAACTGGCGAACAGAAAAACAAAGTGGAATAGTTGAATCCAGGTGACTAATCAAACGGTGTCAGTCGTCGGTGGTCGCAGTCTGTTAGCCTACACAGAGTACGGGTACCGACTACGGACACCGACTTTTGCTGTGCTTTTCATGGTCATTCTGGTGCATGACAACGAATAACGAATGGGAAATCTAACTTTTCACCCTTAACTTTAATCATGCTTCGTTCACGCTCAGGAGGACGCTTGTCACCCGAATAGCTACTAATCGAGTAGTGGTTTTTCGCTCATTTATGGCACCAATAGGAATTGGTAACAATTTGGTGTTTTGAAAAAAACAGCCGCAGCAGGACGCTGCTCCTACGGGGCCTAGGGATAGTGAAGAGTTAAGAGTGAAAAATGAAAAGCGTAGGAGAGGCTTCTAGCCGCGACCTGATGGTGGTGTTTCAAAGAGCTAAGCTATTATTAACATTAATGGTTTCGTAAAAACCCATTTTGCGCTCGACATTGGAGAATTCTGAATCCCAAAATTGCTCACGGAGAGAGCAAAATCAGAATTTTTAAGAAACCCTCAATTTAGGTTCTACAAAAAGCTTAGATGCTAAGAGTCCTAATCCTCTTTTGAAAGAGGAGATAATCGAATATAGCTCGTGTTACGAGTATGGCCGTAAACAGACTGGCTAGTATACCGAGGCTAAGCGTCACTGCAAACCCCTTCACTGGTCCTGTTCCGAACTGAAAGAGGACCAGAGCTGCTATCAGCGTGGTAATATTTGCATCAAGTATTGTGAGTGTAGCCTTTGAGTATCCCGCATCCACAGCGGCCCGCGGAGTCTTTCCCAATCTAATCTCTTCTCGAATGCGTTCAAGTATAATGACATTAGCATCTACTGCCATCCCAATGGTCAGGATTATACCCGCAATACCTGGCAGTGTCAGAGTGGCCCTGAAGGCGGCCAGCCCTCCACCAATCAGGATGATGTTCAGGAAGAGGGCTATATCAGCAATAAGGCCTGACCCCTTATAATATACGATCATAAACAGCACAACCAGGAGTCCCCCCACCAACATGGATAGAAGCCCGTTCCTTATGGAATCGTATCCTAACGACGGTCCCACTGTCCTTTCTTCAAGTATACTCACCGGTGCCGGTAGCGCGCCAGCACGGAGGACAATAGCCAGATCGTGAGCCTCCTCATAGGTGAAATTTCCAGTGATACGGGCCCTGCCCCCTGCTATCTTCTCCTGAATTACGGGTGCAGAATAGACACGACCATCAAGAACAATAGCCAGACGCCTTTTGACATTCTCACCGGTAATTTGAGCAAAGATTCTTGCTCCTTTCTTGTTAAAATCTAGGGATACATAAGGTTCGTTGAACTGCGGGTCGATCATCACATTGGCATCCTGTAGATATTCGCCGGTGAGTGGGGTCCATTTGTGCACCAAAAATGGCACCTTTATTACCCGACCTGTCATCTTGTCCTGTTTGACCTGGTAGAGTATCTCAAACCCAGGACGGACATTACCCTTAAGGGCATCTTCTATGTCGTGCTCCTCATCAACCAGTCTAAATTCCAAAAGAGCCGTCTTTCCGATAAGCTTAATGGCTCTCTGAGGGTCTTTTATCCCCGGGAGCTGAATAAGAATCCTATTCTTACCCTGAGGCCGAATGTCTGGTTCGCTTACCCCGAATTGGTCAAGCCGGTTTCGAATTGTCTCTAATGCCTGATCCAACGCCATCTTCTTGATGTATTCGATATCATTTCGCGTAAGGCCAAGGCTCAACACCATCCATTTATCACCTGTCACCTGGGAAAGGATCTGTAGTCCTGGAAAATCCTTGTCAATAATCGTTTTGAATAACGAAATATCCTGTTCGTTAGGGATACGGACCGTAATACGGGCATCTTCGGTTCGACCAATCTCGAGATATCGTATACGGGCCTTCTTGAGACTTTCTCTCAATTCCTGCACGATTCTCTCTATACGGCTCTCCACAGCCTTATCTGCCTGGACCTCCAGAACCAGATGCATCCCACCTTGAAGATCGAGACCCAAATGGATCTTTTCCGAAGGGAGAATGCTTTCCCACCAGCCCGGTAGTGTCGGGCTGAAAGAAGGAAATAAGTACATACCTGCAAGAAGAACCGTCGCGACCATTAAAAGTACCCGCCACTTGAACTGGTTCAATGACAGACTCCTTTCCTCCCAACCTAGATTCGATCCATGCGAACAGGAGAATAACGGATATGGGCTTATGTTTTTTTGTCACTCTTTGACCCAGAAGTGCCCATCTTTGCCAGTCCAGCAATGTTACCCTTGTTTAGCTTTATACGAACCTTGTCGGCTATCTCCAAGGTAACAACACCACCATCAAGACTGGTGATCTTGCCATAAATGCCACCGGTAGTAACTACACGATCTCCCTTTTTCAGGCTATCCAATAATTGACGATGCTCTTTAGCCTTTTTCTGTTGTGGTCTAATCAACAAAAAATAGAAGATAACAAACATCAGGATTAAAGGGATCAAAACCTCAAAACCTCCACCCTGTCCGCTGGAAGTAGCACCTCCTGAGCCCAAAGCGTATGCCATGTCAAACAAAATACTCACCTCCTGTTTGGTTCATCGTTTAGATTTGCGAGGGGAAACTGCCTACTGCGCAACCCTTTGCCTCTTCTTTCCATCCCCTATTCTCCAGACCAGCTCTGCTGTACCGAGCATACTCGTTATCACAAGTTTGATCTTAGTAGCCTTTTCATCTATAATATCGGTCCCTGAGGTCTTAGTTGGAAACCTTATGTGATAGGCAATCCTCCACGGCGTGATATATGGGAAAAAGTGTGCAAAAGCAACTCTCTCTTCCTTGATCCTTGCAACCTCCAGGGGCATTATCCGTTTGTTTCGGTCACTTATTAGATATATCTTCCAGATCGATGTACGAGACTCAAAGTCATTCAATCTATTTTCAGGAACGTACGCGGCCATCACAAAGTCGTGGTACGTATCTGCAGCCTTCAGTTGATCCCTTACCAGCTTCTTTTCTTCTTGATGTGTCAGCCTGTAAGCCCTTGCAAATTCTCGAGCATACGCCAGTCGAAATTCTCTGGATTTGAAGGTAACAGAAACTATTAGTTCGTTTCCCAGACCACGATATATTCGAGCCTCGCGGGTCCAGCGATTGAGGATATCTTTGTAGTCCTCAGTCAGATACGGTCCGGTCGACTTAACAAATTGATAAATCTGGGCACAACCCTGAGACAATGCAAAGATCACCAGCCCCGCCACAAGGGTATACGATTTCAATCTACTCACGGTGTTTCTCCAAAGACCCGATTAAAAATAGTATCCACATGTTTTAAGTGGTATTTCACGTCAAAGATGTTCTCGATATTCTCACGACCTAAACACTTCACGATCTGAGGATCAGATAGAATCAGCTCCTTGAAATCCTCTCTTTCTTCCCATACACGCATTGCATACTTTTGTACTGTCCGGTAAGCATCCTCACGACCCACTCCGGCCTTAATCAGTGCAAGAAGTACCTGCTGGGAGAATATAAGCCCCTTTGTTAAGCCCAGGTTCTGCTTCATCCGTTCTGGATAAACAATAATATTTTGAATCAGGTCAGTTATCCGGTTCAGCATATAATCGATCAATATTGTACTGTCCGGGGCAATTATCCTCTCAACCGAGGAATGACTGATATCCCTTTCGTGCCAAAGAGCTACATTATTTAATGCAGCAGAGGCGTTTGCCCGGACGACTCGGGCCAAACCTGAAAGGTTTTCAGATCCGATCGGGTTCCGTTTATGAGGCATAGCAGAAGAGCCTTTCTGCCCGCTGGAAAAATACTCTTCCACCTCTAAAACCTCTGTCCTTTGAAGATGGCGGATCTCCACCGCTATCTTTTCAACAGACGAAGCGATGATCGCAAGGGTTGAAAAATATTCCGCATATATGTCCCTTTGGATGATCTGGCTGGAGATTGGTGCTGGTTTTAGGCCTGCCTTTTTGCAAACATATGCCTCCACCTCAGGGGATACATTGGCGAACGTACCCACAGCACCTGATATCTTCCCTACGCTGATCCTTTCCCTGGCCTCCTCCATCCGGTAGCGATTCCGACGCATCTCATCATACCATATGGCCAATTTAAGACCAAAAGTGATGGGCTCTGCGTGTACCCCGTGTGAACGCCCTATCATTACTGTATCCTTGTAGGCCAAAGCCTTTTCCTTGAGGACGTCCAGAAAACGATCACAATCCTTCAAGATAATGTCTGCTGCCTCCTTCAAAAGGAGCGCCATACTGGTATCCAGGATATCGGATGAGGTGAGCCCTAAATGTATAAACCGGGATTCAGGACCAACATTTTCAGCAAGATTGGTAAGGAAAGCAATAACATCATGTTTTGTCTCAGACTCAATGGCATGGATCCTGTCTATTGAGAACCTGGCCTTCTTGGTGATCTCTTGGAGGGCATCCCTCGGTATTTCACCCATTTCAGCCAAGGCTTCACATACCAGGATCTCGATAAGGAGCCACTTACGATATTTGTTATCCTCGGTCCATATATCCCCCATCTCCTTCCGCGTATATCTCTCTATCATATATCCAACTCCTTGAACCTCCTGACTGGTAGCCGTTCTACAGGTTAACGTCGTTAAGATTCAACACAGGGGATTAAATCCCGTCTGAAAAAAAGAAGTATATCCCGATTTTGACCCGGTGCTACCGCACGCGGCTTCTCTAACAGGACAAATATTCGGTTATGCCTTAGAAGCGTTACATTACCCTATGAAAGACAGGTGCCAGTATGTGTTTTTGCATGAGGGCTAACCGCAAAACACGGCCTCTTGCCCCTTCAGGAGCGACGAAAAGGTTTCCGTTGCACGCGAAGCGTTTGGCTGTAGTACGCGAGACCCTTGCAGTTGCAGCACAAGCCAGCGTTACGTACATACTGACTATACGAAGTTTTTGACGTCATGTAAAAAAACATATTGGCACCTGATTGAAACCTGTCATCGACTTAGAAACGGATCGGGATAACTGACTAATCACTCCTCCGCATTTCTACATCCTTAAGAACTGTTACTCCATCTTCAAGTCGTATTAGGGAATCCTATTTAGCGACAGGCCAAATCTTTTACTCAATGCCCAGCCCAGCGAAGATTGAACCTAGATTTATTGTTCAGCAGGGAGCCACAAGGTCTCTCCATCGAATTCGATTCTGTTAATCAGCTTATAGTCGATCCGATCGAGTAAGGCAAAGATACGTTCCATGTTGTATATTACGATCTTACTTAGGGGTCGTATCAGGTTCAGGTCTGTATCGAGCTTCCGTTCCTTTAAATTGTATATATGAACCATATTTTCTGAAAACTTGAGTATCTTGCCTACCCCCGAACTATATCCACTCTTGTCCGGCTCATCAGCTAACGGCGACAGATGCACACCCTTCTCATCGAAGTATTCTCTTAGTAACTGGAAATGGATATTCCAGATGTTGTCACCAGGTTGAACAACATATATTCCAAATGTATCCAACTTTTTTTCAGACACTTTCTTCTTGCCGATATCCTCCTCTAATATCTCTCCCTGTTCCAGCCGTACCTGATCAATGATCTCTTTCATTGAAACCGTTACATCCCCTAGCTTAATCGACTCATTCGACTTCACTATCATGTCCAAACTTTTATCAAGACCGTACTCGGCCTTCCGTTCTTCCATGAGCTTGTTCAACTTCTTGTCAGTCTCTTTACTTATCTCTCCGTAATCTATTATTTTCCCTCGAGCAACCGGCTCCTTTTCCTCAACCAGCTCCTGGACTGGTATTTTCTCCGGCCTCAGGAAAAACCAGAGTCCCCAGGCAACTACAACTAAAATACAAACTACAATTACGATATGTTTGGTCATATTATATAGACGAATCTGTGATTTCAGTACTGGCATGGATGCCTCACTCGATTCTGGAAAAAATATTGGAGATTGTTATAGGATTATTTGGCCTGTGTCAATATTAATCAATCAACTGTTCATTAGTTTGGTAAGAGTTTAGCCGTTTAAACATATAGGGTTCAGGGAGGCCAAGGTGCGGGATGTATGATCCATCATACATGGGATAGAGGGACATAGTTCCGATTTCTCATCCCGTTTCATGTATGCTATATGGTACGTTCAGCTTGAGTTCGGTGCGGCCGGTTTGCTTCAGAAGACTAAAATGTTACATTAATTGAAGTCTTTCTTGTAGAGAAATTATCATCGCGTTCCGTATAATCCTGCACCCTAACCCTGAATGATTACACTAATTCTTCTTGCTTACTATCGAACTCTGGCCTGGAAGCATCTGTGTATCACCTTCGATAATAACCGTTACGTCATAATTGGATTCTATATCCAAAAGCTCTTTTCGTTTCTTGTTTAGCAGGTAATCGGCTACGTTTAAAGGCACGGTACCTTTTACCTGGGCTGCATGCGTCTTCAATATTTCCAGGCGAAGTTTCCTCAAAAAACCGAGTGCGAGCGTTTCTACAGAAGGAACAATCCCTTTACCATGGCAATACGGGCAGGGGGTGAAACTTACCAGCTCTACCGACGTATGCAATCGCTGTCTTGACATCTCGAGAAGGCCGAACTTGGATATCTTTCCGATGTTTATACGTGCCTTATCCTGTTTGGTATAGTCCCTCATGGCCTTCTCAAGGGCCCTGATGTGTTTCTTATCCCGCATGGCGATGAAGTCCACCACGATCAAGCCTCCGAGGTTTCTCAGCCGAATCTGGCGCGCAATCTCCGCTGCTGCCTCCAAATTGGTCTTGAAGGCAGTCTCTTCAATAGAGGTCTCCCTTGTGGATTTTCCAGAGTTTACATCGATGGCAACCAGGGCCTCAGTGGGATTGATTACAATGTGTCCCCCCGACTTCAGGTGCACCTGATTTTCAAAGACCGTAGCTATCTGCTCCTCTAACTGATATTTTGAAAACAAGGGCTTACCGTCTTCATAAAGCTTTACGATCTTGGTATGACGAGGCGATATAATATTCATAAAGTCCTTGATATCTTGATACAATGCCGTGTCATCTACGAGGATCTCGTCGATCTGGGGAGTAAAATAGTCCCGAATGGAGCGGATAGCCAGATGGCGCACCTTATACAAAAGGCAAGGGGCAGGAGTCCTGATCGCTTTCTTCTTAATGTTCTTCCATAAACGAAACAGGTATTTTATATCCTTATTCAAATCAGACTTATTGCATCTATCCCCGGCAGTCCGAACAATTGTCCCAAATCCTTTTGGGATCTCCAGCGAGTCTATAATCTCTTTTAGTCTCTGGCGCTCCTTTTCATCCTCGATCTTACGCGATATTCCATGATAGTTCCTGCCTGGCATTAATACCATATGTCGCCCGGGAAGGGATACGTAGGTGGTTAGCATGGCACCCTTCTTTTGCATCTCATCCTTGGTTATCTGTACTATAACCTCCTGGCCGGGTTTGATTATCTTCTGTAGGGGTAAAGGGCCGTCTTTCTCTTTAGAAAGGTCATCGTGAAAATAATCGCTATGGATCTCCTGCTGTTGGAGAAACCCGTGTCTTTCAGCCCCATAATTGACAAAGGCTGCCTGTAGACTCGGTTCCACCCTGGCAACGACTCCTTTGTATATATTCCCTCTAGTACTTTCTCGACCAGCGGTCTCTACAATAAAGTTTTCAAGCATGCCGTTTGTGACAATGGCAATTCTGCATTCCTCCGGATCAATCGCGTTGATCAATATCTTTTTGCTCATAATTTCCAAATTCTTTCGTATTTGTTTTGCTGTTCATAACTTATATGGTGGTATGGAGGCTTTATTATGCGTCACTTTTTCATCTTTCCAGATTCGTTCTTCACCTTTTTAAATTTCTGAACCTGATACATAAATGCCTCGAGACGGGTTAGGTTGTTGGTCTCTGACTGGCCATCGAATACCATATTTAGGAAGGGGATGTTGTCATGATCTTCACGGCATCGTTTCATTAATGCAGTAACGATCGTGCCTGGCATGCAGGTAAAAGGCATAATGTTTACAATACCGGAAGCCCCTTTCCTTATAAAATCGATTGCTTTTCCAATACTGAGGATGGACTCTCCGCGAAACGAAGGATGGATGTACGGCCTGGCAAGGGAGATTATCTCCTTCATATCTGGCTCCTTCAAATGCTTTTGGGAATCGTCAACAAGTTTATATAACCTATGTTCGTCCCGCTTTTGTACCCGATCGATCCAGAGGTTCTTAAGCCAGATCATGAATTGCCGATTCCTCCACGTTCGATCTAGGGCGGTAAAATTGATGTAAAAGACCCATTCCGCAATGGGGGGCATCACGACCTCTCCGCCCAGCGCCTCTATCTTAGAGATGGTATCTTCATTGGCAAATCTGTTGGCCCGGGTGTAGATCTCGCCCACAATACCTATCAAGGGTTTTGTGCCCTGATCTTTAAGGGGTATGGATCTAAAGCGTGACAGCACCTCCTCCATTACCGGAAGAAGATCGTCGCGGTTTTCAATGGCCCGACAAATCACTTCAAGGGCCGAATAGTAGATCTTCTCCGTAGAACCAGGTTCAATCTCATAAGGTCTCCTTCTCCTAAGCTCCTTTTCCAGTATATCGACTGCCAGTAGCCCTTGCCAACCTAACCTGGTAAAATCTCCATCGACCATTCCCAGGTCTTCATACATCCTCTCGTTCTGAACCGGGGCATAGATGGGAACTTCAGAGTACCCTATCTTATTGAGAACCAGTCGGTGGAAACGGTGGTACTGTCCAAATCGACACGGGCCTGTTCCCGAAGGCATAAATAAGGCAGATCGTTTCGGGTCGAAATCGGGCCGGCTTACAAGCTTTATCATATCTCCAGTAGTAAGAATACATGGATAACATTCCTTTCCAGACGTGTATTGACGTCCCAGGCGCAGAGTCTCTTCATCCGAGTCTGGAAGAACTTCGGAATCGATACCACAGGCTCGAAAGGCTGCAGCAACGGCATACGCCTGATCAGTCATTGGCGGTATAAACACCTTACGTTTACCCGTCTTTTTTGCCCACGCAGGAACTATGTGTGGCACTTGGACTGAGGCGGGTTTATAATGGTTAAGGCTATCCAGAAACGCCTCAAGTCGGGTAATAGCCCCCACATCAGAGCTGTGTTCGTCGATCTCGATCTCAAGATACGGTTTCCCTTTTAAACGCTCCCTAAAAAAGTGAGAAATAAAGGAATCAGGACCACATGCGAAGTTAGTAATGTAAATGGCGAATAATCTTGGATCATCCTTTATTAATTCAGCGACACTCATGATTTTTTGACCAAACCGCCAATAGTGGCTTTTTACATCTTCTGAATCATGAACATCATCAAGTGGGAGAAAATCCATGGGTATGGCTAGCGTGTTAAGATCGCGTAACTTCCGAGGAAGATTAAGGTTTATGCCGGGATCATAGCCGTTGTAAGGTCGACTCACGATAACCATGGCTACCTGGGACGACCTAAGATTGGATAGTATTTCCTGACCCCTTTTTAGTATACGGCGGTAAAATAGTTCCTGGGCCGACTTGGCTGCCTCGGCCGCTCTTTTTATCTCCCGATAAGGGATCTTCAAATCACATGCCAAGGGTTTAAGTCCCTGGAGGAGCCTCTTAAACCCGCGGCCAAAATAGATAACCGGCTGAATCACCTTTACTCCTGCTCCCTTGAAATCAATGGTCGAATGGACAGTGTAGGCCAGAGTCTGTGCATACGGACAGAGATAACTAAATTGAACATTGGGTGCGGGCCGTTTTAGATCGATGATGCTGGGCAGGAATATGTTTTTGACACCCTTTGAGATAAGGTCAAGGATATGGCCATGGGCCACCTTGATAGGGAAGCAGGTCTCTGCGGCCATAGCTTCTACGCCATGATGAATCAATCGTTTATTGGTCTGTTCGGACAATACGACCTCATAGCCCATGGTTTTGAAGAACGTTATCCAAAAGGGCAACACCTCTAAAAAGAACATACATCTCGGTATACCGATGGTTCCTCGTTCTCCATCCCCTTTGGCCTCCAAAAACGGGCTCTTCAGAAGCCACTCTTCCCGTTCCTTAAACAGATCCGGAATCTTTTCAGCCTCTTTTCTGTCACGATTTACATCGTATCTGTCACAACGACTGCCATAAAAGAGGGGCCTCCCCCCTTCTACAGTAACCTTTCGTATCTCGCACTGATTGGGGCACTTCTTGCATTCGAAAGATTCGATCGCATATGATAGCTTGCTCAGCTCGAATCCCTTGAATCTGCTCCTATCCCAACTGCGCTCCCGTCTGGCCAGAAGCGCGGCACCAATGGCTCCGGTTACGTCACAGTGTTCAGGGACAACAATCGGTTTTCCTAACACCTTCTCAAAGGCAGCCACAATTCCGCGGTTAAATGCTGTGGCCCCCTGATAGAATATCCGATCCCCTATCTTTCGGTGCTCCACTACACGATTCAGGTAATTTTCCACGATAGAATAGCATAGCCCTGCAACCAAGTCCTCTTTGCTACACCCTTGCTGTTGGTAATGAACGAGATCTGATTCCATGAACACAGTACATCGTTCACCGAGAAGGACTGGCTCCTTCGCCTTGAGAGCCATATTACCGAACTCTTCCTTTATGGAGAGCCCTAATTTTTCAGCCTGTTCTTCCAGGAAGGAACCGGTTCCAGCTGCACAGACCTTGTTCATCATAAAATCCACAATAGTGCCGTTCTCCAAGCTGATATACTTGGAGTCCTGACCCCCTATCTCGAAGATGGTGTCTACCTCAGGATCTATGTCGGCTGCTGCCGCTGCCTGAGCTGTGATCTCGTTCCTTACCAGGTCTGCACCTATGAAATCGCCTGTCAAATATCTGCCAGAACCAGTAGTTGCAGCTCCTACCACCTGTACAAGATCACCGTATCCCTCTCCTATGATCCTCAGTCCCTCCTTAATAGCTTCTAAGGGCCTACCTGCAGTCATGAGATAGGTCTTGGCGATCAGTCTCTTGTTTTCATCGATCAAAACAACTTTGGTGCTTATTGAGCCCACATCGATCCCTAGATAGACGTTCAACCTGGTTTTGAGCGCCTTGCCTCTAGAAGCTTGACCACCTGTTTTGACTATCTTTGAAACCAACCCTGCCCCTTTACTTATAAGCGGAGGGTGCCGTTTTGTCTCTACCCTATTTCTCACAATATACTCTTTTAGGTATGGCACCCCTTTGAACCGTCGGAAAGGCGGGCCGTCCTCCAGGGTTTTTATCACTGCCCCGATTGCCCCCATGGAAGCAAAATGTTTGGGAATGATAAGCTCCCCTTTTTTAATTTCGAGCACTTCTTCAAAGGCCCTACGTACCCCCAGGTTTGCTGCCACCCCCCCTTGAAAGATCACAGGTTTTAAGATCTTCTTTCCCTTGCCGATGTTGCTCTTCAAGTTTCTGGCCATGGCAAAACATAGCCCAGCAATAATCTCAAAGTCTGGAGTAGCGCCCTGTTGGAGATGAATCATGTCTGTCTTGGCAAATACGCTGCACCTCCCTGCTATCCGAGGAGGAGTCTTGGACTTGAGGGCCAACTTGCTAAACTCCTCAATGGAATATCCTAACCGGTGTGCCTGCTGGTCTAGAAACGAACCAGTTCCTGCTGCGCAAAGCGTATTCATGGCAAAATCGATAATATCGAGGGCTCCCGGTTCCCTGGAATCGACCAGGATCAGCTTGGCATCTTCGCCACCCATCTCAATAATGGTTCTGACCTCAGGATGGAACCATTCTACGGCCTTGGTCTGAGCAATTATTTCATTAATGAATACGGCATTCAAATGTCGGGATATGACATTCCCCCCTATCCCTGTAAATGAACATGAGGCTATGGATTCATAAGGGGCTTCCTTGAATACTCTTTCTAAAACTTCTACCAGGCTTTCAAGGGGACGGCCTTTTGTCCGGGTATAATCCTCCCAGAGAATGTCTCTGGCTGAGTTCATAAGAACTGTGTTTATGCTCACTGAGCCAATATCGATTCCGAGATGAAACACCCCGTTTGAAAAATCCTTATTCAACAAAACCCCCCCTTTTCTTTTCAATAATCACTACTTACAATCTATAAGTACTCTTAAAATAAGTGGCCAAGGGAACAGTAACCCCCGTTAGAACTTTCACCCGGAGCATTAAACGCCGTGCTTACCCCGTTACACAGGGTTCCTGTAGGGAAATTCAACAGGGTAAACGGCCCACAGCAGTGGGCAAATCCTGAACCGTTTGAAACCACAGGATCCAGTTTCCAGGATTCAGCATTCAAGCCCATGGATTCGCCAAGAAGCTCATACGAACGAGCGAAGAGGGGTTGTACTACCACTGTGTTGCTGCTGGCCTCAGATTCCTGTGTGCCCTGTTAAAAAACATGTCCATAATCGCCCTTCAATCGCATAAAATTAGCACGTCACGAGAAAGCAAATGATTTGCGTACCCATTACTCCTCTCATCTAAGGGGATAAACTTTAGCACTCTGTAAGCTAAAAAACAAGCATCATTTTCAGGATATACCACGTAGAATGAACGTTATGCTGCTTGTCCTCTGCTAAGAGTCAACTGACCATTGACCTGTCTCCGTAAGAAGAGTCAAGTTCATTTGGGCCCAATATTCTTAAAAGCCCTAATCCTGATAATACGTAGGGAGCCTAAGGTAGTAGTTTCCCTCCTCTATCCGCCCCCTTTTGATACACCCCATTCCATAGATGTTGCACTTTTCTTTCAGAACTTCCAGTGCTGCACTATACTTTTTTTGATCTAGTATTCCAGATTCTAGGATCTTTTGTAATGACCTTATCCGAAAACGATCAAGAGATCCGATCTGTGAAAGCTGGTCCTTGTGACCCCCACGTTTGATAACCAGAGGGGTTTCTATCAGGTGTATGGGAATACGGGCTGCCGTTCTCAGCCACAGGTCGTAATCTTCACACGCGGGCAGGGTTTCATCAAAATACCCCACACGATCAAAAAAGGATTTTCGCATCATAACTGCTGAAGGGCTTACAATACAGAGTCGAAGTGATGCCTCAAATATCATTCCGCTAAATTTCTTGTGACGTTTCTTGGGGTAAATACGTGTCCCATTGCGTACCCATATCTCTTCCGTCTGACAAATAAGTGCAGAAGGATGGGACTTAAAAAACTCTACCTGTACCGACAATTTTTCTGGAAGCCACAGGTCATCAGAGTCAAGGAAAGAGATCAGGTCGCCTCTGGAAAAGGCGATACCTGCATTCCGGGCTGCACTGACCCCCTGATGAGTCTTGCGGATTATTCGGATGTCCTGGTACTGGGCAAGTATCTCTTGTGTAGAATCAGTAGAACCATCGTCCACGACTATGAGTTCAAAATCCTTAAGGTCCTGTCTCAGAACAGAAGAGATTGCCTCATCGAGAAATGATGCGCGGTTATATGTGGGGATAATAACGCTAACCATCAATGGCTATTGGGTAAGAAGGTGGTTAACAACCTATGGATTGGAAACTTGTGTAATGCTCGACCTTTTTATGGATTATTTAGGGATGCCCACTAGCTGTGAAGCTATTAGGCAGACATACGAGAATCTGTGTAACCATTAAAATGTATGATGTCTTCTAACCTCCGTTTTGGCACGTAATGCACGCCAGACTCTCGCCAGTACCGGATGGAATCGGTCATCTCTACCATTACAGGGCTTTCACGTGGATAGCCAAGAGCAAGCACTGAATCAATCTCCATATGTTCGGGAATATTTAGAGATTTCCTTATGATCTTGCGATCCACGGCCCTGAGCCAGCAGCTTCCTATCCCTTCCTCGAGAGCTACCAGCATCATGTTCTCTATGGAAGCTCCCACGTCTCTGGGAAACTCATCTGTCTTTATCCTGCTATTTACTAGGACCACGATATAGGCTACAGGACGCTCATACTCTTCAGGCCTCCAGGGTGGTTTAATGTACGCTGCCCATCTGAGGGCTTCAAATACATCCTGTCTCAATGTGAAATCGGTTACAACCACATATTCTAGTGGTTGAATATTTGCAGCAGAAGGCGCCACCCTTGCAGCATTTACCAGCTTTCTGAGTATATCTCCTGAAATAGGAACGGACTTAAAACGCCGTATAGTCCGGCGATTTAACACAGCTTCGTATACTGGATAATCCTTCTCCATCCTTCCTTATTCCTCCCCTCTCAAATACAACGATCCGTATAAACAGTTAGAATACTGGACCTCATTTTGTACCACCCCATTTGTACCAACCCGCGGATACGACCTCTTCAGTGAATGGTCATAAAATTATCTTGCACCTAAATCTTGGATGCCGAATCTTGAAAACATGTATTTTCTTCTAAAAAGTCAATCAATTAAAGCGAATCTTGTAATCAAGGGATGTTGAAAAAAATGAACATATAGGTTCGAAGTTCTTTCAAAGTTTGGCACGCGTATGGGAGCGTTTAATTTACCGAATCAAGGCCAGCTCACCTGAAATTCGGGGGCATGTACTACTTTGCCAGTGAAGCTCTTGGCATCCTGAAGTGCTAAAAAGATAGCTGGTGCCCCTACCGATTCGGGTTTCTCCCATCCTGACCAGTCGTCTGTAAATTTTAGTAAGACAGCGGCCTCTGTCTTGATAAGACCAGGACCAAGGGCGTTTACTGCAATATTATAATCTCTCACCTCCTCGGCAAGGCCCAGTGTGAAACGCTCTAATGCTGACTTGGTAACGGCATAGCACACCTCTCCGGGCTTGCGACTGTTTGCCACTATTGATGTCATATTAATGATGCTGCCACGCCTTTGCTCCATCATATACGGTAGCACAGCCTTTGAACACAGAAAAGGACCGGTGATGTTCACATTCATGATCAGGTTCCAGCGGCGTAGAGGAGTTTCGACAATATTTGAGAGGAATAGAATACCGGCGTTATTAAAAAGAACATCAATCTTCCCAAACTCTTGCATGGTCTTATCAACCATTGCATTCACTTCCTCTTCGTTTGTTACGTCACACCGGACTGCAATGGCCTTACCACCAAGTTCCTCGATTTCCTCCACTGTTTTGTGGATTGTTCCAGGGAGCCTACCGCCTTCGGCTTCAGTTCGGGCTGCTACTACTACCTTGGCACCTTCTCTTGCATAGGCCTTAGCAATAGCTTTACCTATTCCACGACTACTTCCTGTCACTATAGCCACCATATCCTTCATTTTCATGATTCACACCTCCCACTTTGGAAGCCACAGGTGCCTATACCGTGGCTCGAGTAAATTATTAAACCAAAAGCTCCTCCACTTTGTAACTGTCCACGGGCTGAAGCTTTTCTTGAAAAGACCTGGCGGAAACCTTTAGCTTTTCCGTGAGCTAGCAATGGGGGAATTGGTATGCCATCCCTTTTAGCTTACTTACGGATGGAAACCTGTCATTCCCAGTAATAAGTCTACAGGGTATAATCACCCATCGTTCTCTAATCCTTTCTTGAATGATTATAACATGCTATTTTGCATTCTCCAACTTCTAAGTCAAGACTTCTATAAAAATTCACCCCATTAACGTATTCCTACAAATTGAACATAGTCAACCCTAACCAAATCCATGTGGCACAGATTCTGGACAAATCGGGATATCTTGCTGTATTAATCAACTTTCTGCAGACTTGGACTCTTTCTTGTAAACCCTGTTAGAATTTCACACGGGGCAT
>DTYH01000119.1 GCA_012961955.1 Desulfobacterales bacterium | reverse complement strand
GTAATTATACCACGGGAGGAGCTTTTTTTATAAGGGTTTTCGCGCTTAGAACAAACTTCCTACATGAAATCATATGACCATACTTGCGAAATGCCGGTTAAATTATAGATATTTAGCTGAATTGGATGGGCCAAAAATATACTCAACAGAAAGGAGCAAAGAATGAAGAAGATAAATATCCTTATAGCAGTTTTTGCCATTGTCTGCCTCATTCTCCTTGTCACTGAGTCTTTTGCCCAGGGGGGAATGCATTGGAGAGGAAGCGGTTGCTGGGGGATGGGAAGTAAATACGGGAGAATGTATAACCCAAAAACTGTTGAGACTATTAGCGGAGAAGTAATCATCGTGGACAGAATTACCCCGAAGAAAGGGATGCGCTACGGCGTCCATCTGATGGTCAAAACGGAGAAAGAAGAAATTTCTGTTCATCTAGGACCTGGTTGGTATATTGAAAACCAGGACATCAGGATTGAACCGAAAGACAAAATTGTGGTTAAAGGTTCAAGAATTTCCTTTAATGGGAAGCCAGCCATCATTGCCGCTGAAGTAATGAAAGAAGACAAAATTCTGAAGCTTCGGGATGAAAATGGTTTTCCTGTCTGGAGTAGTTGCAGGAGCAGACGAAGATAGTTTAGCTATGGCTCATCCAAGTTCAGTAATTATTTCAGTAGTTTGTACTTTTCTTTTCCGGCTCCACAAGAAACCTCGAGAGAGACGTGAAAAAAGGGCCCATGAAGCCACGTGTGATGGCACCGTTAAATTATAGTTGTTCTCTTGCCCTAGTGCACGTAACATAGAACAATCGCCGTTCTTCTTCTAAGTCTTCAATACCCCCGCTAGCTCTCGGGGACGGGAAAAGACCATCCAAAAGACGGGGGAATGAATACAACTCACGATTCAAGTCCTGTTGCCGGGTGAACAGTCGAAAGGATTAAAGGTTTGTCTTCGCTTTGGTTTATAAGAGGGCTCGTTTGATCTTTGTATTTATTTGAAGGGGGTTCAAAACAAAATCTGAAAGAAATCTCTCTAGATTGTTATAGTTGCGAGCAAGAGCACGGATGACATCGTCTCCATTAGTCTTGTTCCGTAGTCGCTTTCTATACCCTTCAAGATAGCAGAATAATAATCCTTTAATATTTCTATCTTCTGAAGGGGGGGGTGTCAACACCGATTTATTTTGTCTCCCTGATCACCGGAATAAAATCTCCTCTGTTCACCGATTATTGTGTCAAGCCTATGAACCTTACCATAGCCACCTAGCTTGTTTTCTTGTTCTTTGGTGTATGGAGGGGGTCGGCAAGGCCGGCCTTCCGTTTCTCCTTTAGCCTGTAACTTTCTCCCTTGATGTTAATGGTGGTACGATGGTGAAGCGGCCGATCTAGAACAGGTGTTGCCAGTACCTGATCGTTAAGAATTTCGTCCCGGTCAACAAAACCCTGTTCGAAGTAGTAATGGTGGGGGCATTCTCATAGCGACGAGTGAGCAGTCAGAAGAAAGGACCGCCTTCCTCATGACTCATTGGTAGATAGATATCCCATCTCATCCCCTCCTGCAGCAGGCAGGGATTATAAGCAGGTAAGGATAGACAAGTTGCTTGAACCTGCCTCTTGATTCGGTTTTCCATGTAAGCCCTCTTCAGTCGCGTGATCATCGCCTCCAGGGCGACAGACAAGACCTTGTGGCCACCCTCCACTCCCTTAACCCCCAGTGCAATAGACAGATGGGTCTTGCCCACCCCGGGAGGGAAGGATAATCACGTTTTCAGCCCTGTCCACAAAACCGAAGCCTGCCAACTCTCGAATCGCCTTGCGATCTATGCAGGGCTGGAAGCTAAAGTCACACTGCTCAAGGGCCTTTATCCAGGGAAATCGTGCCATATTAAGCCGGGCCTCCACTCCCCTCTGGTATTTCCCCATCCACTCGGCCTCAAGGACTTCACCCAGATCCCTCTCAGCCGGTTGCTCACATATGGCATCAAGTACGGACCACTACCCTGACCCCCACACAGATGTCCAGGTACACTGTAGCGGTTACCCCTTACATCAATGTATCCGTCCCAGTGTACATGGCGCCACTCCATCTATGAGGTATCATAACGAGACAGGGGGGAGGACCAAGATATGGGCCTCCTCGTTCAAACCGGTCCCTCACCACATCCTTCACTGTGCCGTCTAACGCCTCCTCTTCCAACCACTTGAGGGCCAGTCGGTCCAAAAGACGACATACCTGGGGCAAGAATCCATAATGGCCTGCAGGATCAATAGACTTTTGATTAAACTTTACTTCTTGGCCAACCCGGTGGCTAGTCACAGTCGATTTCTGGTCCTCTACGACCATCTCCCCGTCACCCCTCCAAAATGCTCAAACCCAAGGATTATCCCCTTATTCAGGACTGTCCACCCATTTGTGTAAATTCCATTATAGCCGGTCCTCGAAAAGAATGGCTATCTGGCCGTATATCTGAGGCCAGCC
>DTYH01000118.1 GCA_012961955.1 Desulfobacterales bacterium | reverse complement strand
TTTTTGGTACAATTGTGATATAATAGTACCTCTATAGCGATCAAGACAACTTAATATGCGTTCAGGAATGAGAGGAGAACAAGGGTCTGTATAATACCGTGAAAAAGGCTATTATCCCTGCTGCTGGTCGAGGAACGAGACTTTCCCCGCTTACCGATTATATTCCAAAAGAGCTTCTCCCAGTTGGCCAAAAACCCATGATTCAATATACACTCGAGATGTACATGGCCTCAGGAATTGACGAATTTTTTATCATTACTAGCCCCAGGAAACCGCAACTAAAAAATTTTATTACTGGAAACTGGCACCCCCCTACCCTTCCCTTTGAAAAGGATTCGGAATTTTTCAGGCGACTCGCAAAATGCTACGTTGTCTTTATCGAGCAGCCAAGGCCTGATGGTGTAGCGGATGCCATATCTTTGACCAGAGATTTTGTGGGATCAGAACCGTTCGCATGTGTAATGCCTGATTGCCTGCTCTTTTCTGAAACGCCACTCCTGTCTCAGCTTTTAACCGCCTTTAAAAGGTATCAAAAATGCACAATAGGTGCCATCCGGATTCCGTACTATGATGTTTATCGATTTGGAAACGTAGGTATCCTTAAAACAAAGTATATTGACCTTGACTCTGTTCTCATCACTGCCCTCTCTGATAAATCATCTGAGCCAATTTGTGCAAACCGATTCGAAATCATAGAAAAAGGGTTTGGTGGTGGAATCTATCTCCCTCATTATTTTGATATCATTGAAGAGGTACGTCCCCTATCAAAGGGTGAGGTCGACGATGTCCCTGTGCATCAGATACTGGCCAGGAGGGGTGAACTGATAGGAGTATTTCTCAGGGGATTCCCCTTTGATGCAGGAAACCTTAACGGCTTTCGCGCTGCAGTCCGTTTTGTCGGAAATAGGTGAAGCTTTTCTTCGAATGACTTGGTGGAAACCTTTATGTGGTCTATTTCGTCTATCTGCTTGACACTTGACCATTCAGAAAGGTTGGAAACAAGTGTTACTCAATTCATACTGCTAAAGACTCGTGTTTGAAGATTGATCATGATTTTCTAACTGGGTAAAGAAAAGCTTTGCCCTGTGAACAGCTACGTTATTTCTTTTAACGAGCTAAAATCTTACAACTTATGAAGGAGATCATATTGAACCCTCGTTGTTGACAGCTGAATACGGGATGTGGAAAATGGAGTGGAAGCGGCTAGTTCGGTACTGGATATTGCGCATAAGACGGATGCGTGGGGATCCGCATAACGTCTCGTTAGGCGTGGCCATTGGTGTCTTTGTCAGTGTTACTCCAAGTATTCCTTTTCATGCATTTATGGCCGTATCTCTGGCCTATTTGTTTCGAGGGAATAAATTGGCTGCATCCCTTGGAGTCTGGGTCAGCAACCCACTAACCATCCCTTTTTCTATTATGGTAGCTATAAAGTAGGAGCATTAATACTGGGAACCTCTTTTGTGTTTAACCCGAGGTATGACTCTATTCTCGAACTTACCAAAATGAGCCATAACATTACCCTCACCATGATTCTGGGAGGTGTAATATTGGGAATTATCCCTGGAGTAACAAGCTATTTTGTAACATTGAAAATAATTGAATATCTCAGGCAAAGAAGGCAAGCCAAAGAGAGGAGGGGTTTTTGAATTCTCCTAGGGCGCTCTTGAAAGCGTGGGGAATCAGGCCGAAGAGACATACGGGCCAGCATTTTCTTAACGATTCCCGGGTCGGCTATGAGATAGTTTCTGCCTCAGGACTCACATCGAATGATGTGGTGCTCGAGATAGGTGCGGGCCTGGGTGCTCTCACTATTCCCCTTGCTCTTACGGTAAAAAAGGTATTCGCTGTTGAGAAGGACAAGAAAATCGCTCTCCTGTTACGAAACGAACTCCTTGAAAGCGACATTCAAAACGTAACTATCCTTGAGAAGGATATACTCCGCTTGGATCTCAAAAATATAATAGATGAATCGCAAGAGCGTCTAATTATGCTCGGGAACCTCCCTTATCACATTTCATCACAGATCTTGTTCCGAACCATTGCCTTTCGGCATCTGATCACGGCCGCCATATTCATGTTTCAAAAGGAGCTGGCAGAAAGGATCAAGGCTACATCTGGCAGTAAGATTTACGGCAGGTTATCTGTAGCTGTTCAGTACTGCGCTTCTGTTCATTCTCTCCTAACCCTAGATGCCAGCCATTTCTATCCCCGGCCCAAGGTCGATTCAGAACTTCTACTTATCGATTTTGACCATCCTCCCAATCTTCTGGCAAATGATGAGGCATTTTTTTTTCGCCTGGTGCGTGCGGCTTTTGGAAGGAGGCGAAAAACCTTGAGGAATGCACTAAAATGCGGGAGTCTAGGCATCCCAGAAGAGGTCTTGGGACAGGCATTTGATCGTGCAGGAATAGATCCTATGAGACGACCTGAGACCCTGAGTGTTCAGGATTTCGTAATATTGAGCAACGTGCTATCAAAAGAGGGATAGTTGATTACAAAATCTTTGAAATGTATTGACAATTACAATTCTTTTAGATATACAAACTTATCTTTTTAATGGAGGTCGAAAGATCGAAGTTATCACCACCATAGATGAGATGCAAAAACGGGCTGATGGGTGGCGCCAGTCTGGGAAAACGATTGTGTTTGTGCCCACCATGGGTTTTCTACATGAGGGTCATCTGGCACTAATGCGCCGAGGTCGGGAATACGGCGATATTCTGGTTATAAGCATATTTGTAAACCCAACTCAGTTTGGCCCCCAGGAAGATTTTGAGACGTATCCTAGAGACTTTGAAAGGGACCGGCGTCTTGCCGAATCAGTAGGAGTCGATGTTATTTTCGCTCCTCAGAACGATGAAATGTATGGCGAACGCTTTCAAACTTATGTCAGCTTGGAAGAGCTTCCCCAACATTTGTGTGGCCTTTCGCGTCCCAATCATTTTAGGGGAGTAGCCACGATCGTTAGCAAACTCTTCAATATCGTGAAACCCCACGTTTCTATCTTTGGCGAAAAGGATTACCAGCAACTAGTTATCATCAGACAGATGGTGCGCGACCTGAATTTTGATATTAGGATCGTGGGTGCCCCTACCGTCCGTGAACCCGACGGTCTTGCCATGAGCTCAAGAAACAATTACTTGTCGCCAGAGGAAAGGCGGTCCGCTAGTGTGCTGTTTCAGTCTCTTAAGCTCGCCCAAAAAAGTGTGGCTGAGGGAGAACGGGATGCCAGAAAATTAATCAATGCGGCATCTGCTCATATAAAATCTGTCCCCCACACCCAGATAGACTACGTAACGATATGCGATCCGGAAACACTCGATGACGTAGATCAGATTGGGGGTCCTGTCTTGATGGCACTTGCGGTAAAGGTGGGGAAGACACGATTGATAGATAACACAATTTTGAAACCGAAAGGAAATTAGAAAATGCTGCGCACGTTTCTAAAATCGAAGATCCATCGGGCTACGATAACCGGGTCTGATCTCCACTATGAAGGTAGTCTTACCATCGATATTGACCTGATGAGAGCAGCAAACATTCTACCTCACGAGATGGTTCACGTGTACAACATAAGTAATGGCGAACGGTTTACAACATATGCCCTCGAAGGCGCATCAGGATCAGGGATTATCTGTTTAAACGGGGCGGCTGCGCGAAAAGGACAAAAAGGGGATCTAATCATTATTACCACTTATGCCCTGCTCGATGAGAAAGAGATTCCTGGTTTCAAGCCTTTAATGATTTATGTAGACAATCAAAACAAAATAAAAGGAGAATAGATGAGTACCAATAGTTATCTGTTTACTTCAGAGTCGGTCACTGAAGGTCATCCAGACAAGGTGGCCGATGCCATATCTGATGCTATACTAGATGCCATAATCGCTCAAGACACAAGGGCGCGTGTAGCCTGTGAAACTCTGGTAACCACGGGAATTGCATTTATTGCAGGTGAGATTACCACCTCCTGTTACGTGGATATTCCTGGTATTGTCCGGGAAACTATACGGGATATTGGATACCATTCTTCGTCAATGGGTTTTGACTGGCAAACCTGTGCTGTAATCACTAGTATTGATCAACAATCTCCTGACATCGCTATTGGAGTAAACGGAGCAGGGCTTTATAAGGAACAGGGGGCAGGTGATCAGGGTCTAATGTTTGGTTATGCTTGCGATGAAACACCGGAGCTAATGCCTATGCCTATCTCTTTTGCCCATAAACTCTGCATGCGCCTGGCCCATGTGCGAAAGAACGGTTCACTCGACTTTCTTCGCCCTGATGGCAAGTCTCAGATAACCATTGAGTATAAGGGAGGAAGACCCAAAAGGGTTGAGGCCGTGGTTATAGCAGCCCAACATAAGCCTGATGTATCCTATGGAGACCTTAGGGATGCTATCATCGGAGAAGTCATCAAGAAGGTGATTCCGAGGGATATGATCGACGGCGATACACGCTTTCTGATCAATACTACTGGCCGTTTTGTGATCGGTGGTCCAATGGGCGATTGCGGCCTTACAGGAAGAAAGATTATAGTAGACACATATGGTGGTGTGGGGAGTCATGGCGGTGGATGCTTTTCCGGAAAAGACCCCAGCAAGGTGGACCGAAGCGCATCATATATGGCCCGTCACATTGCTAAGAATATTGTTGCTGCAGGATTGGCGAGCAAATGCGAAGTCCAAATCGCCTATTCTATAGGGGTGGCAAAACCGGTATCTTTGATGGTGGACACCTTTGGTACTGGAGTTATATCTAACGGCGACATGAAAAAAATAGTCCAGGATACTTTCGATCTCCGTCCGGCAGCGATTATTGAATATTTGGACCTGCTAAGACCGATCTATCGTAAGACAGCTGTTTATGGACACTTTGGGCGAGAGGACGAGGATTTCACTTGGGAAAGAACAAACATGGTGGATGTCCTGCGAGAAAAGGCAGGAGTTTAGGTGAACGTTCACGAGGCTCAACTCGTGAGTTATTCATATACTGTAAACCGTATTAGAATTTCACAGGGGGCATTAAACCCAGTATAACAAAAGAGGTATATATCGATTTTGACCCCGTGCTTCTGCACGGGGCTTTTCTAATGGCGTAACTAGTGAACAAGATTGACTGATTACAACAGTATCAGTCAATCTTGTTAAAACGCCAAATTCTCATAACAAATAGATATAAATTTTACACGGAAAGGATACGGACTATTACAGGATGGAGTATGAGATAAAGGATATAGATCTGGCAGAGGAAGGGAAGCTGCGTATCGAATGGGCTAATCAGAGTATGCCTGTCCTGAACAGAATAAAGGCGAGGTTCGAACAAGAACGACCCCTGGAAGGTGTCCGTGTTGGAGCGTGTCTGCATGTTACTACGGAGACGGCAAGTCTAATGAAAACGCTTCAGGCTGGAGGTGCCGAGATAAGGTTGTGTGCATCAAACCCCTTGAGTACCCAGGATGATGTTGCTGCATCCCTGGTAAAACATGATATGATTCCCACCTTCGCCATAAAAGGCGAAGATAGAGATAAATACTACGGTCATATAAACTCGGTACTTGATTTCAGGCCTCACTTCACCATGGATGATGGTGCTGATCTGATCTCCACACTTCATTCAGGGCGGTCTGAGCTTCTGGATGGTGTTCGCGGCGGAACCGAAGAAACCACAACCGGTATTATACGTCTGCGCAGCATGGCTGCCAACGGAATACTTAAATACCCCGTAATAGCAGTAAACGATGCAAAAACCAAACACTTCTTTGATAACAGGTATGGTACCGGTCAAAGCACAATTGACGGAATTATCCGGGCTACAAACCGATTGCTTGCCGGGTCACAGTTCGTAGTCTGCGGATACGGATGGTGTGGCAAAGGGGTAGCTATGCGAGCCAGGGGCATGGGAGCCAATGTAATCGTTTGTGAAGTGGACCCACTAAAGGCCCTGGAGGCAGTCATGGATGGATTTCGGGTACTCCCTATCGAGGAGGCAGCCAAGATTGGCGATATCTTCTGTACCCTTACTGGGAACACAAATGTAATTCGCAAGGAGCACTTTGAGTCGATGAAGGACGGTGCTATTGTTTCTAATTCTGGCCATTTCAATGTGGAACTCGATCTGGAAGGTCTGGCCAGTATTACAGACTCTAAGCGTCAAATTCGCCCCTTTATTGAAGAATACTTACTTCGTAACGGAAAACGTATCAATGTGCTGGGGGAAGGTCGGCTGGTGAATTTAGCAGCAGCAGAGGGGCACCCTTCCAGTGTGATGGACATGAGCTTTGCCAACCAGGCCCTTTCAATCGAATACATGGTAAAAAGGAACGAACCACTTCCGATAGATGTATATCCAGTCCCTGAGGAGATCGATAAAGAGATTGCACGTGAAAAACTGTTCTCAATGGGTGTCACTATTGATACTTTGACCGATCAGCAAAGGGAATATATGAATTCATGGGCAATGGGCACCTGAAAAATGACATTATAGTTTATAGGAATAAAGAAAGGCGGCCATTACATAATGGATGGCCGCCTTTGTCGTCTCTGAGCTTTACAGACAGGGGTATTTGCGCTCTTGGTCGTAGAACTATAGACTCTCTTAACCATATCCTGGACCTTTTCGCCTTTGCCTGCAAGATATCCTCTCTCTTATTGATGAGGAATAGAGAAGGGAGAAGTATTGTATATCATATCACCATACAACAGATATATTTTACTGCTGTCCAGGCCCTTCCAATAATATTCTTCATCTCTCTGATTATTGGAAGCATGATCGTAATCCAGTTTAGCAAACAGTTTGGGACTGTAGAAGGAAACTACATACTTGGAAACCTGGTTGTGTTTCTGATCGTCAGGGAGCTGGGCCCTCTCATAACTGCTATTATCGTCATCCTACGTACCGCAGTTGCAGTAACCATTGAAATAGGATACATGAACGTGCTTCATGAGATGGAGGCGATCGAAATGATGGGGATAGACCCTCTTTATACGGTTTGCCTCCCAAGGTTGATCGGAATTACTACTGCAATTCTGTGTCTGTTCGTGATTTTTGACGTAGTGGCGTTAATAGGTGGTTATTTAATTTCCTGGACATTTACGGACATTCCAATGGAATACTTTTTACCTCAAATAGGCAAGGCAATAACCGGCACGGACTTGGCCGTTGGAATCATCAAAGGCCTGTTTTTTGGGTATATAATTACTACTGTATGCCTGTATCAGGGCTTCAGGATCAAAAACTCCATAACTGAAATCCCTCCTGGAACATCCAGGGCTGCCGTGGAGTGCTTGCTTTATTGCCTTTTTGTAAACATTACTATTTCAGTGATATTCTATCTCTAACCAAGAACACTATGCACTGTGGAAATAACGAACTGGTAAGGCTTGACAATTATTCCCTCGCACCGATCGGTAAGGGTCATGGACTTGAGCCTTTTGATTTTGTGCTGATGACAGGAGATTCTGTCTCTTTAGATTCTGACTCTTCTGATGATGCCTCTTTATTTTTGCGAGCGCTGGCTACTCTGGAGGTACCGCGTCAGGGAACTTTTTTTTACAAGAAAAGGATGCTCGACTTTTCTGATTATCGAAACCTTCTACACTATAAAAGAAAGGTCGGGTATGTATGTTCAGATGCGGGCTTGATCAGCAATACTTCTTTGTATGACAATCTGATGTATATGAGATACTATTTTGAGAACGATATGTCTATTACTATGTCCGAAGAGATCCTTGAGCTGTGCCGAATTTTTAAATTGGAAGAATACCTCGCATTACGACCAGCCCATCTCAGTCCAGAATCAAAAAGGCTTGCCATTATTGTACGCGAGATTGCCAAGGGGCCTGAGCTCTTCATAATTGAAAGACCCCGAGATTTCCTGCGTGACAAGAGTTTTGAAACCTTGAAGACGGTTCTCCGTAGCCTCCGGGAGAAGGGACTCTCAACGGTATTCTTCTCAAAAGATGAAGAGTATATTAGAGAGTTCTCAAGCAGAAAGATCTTAATCAAGGAAGGAAAGTTCATACAGGTATAAGAATTTGATATGAAACTTGATTTTAGCAAGAAAGAGAGGTTGGTAGGCGCTTTTATGGCGGGCGTGATTATCCTCCTCTTTGTCACAACAGTAATGATCGGAAAAGGAAAGGATTGGTTTAAATCGTATGTTAGATATTACACCATATTTGATGAAAGCTACAACCTGAGCCAAAATGCCGTGGTAAAACTATACAAGACAGACATCGGCAAGGTAACAAAGATAACCCTTGTAGGGGATAAGGTCAAGGTTGAGATGGCCATCTTAGAAGAGTATGCTTCTCGAATCCGGACTGATTCAGTGGCAACTGTCGAGAGTCCCACATTTATCGGCTCAGAATATGTATCTATTAAACCGGGGAGCAAGGAAGCACCGCCCATACCGGAGGGGGGCTTGATCCCTTCGCGGGCAAGAAAATCTATAGCCGATCTATTGGCCGAGTTCGAAGTGGAAAAGACGGCTCGGATGGCCATGAAAAGCATCCAACATATCTCGGAAATTATCAGTGATCTGAGAGATCCCAAAGGCCCATTATATTCTTCTTTAAACCATATCGACAAGGCACTCGGGAACATTGAATCGATTACTGACGATCTGGCAAAAGGGAGGGGATCAATCGGAAAAATCCTTAAATCTGAAATGCTACTAAAAAGGATTTATGCAGAATTGGACACTACTAAGGCCATCCTTAAAAATATAGAGAAAGCGACAAACAGGACCCCTGAAATAATGAATGAAGTAAAAAAGAGCGTAGACATTATTAATGAGATCCTGAAGAACATCGAGGAAGGGAGCCACGATGTCCCCAGGATCACGAAAACGACCAAGCATAGCGTACAGAAGATAGAGGAAGAAATGGAAGAGATAAACAAGGTAATCCAATCAGTCAAGAAGAACTTTCTGATCAGGCGCCATCTGCCACCCGAGAAAAAGGGTAAGGCCATAGATGTCGGGATAAGAAAATGAAGAAATTGGCCGTTATTATTTTATTCTGTGCGACTCTTGTTCCCATCATTTCCTGTGCCACAGGAAAACCAGTAGTTGACACGGCTTCCACCAGGATCCCTGGAGACAAAGAGATGATGCTGGGTGTTAAGTGGTACCAGAAGGGTTGCTACAGAAGATCCCTGGAATACTTCTTCAAGGCCTATGAACTCTATTCGTCAATAGACGCTCTTGAAGGTGTTGCAAAGTGCCTAAACAATATTGGAATCACCTATCGAGCCATGGGTAATTATGATAGGGCTCTCCTCTTCCTTGATGAGGCATATAGTCAGTATGTGGACATAAACGATATGAAGGGGACCTTAATGGCACTCTCAAACAAGGCAGGGGTTCTGATTGATAAAGGAGAGCTTGATTCGGCAGACAGGGTGCTCAACCAAGCAATGGGTATAAAATCCAAACTACACGAGAATACGCTGTACATACCCCTCCTTAATAACAAGGGGGTCCTCCTCACCAAAAGGAAAGAGTTTCATAAGGCAGAGGAAATACTTAGAATCTGCATAAGAGAAGCGGACAGATCAGACAATCTACTGATGGCATCTGTAAACTTTGCAATGGGAAACCTGATGTTTGAAAGTAAAAGGTTTAACGAGGCGTTAGGCTTTTTTAATAACGCCCTTTATTATGATCGAAAAGCTTCCTTTTTCAAGGGTATAGCAGAAGACCTCTTTTTTCTTGGTATGACATGTGTCAAACTGAACAACGATTCTGAAGCAATAAAGTTTTGGAAGCGATGCATAAAGATTTACGCCCTTATAGGAAACCCAAAAAGGGTTTATGAAACAATGAGATTATTGAAAGGCCTGGCAAAGGAGAATAAAATCAATATAGAAGTTATAGAGATCTTTGTAGAAAGATGGGAGGAAGGAAGATTGTTTGAGAATCTGTGCGGGGATTAGAGGAGTTCTTGGGCAGTCGCCTTACTTTCGATTGACAACAAGGACATGAATTGGTATAGGAAAAAGAGTGTATAATTAGTCCCACCATTACTTATCCTTAACCAACCGAGACCTTTAGTATTGTGCGCCTGTAGCTCAGCTGGATAGAGCAACGGACTTCTAATCCGTAGGTCGC
>DTYH01000117.1 GCA_012961955.1 Desulfobacterales bacterium | reverse complement strand
GTAATTATACCACGGGAGGAGCTTTTTTTATAAGGGTTTTCGCGCTTAGAACAAACTTCCTACATGAAATCATATGACCATACTTGCGAAATGCCGGTTGAAAACAAATGGGGAGAAAAGATACCTGTTAGGATGAGCTGTAATGGCCTCTTTGACCGCCACGGAAATCTCATTGGAGGAGTAGAATCTTTTTACGATATTTCAAATCTTAAGGCCCTTGAGCGGGAAAAGGATAACCTTATTTCAATGCTTGCCCATGACATGAAGTCTTCATTGAGTATCATCGGAGGATTTGCCCTACGATTGCTTCGTAAAGAAGGCGAAGTCGAGCAACAGAAAAGAGAAAGATACCTTAAGATTGTGAAGGGCGAGGCCGCAAAAATTGAGGACCTAATAAATGAGTTGTTGGAATTTTCCAGGTTAAGATCTGGCCAGTTAAAGCTTAATTTTAGTTCGGTTTCAGTTGAGTAGGAAATTCTCGAGCTTTTAAAGGCTTACGAGCCAAGAGTAGAAGAGGGGGTTTTAAGTTAGAATTAAAAAATGCCCAGGATATGATTATAATAGGAGGAGATGCACCTCGCCTTCAAAGAGCTTTCAGAAACCTTATAGATAACTCTATAAAGTACTCTGAAGGCCAGGGGGCGATTCGAATCCTTATCGATCAAAACGATCTGGAAGTGATTATCAAGATCAGCGATGAAGGCATGGGAATACCAGCAGAAGAATTGCCCTTTATTTTCGACCCCTTTTACAGGGGAACACATACGATAACAAAGGAAGGAAGTGGACTAGGTCTTGCTGAGGTTAAGACCATAATTGCTGCCCATGGAGGGCGAATTACGGTGGAGAGCGAACTTGGAAAGGGGTCTGTTTTTATGATCTATTTGCCAAAAAACCAACAATAGTTATAAAGATAAAATTTTCCTATATTTCCCTAAAATTTAAGGTTGAAACTGAGGACGAAGAAATACAAATATGTCTTTGGCCCTGTGCCTTCTCGGAGATTTGGTCGTTCAGTGGGTATAGACTTGTTGCCCCTTAAGACCTGCAGTCTTGACTGTGTCTTTTGCCAGCTCGGCCGCACAAGGGAAAAGACAATAGAGAGAAGAGAATATGTCCCTACCGATGAGGTCATCCGGGAGCTTGAAGCGTGGTTGGCAAGAGGGGTGGAAACAGATGTCATCACGCTATCTGGCTCAGGTGAGCCTACCTTACATACACATTTCGGGGAAATACTGGAGTGCATTCAGTCGAAAAGCAAGGTACCTACGGTTTTGTTGACTAATGGTACAATGCTTTACCTGCCAGAGGTTAGAAGACAGGCGGCATTAGCTGATATAGTAAAAGTTTCACTGAGTGCCTGGGATCAGGCTTCATATGGGTGGGTAAATCGAGCTCATACGGATCTTACATTTGAGAAGTTGGTTGAGGGTGAACGTAAGTTCAGGGAGGAATTCAAGGGTAACCTGTTTCTTGAAGTCTTTTTGGTCAAAGGTATCAACTCTCTTCCTGACGATGTGAAAAAGATTGCCGCATTGGTGAGTCAGATCCGACCGGATCGCATTCAGCTAAATACTACGGTTCGGCCTCCGGCCGAACGTTTTGCAGACCCTCTCTCAAGAGAGGAACTCGAAGATCTTACCGGGCTGTTTGATCCACCCGCAGAAATAATTGCTGAATTTGGAAAAAAACAGGCCCGCAACATAAAGGCCAATGAAGATGCGATACTTTCAATGCTGCAACGAAGGCCCTGCACAGCCGAGGAGATCTCAGAGGTATTTGATATGAACTTGAACGAAGTGTCTAAGTATCTGGGAAAATTGATGAGAGAAGATCTGATTAGGCCCGAAAGAAGAGATTTGTTGCTATATTACCGTGCTACAACAGGCCGGAAATAGGTAAAATTTAGAAGGGAAGCTATTATGGGATCAGAGGAAGATTTGCTAAAGGAAATAGAGGTCTTGAAGGAAAGATTGAAGGAACGGAAAAAGGCCCTCCCTGCACACTCCATCCGTCCCCATCAATTGCTCGCCATAGAAAAATTGGAGGAGCAGATTGAAGAAAAAGGTCGGCTTCTTGAGGAAATCCGAAAGTTAAAATAAAAGGGATAGTGCTATGGACATGGGCAAGCGAAAAGAAAGCACCATGGATATTCGTGAGCGCATGGCGGAAGAGGAGCAGGTCAGAGAAAGGGTTGATAAGCATGGTAACAAATGGGTGAAGGTTTATTTTGGCGGGGGCCAGCACTTCAGAAATTGGCTTGAACAGTGCCGGGAATTGGGTGAGGTTCAGGTTGAAGAAATCGATTCCCGAGGATTTAGATGCTATGAGGAAGGGGGCGAAAAACTTTACAGGATTTGGCTAAAAATCCAGCCCGAAAAACAGGATCAACTTCTTACCTCTTAAACGCCCTTGCTGCAGCTTTGATTGTGCCCTTTTTATGGAAAAGTTCCTGGCCTACGAATTGGACTGAGGCCACCATGAGCGGAAGAATGTAGTAAGTACCTCTGAATACCAATAGAGATCCAAGAAGCGAAGGGCCTGGCACCCGAGAAGACAGAAGCAGCACCATAATGCTCTCAAATACACCCAGACCTCCTGGCACCTGGCTCAATAGTCGGTGATAAGAGGGTGATAGGAAGTCCCTTTCTTGAGGTGGGAGTATTGCGGGGATAGCCTGGTGTGTCAAGCATAATGCGACTGCAGGATGTTGTGGGCACAACTGTCGTGGTGAAATGGGGGCCTGGGCTCGAGAAGGGTGTTGAAGTGGAGGTGGTACCAGGAGGCTCGATCTTGCCGTAAGAGGGGATAATTAAGGAAATCCGGGTAGAGTTAGCCCCTGAACTCAACTCATCTTTCATAAGTTAGGCCG
>DTYH01000116.1 GCA_012961955.1 Desulfobacterales bacterium | reverse complement strand
CTAAATACCACACGGAAAGCTGCCTAAAAATGCTTAATCAGGTGTCTAGAAAGTGTTGACCGATACAGGTTTAGTGACCCCAAGTTCGCGGAGCGAATTCTTGGGGTCGATGCAGCGTTACACTGAAAATAACATAATTGCAATAAAGGCCAAGATTATTCCGAGACCTTCTTTTAATGAAATGGGTTCCTTAAGAATAACGTATGCAAGCCCAATACTGACAATCGGATATAAAGCCGTTACAGTTACTACAACTGAGACCTTTCCTTTGCTGACGGCTATAAGATAGCAAAGAGCTCCAAGTAGGCCCAAGATACCAGTGGAGACAGCCAACCCTATCCCTTTAGGGTGAATCTCAGGTTTGAACCCAACGAGAAACAGTACCAAAATACCAACTATCATCCCCCCTACCACCTCAAAGATAATAGCACTCGTTGGGCTGATGTACTGCGTGGTGAGTTTGGGAATAAAGCCCCAGATACCCCACAAGACGAATGCCAAAAATGCGGGTAATAACCAAACTTTCATCTTTCTGGTCTCTACACAAAACTTGACTTGTCCCGAATAGATTCCGTTAATCCTCTTCTAATCAGCAGGTACCCCCCAGTCACAAACAGCAACCCGATAACGAAGAGACCAAGTTCTTATCCTTGCATACACCGTATGAAACCATCAGAATGCCAACTAGAAGAATGGTTACGGTTTTCCCTCTCGTCCTTTTTGCCTATATCTCCAATAGCGTGTGATAAAGGCCCTTAACCACTTGCGTCATGGCCTCAAAATTCAGGGTGTCGATGGTATCTGTCTCCTGATGATAATTCCTGTTTCTAAAAAATGACGTATCGGTTATCATGACCGCCCTGTATCCATGGTGCCAGAAGGAGGAATTGTCTGAAAGGTTAATGCCACCCACATATTCAGGCCCGGTTAAAGACCTCACATTTATAGCTGAATATTTTTTGATCCCGGTTTTAAGAAAAGAGACACATCTTCTCGAACGAAAATTTCCCACAACCCCTATAAAATCAGCGGTCTTGGGATAGAAAAGGCGCATCCCCGGAAGTGGATATCGCTGAATAGGCTCTTTTCGGAAATATCCGATCATCTCCAGGGAGATCATAAGATCGACCGGCACGTTCCGTTCTTTAAGGTGCTTAGCGTAAACCATACTCCCCATATTGTAGGAGCCGAAGCAAGGAGGCTCTTCATTGACAAAAGCAACATATACGAGATGCTTTCTGGTCAAGACCCTTTTATGGAGCCTTGCAAGCTCAAGCAAACCAGCAACGCCTGAGGCATTGTCATCAGCGCCTGGTGTTCCTGGCACAGTATCATAATGGGCACCCACTACTACGACCCCATCTTCGGTCCCAGCTTTTTCTACAATCAGATTGGAGACGCTCCTGCCGTAGCACGAGTATGTTTGCCGGTCCACTGAATATCCGCTGCTTTGTAGGACGGCTTCAATATAGTCTGCAGCCTTGTCCAAGGAGTCTTCCTTCCACAGGTGTCGATCTCCAACGTTTATTGAGAGATATTCAACATGCCTACAAAGGTTCTCAGTAACCTCTCGCATGTTGAATCCTTTGCCGCCATTCAAAATATCAGAATTCAATTTTCCTTTATCCCGTTACATAGCCCCGCCATTTATCGCAGGGATGATATAGATAATATGTCTTAAAGCTCCTTCTTAAATGAGGCGGTTTAATACCCTGCCCCTCTAGCAGGGTTCATTCTCTTTCTTATTCCTGTTCATTTTCTATGCCACTGCTGTGCTGCGACATCGGTCCAAGCCGTGGAGATCATGTAGAGGCCTGAGAGTCAGATATGTGACAGATTTATATTCACCTCGTTGGAAAAGGACCGCGCGGAAGCACGGGATCAATATCGATACATTAATACGGTAATTGTTCACAGGGAACTCCTTTTAAGGGAGTACAGCCCTAACGGCTTTACTGGGGTTTATACAATGAGTACTACAATGAGTACTAGTCGTCAAGCGGGATGTTTTCCTTAGAAGAGGTTCCCTTTAGTCACGCGTACAGAAGGGGGCAAAGTCGCAAGGGGCCCAAGGATTGATTCAGACGTGACAAACCAAACCAGCAGGATTCTGATATCTTCTTCTTTTTTTTTCCACCTCAATCTTGTATTATGTCATTATAATGTTGTCGAAGGGGTCAAAAGCTGACCAGAATCCCTGAGGTTAAAAGAATGAAAGACAAGTTGTCGATAAAACTTGGCTTTGAGTTAGTTGCCAGTGGGTATATTGGGAAAAAACAGCTCCAGACCATATTAAATCTGGAGAAAACCTACGGTGGCGACCTTTACGACTATCTGGTTGAGAAGGGGTATATAGATGAGGAGACACTAGCCAAGTTTATTGCCAACAAGAAAAATCTTCCTTATGTCTCATTGCATGATATCGAGATCGATCCTGAAGTGATTAAGCTGATTCCAGAAAAGGTAGCAAGGAGATACACGGTGTTGCCGATCGCTAAAGACGGAAGAGAACTCACTGTTGCCATGGCCAACCCCTTTGATTTGCCTATAATCAATGACATAGAATTCGCAAGTGGTTTTCTAGTAGTACCGGTGGTAGCTAGCAAGACAGATATCAAAAAAGCAATCGATAGGTATTACCGTCAGAGGCCTGAAGAACTTCTTTCGGAAATAATGCAAGTCATAGAGCAAGAAGTAGAAAAGGTGGAAATACTCGACGCCCCAAAAGAGGAAATGCCTTCTGAAGAGCTGAAATCCGCAGCACAAGAAGCTCCGATTGTAAGGCTGGCTAATTTCATTATCACCGACGCTATCAACAAGAAAGTCAGCGATATCCATGTGGAACCCTACGAAGACGAACTTCGGATCCGTTTTAGAATTGATGGGTTTTTGCATCAGGTGATGAAGCTTTCCCGCAGTCTACATCCTGCCCTTTCATCCCGAATTAAGGTCATGAGTGACATGGACATTTCAGAACGGCGAATCCCACAGGATGGCAGGATGAAGGTGAAGCTCGAGAACAGGATGATAGATCTCAGAGTCTCTTCCATACCTACCATATTTGGTGAGAAGATAGTAATCAGGATACTAGATGAAAGCAATCTTGTCTTGGACATGTTTAAGTTGGGTTTTGATCAAAGGGAGTTAGAAGAGTTTAAAAAGGCAATCAAGAGTCCCTTTGGTATGATCTTGGTAACCGGACCTACTGGTAGTGGAAAGACCACCACTCTCTATTCTGCCCTGGACACCGTCAACAGGGAAGAGGTGAATATCATTACCGCCGAAGACCCTGTTGAGTATTACCTGAAGGGTATAAATCAGGTTCAGATGAATGAAAAAGCTGGTTTGAATTTTGCCGAAGCCCTCCGTTCCTTTTTGAGGCAGGATCCAGATGTTATCCTTGTAGGTGAGATCAGAGATCTTGAAACTGCAGAGATTGCCATCAAGGCAGCCCAGACAGGACATTTAGTCCTGTCTACTCTACATACCAATGATGCCCCGAGTACAATTGACAGACTGATAAACATAGGTATTCCGCCCTTTATGATTACCTCGGCAGTTATTCTAATCATCGCTCAGAGACTGGTGAGAAAGATATGTCCATCATGCAAACAGGTTGCAAACACTCCCCGAGAAAAATTGGAACTCCTTGGTTTGACCCGCAAGGAATTGCACGACCTTAAATGTTACCAGGGTGCAGGGTGTAAAGCTTGTAACCATACCGGATATAAGGGTCGAATTGGCCTTTTTGAGGTGTTACCCATCACGGATGAAATTAAGGACTTGATAAAACAGGGAGCTGCAGCGTCAGAATTAAGAAAGGCAGCGGCTGTTCTTGGGATGAAAACCATAAAAGAGAGCGGGATCGAAAAGTTAAAGGAAGGAATTACCACTGTAGATGAAATCCTCAGGGTGATTCCGAAGATGTTGGGATGATACAACACCGATAGAGCTGAATTAGGTCTGTGCCAATCTTCAAGGACCTTAAACTTCCTTCCCAATCCTTTACGGATTAACGCTGTACGGTATGAATGGTTTACCTGTTCTCTAAGGAGGTCATACATGGAACCAAGGCAGATATTAGTAGTAGATAATGATTTATTCTATCTTGAGCTGATAAGTGACATCTTGCAGAATGAAGGATATAGAGTTAAGAAGGCTTCCGATGGACTCGAAGGAATCGAAATAGCAAAAAAGGAACCTTTTTATTGCATCTTCGTGGACCGGATAATGCCAAGGATCGACGGCGTCAAATTCTTGAAATGTATCCGACAAGATCCTAAGCTCAGAGAAACACCGATTATCATTGTCTCGGGCACCTTAACAGAGGAATCGCCAGATCTGGAAAAGATAGGAGCAGATTTTTACCTATTTAAGGGCCCAGCAGGACACATAAAGAAGAATGTCCTTGAGATCCTAAGAAAGCTGAACACAGAAACTAAGTCTAATGACAAAAGGAAGGTTTCGTCAGTCCTGGGAACCAAAGGTATGTCACAGCGGGCCATCGTTAAAGAACTTTTGTCTCAGAATAGACACCATGAGATTGTTCTGGAGAATATGGGGGAAGGAGTAATAGAAACAGACTCCCGCTTAAGAGTAACCTATGTTAACCCGGCAGCAAGGAAAATCTTTAAAAAGACGGAAGGAGAGATTATAGGAACCGACTTGTATGGCCTGTTTACAGACGGAAGCTCTCTAAAAATTAAAGAGGTAATGGATAGACTCTCTACCAGCCCTATTGCCCAGATAGAGAAACTTACTATACCGCATGATAAGTTTATCCTGAAGCTTATCATTGCTAATCTCATAGAAGATGGCAGGAATACCGGCACTGTAATGATTGCAGCTGATGTTACTGATTATCACACAAAAGTTCAAGAGCTGATGCTTGCCAATGAGAAGATCAAGAAGATGCAAAAGAAACTTATCCAAGATGCAAAGTTTTCTATCCTGGGACAGCTGAGTACCAATATCAGCAGAGAGATAGAGAACCCTTTGGTCTCAGCCTTGAGCTATATCACCGTTCTGTTGAGGGAGACGAGTAGTGAGGGACCTCCCAGAGATACGTTAGAACTTATACGTAGAGAGATTCAGCGGGCCCGAAACCTGATAAGGGATTTAATAGATTTCGGACAGGAGGGTGAGCTCAGACTTGAAAGGATCGATGTAGGCGAGATATTAAAACGCGTAGTTGCCCTGGTAAAGCATCGGGCAAGCTCCTTAAACATAAACATAGTGGAGATATATGGTGAAAATCTCCCTTTAATTTATGCGGATGATAGTAAGATAAGGCAGGTCTTTGTCAACCTCATGAACAATGCGTTTGAAGCAATGCCCCACGGCGGAACCCTCACCATTACTACGCGGTCTAAAACCGAAGAGTCTCCTCACGGAGAAGGGCTGAAAAAGATCGTTCAAATCGAGTTTGCCGATACAGGAACAGGCATATCTCCAGAATTTCTTCCGCAAATATTTAATCCCTTTTTCTCCACTAAACTGGAAAGGAGTGCCTCTGGCCTTGGGCTCTCTACCAGTCTAAAGATCATCCAGGACCTGGGAGGGACCATAGATGTACATAGCAAGGTAGGTGTGGGAACCACTTTTACTATAAATATCCCTTTACCCAAGGAAGACCTCCTACATGGTTCTGATCAGAGTGAATAAAATTTCGTAAACCCTTAAGTTGCCTAATATGTCAGTTTTGTCCAATCGACCACGGACCTCATCCTCGCGGACGCTAGGGGATGGGCTTGGATCGAAGCGAGGAAGGAGGTATTTCAATGCGAGTTGGTTTTATTTCAACATTTCCTCCTATCGAATGTGGTATTGCAACGTACACACAGTATCTCACCGAGGCTCTCAGGAAGAAATATGCGGACGTCTATATTGTCTCTCACAAGGGAGGTGCTGGGCCACAGGTCTTCCCATGTTTTGACTACGAGGATGGGGACTTAGCAGATAAGGCCTTCTCGATGATGATGCGATTTACACCGGACGTAGTACACATCCAGCATGAATTTGGCCTTTTTGGTAAGAATTTCGGGGTGTCTGTGATTCCACTCATTATGAATTTCCGCCTTACCGGAATCCCTGTTGTAACCACTCTACATACCGTCTATCGTGAAATACCCGAAAGCCATGGCATCATATTGCACTCCATCCTGCTTAATTCGAATCGTGTGATTGTGCATGAAGAATACCAATTAAGGACTCTGCAAGAGGGATTCGGGATCGACTTGACCAGAAAGGTCCGGGTAGTCCCACACGGGGCAAGGGAATTGGAACCCGTTCCCGAAGCGAAAGTCAGACTTGGTCTCCCTCCAGACAAAAAGATGATTCTTCTTATCGGATATTTCCGACCGTCCAAAAACTTCGAGCTCATTGTGGATCTTTTTCCGGATATTCTGGAGCGGCTTCCCGGGGCCATCCTTGTCATCGCTGGAAAAACAAGGGGGAAAGAATTTATTGAATATCGGAATCTGTTATATAAACGGATTGAAAGTTCCTCGGTGAGGGATCATATCTACCTGATTCGAGGCCAGCTATCCCAGAACATCTTCGATACCATCATATCGTCCGCGGACGTGGTTGTACTTCCCTACAAGACGACCTCTCAGAGCGGCATCTTGGCCCATTGCTTGGCCTTTGGCAAGCCAGTTGTTACCAGCGGAACCGAAGGTATGAAGGGAATCATGGAAAGATCCGGTGCAGGGCTTGTATGCATGGACGATAGCGATTTTGTTGAAAACATCGTCAAGATACTTTCTGATCCTGGACTGGCACAAAGGTTATGTGAAAATGCCGAAACTTACGTAAAAAACCGTATTTCCTGGAATATTGTAGCAGATAAGCATCTCAAAATTTACTCCGAAATCATGGATATACCCCGGTTAAAGTTTCATGTAATCTGCATAGATTGAGGAGGAGGGTACGATATGGATGCTTCTCTTCATCCATTCCGTCGGTACGACAAGAATCCTATCCTGTTAAGATCTGATATCCCTTATCTATGCAACACCGTCTTTAACGCAGCCGCCTGTAAATTCAAAGACCGGTATGTTCTGCTACTTCGAGTCGAAGGCTTAAACGGCCTCAGCCATCTTACCCTGGCCTATTCCGAAGACGGATACGAGTTTGCTGTTGAGGATTCCCCGTGGATTATGCCGTCACAGGATCCTACCTATGAAGTCTATGAGCGATATGGAATTGAGGATCCAAGGATCACCCCCATCGGTGACACATTTTACATCACCTATACGGCATTCGGCCCGTACGGACCTCGGGGAGGAATCGGCTATACAAAGGATTTTCATCACTTCCAAAGGGTTACACTGGCTACCACAGTGGACGATAAGGATCTTGTCCTGTTTCCGGAAAAGATTGGTGGGAATTACGTGATGCTTAATCGCCCTGGAGGGATCGGCAAAGATGGAGGATCCATTTGGATTACATATTCTCCTGATCTGGTTTACTGGGGAAAGGCAAAGGTGGTGCTTTCCCCAGAACCGGGTTGGAGTTCGAGCAAACTGGGGATTTCGACCCCCCCAATCAAGACTGAAAGGGGGTGGCTAACATTCTATCACGGGGTGAAACAGACCGGCTCGGGTAGACTTTACCGTATCGGAGCCTTATTGCTTGACTTAAAGAACCCTGAACAGATTGTCGGCTATACGTCCCATTTTATTTTTGGTCCTGAGGAGAGTTACGAACGAACTGGTGATGTCCCAAATGTGGTCTTCCCGTGCGGTGTGATTCTTGAGCCGGACAGGACTATTAAAATGTACTACGGCGCCGCGGATACGTGCATTGCACTGGCCGAAGCGAATCTGGACGACATCCTCGGACTGTGTACAACACGACAAAAAAGGGGGGGACAACTTCTGAAAGCTTAACTCATATTTCATTTTCTTTAACACGAAAATATCCACATCTCTGTGCTTCGCCCTATATGTTCAAGAAACGATTAGGTTCTTATCAAAGAGAAGACTCATGAACTCGGTTGTTTTGTATACACCTTGTATCAATGTCATTAGCTTAACGGGATTCTCTCTTCCGTAGAAGTGACAGCTCAGCTTATCCTGGGGTTTCTTGCCGCTGTAGAGCGGCATCTTACATGCCGCAGGATCACGGCGGGAATAACCCCCCTACAAATACCGGGGCAAGCAGGGACGGCAAACGAAGAAATATATGCATGCCTTTTCCAGACATATCCTAGTCAATGACATTGACTCGAAAATAACAGGTAAAGCATTTCGATACCAAGTGAACAGAGATTGTGACTTCCCCTTTGATAGTTGAGGGCTTTTTTCATGGAGGGATAACCTTTCACGGTCTCGTAAAAAGTCGGAATTTGCTTTTTGAATCATCCCTGCGTAGGCGGGAACTCATTATTACAGCGTGTTCTGGACTCCCACCTTCGCTGGAGTGACGGGTCAGGAGACTCTTTGCAAATGTATCACCTTTGGTTACCGAGAGAAGACGGTCTTCTCCTCCACATCCGGAAGTGCTTGAATCTCTTGCAAGTTATTCACTCATACGTTACCCAGGGGAGTCTTTAAATCCATAGGAAGGAGACAGCAGGGTATTATATCTCCCGTGGGGTCGATTGCCAATTTTTCCACTAAATAATGGCAATATCTTTCAAGTGAAAGATGCGGATAAGGAAACGAGCTATTTGGAAAAAGGTGATTAATTCCAGAAAACGCCCATTCAATTCTCCTTATAGCCTTTTCCATCTCCTCTTCATTGAGAGAATACCCGCTTGTTAGTTTCCTTCCGCGACCCGAGGAAACAATACAACTTACCAGAATACTATCCACGCCATACCCGTATGAAAACTGAGGAAGTAACTCGATTTCCTTGAGGTTATGGCGAATGACAACTGTGCTAACCGCAAGCTTAATTCCAGCATCTTTTGCGAACTTTGCTCCCTTCAGTCTCCGATCGAAAGAGCCGTTCATTCGAGTAAACCTCGTTAGAGGACTACGCCCCCTAACGGCCTGCGCTGACGGTGGCTTTCTCTCACGCGGCAAACCAGTCATGAAACTGTGCTGTTGTACCGAAAAGAGACGTTTCAATCTGATTCAAGCCTAATTTCTTCAACTTCTTGGCATATTCCTCAAAGAGGAATTGATCGTTTGTCAGAAGCGAGGTCTCAAGACCCATCTCCGCAGCATACCGTACGATCTCTCATAAGAACTCTCTTTCTAACGTTAGAGGGTCTCCACCGGTTATTTCAAGAGTCCACACGCCCCTGTCACTTCCTCTGGAAATCCTTTACCTGATCTCCATAAGGTCCATACAAAGACCGCTTTTCTCACGGCTTACTCTGAAAGAGCAGTGCCGACAACGAAGCGAACACTTCTGCCTTACGTGCAACTCTGCAGTAGGTTTATCTCGTACTGAAGGGGCTTCCACCCTCCACCTCGCCGATGGTCACTCGGAGCAAATTTGGAATGGCCAGTTCCGATCTCCCGGCTCCCTATCCGATCTCTTTCAAAATCATGGCCGGCATGGGACCGATACCAGAGGAAGGCGCGGTAAGAATAGCTGCCCCTGTAGGCGTCAGGAGCTCTCCTTCAATCCCGGTCGAATATGTGGGTTTTTCTCTGACGAGCTCAGCAGTGACCGGGGGCTTGTACTGGTAATATACCATCCGCACATTCCACGGTTCCGGTTCCCACGTGGAGAGGTGAACACAAAATCTTCTCTATCCCCAGAACGGCCCGGCCAGTCACAGCCCCCACTGTGTCAATGACGGCATCCATGGCACCCACTTCGTGAAAATGGACCTCATCAATGGTTGTCTGGTGAACTCTGCTCTCAGACTCTGCCAATCGCCTGAAAATCTTAATACTTTTTAGCTTTACAGATTCCTCCAGATCGCTTCCCTCAATGATCTGTTCTATGTCACGGAGATGGTGGTGATCTCCATCCACGAGCACCACAGCTTGACTTCCGCTAACACCTTTCTTGACGACCTTTCTCACCTCAAGATCATAATGGATAAGCCGAAGTTTTGCCAACTCATTCTTAAGTTGTTTCAAACCTAAACCAGCATCCACAACGGCGCCAAGGGTCATATCTCCGCTGGCCCATGCAAAGCAGTAAAAATAGGCAATCTTCATCTATTTCTCCAAAGAAATTAGACCTGCTTTTCAGGGGTCTACAAATCGACGCCCCGAGCAGTCGGATTTAAAATGTGAAGACTTTTGAATCCGTAGAGAGTTTAACCAGCAAAGGTGCACCTGCAAACTTAGCTGTCTCAGCCACATCGTCCTTGCCAACCTGGCGATTCTTCGCGCACGGAATTCAAGGAAGTCTCCACCCAACTGTGGAAATTGTAGAATGACCAAATCAAAGAAAGGAGGGTGGACACTATGGCAAGAGTCAAGAAGGCACCTAAACCCGAAGAAGT
>DTYH01000115.1 GCA_012961955.1 Desulfobacterales bacterium | reverse complement strand
TACACAGAAACTTTGAGAAGGCCTTAGAAAGGCATGGCCAAGCCCTATATTTGTATGAGAATGTATCTAATCGACTCCAGCTGGCCCGGGAATACACCTACATAGGAAACATCTACTTTGCAATGAAAAGATTCTCAGAGGCCGATAAATCTTTTCAAAAGGCACTAGAGATCCTCGAGGAGGTGCGGTCACAAGCGGAGGCTAAAAAGGATGACCAGGAAGAATCACTTATTACAAGAGAGATAGGAGATGTACAAAGCTCCCTGGGCCACCTGTATTTTACTCAGGGTCAGCTTGATACAGCCCTAAGGCATCACCAGAAGGCACTTGAACTTTTTAAAAAGCTGGGACAGGAAACCAGGAGTACTCACCAGTGGGCATATGTAGGCCACATACAGTACGCCAGGCAGGAGTTCTCCAAAGCAATCAAGGCTTACGAGCATGCCCTTTCAGGTTATGAAAAAGAGAATGATAGGTTGGGTAAGGCACTTATCTTAGGGAGCTTAGGACATGTGTATTATGCCATGAGGAACGTGGAGAAAAGCGCTAAATTCCATGAAGAGAGTCTCGAAATACATAAGGAATTGAAAAACCTGGCGGGCGAGGCCAACCAACTCAGCAGCCTGGGAAGGATCTTTCAGGACCAAGGAAAGCTCAAAGAGGCTAAAGAAAGATTCGAAAACGCTCTAAAGATAAGAAGAGAACTGCAGGATAGGATGGGAGAGTCTGCTCAACTCATCAGCCTTGCTGAAATCTCTTTTATGGAAGATGATCTGGATGGGGCACAACAAAACTATCAGGCAGCCCTTACCATTGCTAGAGAGCTAGGGAATTCTTATAATGAAGCCAAGATCTTGGTAGAAATGGGCAATCTGATGTTTGCAAAGCAAATGTTTGAGGAGGCGGAAAAGTCATTTGTTCAGGCCCGTGACATCTACAAGCGAGGAAACTATCGGGAAAAGGAAGCCACGGTTGTAGGACATATGGGCATGCTTAAACGGTACCAGAAAAAGGATGAAGAGGCGCTTAAACATTTTGAGGAAGGACTGGCCATATCCAAGGAGCTCAATCGTACCCATGGGATGGCCAACTTTATTGCAAATATCGGCATTATCTACTATGAGAGAAAGGACTTTAAAAAGGCGCTGGATTATTACGACGAAGCCCTGAAACTCTATAGAAAGATTGACGACTTTGAAGGGACGGCTAATATCTTGAGTAATATAGCCACCGTCCATTACTATCAGGGTAATATGGACCTCGCTTCCAAAAACTATGAGGAAGCCTTGACAATCCTTCGTAACATACGTCACGCACCAGGGATCGCCAGCCTATTACGGAACGTAAGCTATGTATATGTTAATCAGGAAAAATACGACCTTGCTGTAAAGTCACTCCATGAAACCATTAACATACTTCAACGAATGGGTCTCCCTGAAGAAGCAAAGGCACTAAAAAAAGAGGTGGATAGGATAGAAAAGCTGGCTGAGGAGAGTCTGGAAAGAATGCGGAAAGAGATGCTTTTAAAACCGGCCAAAAAGAGGAAGAAGATCGGAAGGAATGACCCGTGCCCGTGCAGAAGTGGCAAAAAATATAAAAAATGCTGTGGAGCCTGAGGCTTATACCTCGCAACTCCCGTAACTGTTCACGCGGGGAAGCTTTTTACCCCGTTAGAGAATCATGCTCAATCTTCAAACATGCACCTTTACGCAACATGAATTGGATAACAGCTGGCTTGAGACTACAGGGAGGTTCATTTTCTAATGGGGTTTACGCCCGATGTCTTCAACCTTTGTTTTTCGAGTGAGTTGACAACGGGGGACGCTCTGTTCTCTCCGTAAGCAAAAGGAGTTCTTACGAAACCATCAAGCTTGGGATCACCTCATCCATAATATTCCGTACATAGTTGGATAGCACCTCTTTTGAGGTATGACCATCCAATCGGATCAAATACGGAAGATTCAGACAAGAAAAAATCTCCCTTACCTTACATAAGTAATCCTCATCTTCAAAGGTGCTAAACGCCACTCTCCTCCTGTTCTTTATCCTGAGAAGACCTATTCGCGGCGAGATGTCGATCCAGAAAAGGAGGTCAGGTATGGGAGCAAACTCTTCGTTTAATTGCTTAATCCGGTAAGGATCGATCCCCAGGGCTCCCTGGTACGCCATTGTGGAAAAATAGTATCGATCAATAATCACGATCTTATCCTTCTTCAATGCGGGACGGATGAAGGTGCTCACATGTTCTTTTCGGTCTTCTATAAAAAGAGAAAGCTCTTCTTCAGGGGACAGGCTTCGTCTCGTTCTGGCCAGGCGTCTAATCTGCTGACCAAAAGGACCATCGGTTGGTTCTTTGGACTTTACTACAGGAAGGTTCCTACCTTTTAGGTAAGGAAAAAGCATGTCGACCTGGGTTGTTTTTCCCGCGCCATCAATCCCTTCAAATACAATCAACAATCCTTTTCCCACTATCCCTGAAACCTTTTTTTCGATTTAGCAATCCAGGCTTTAATTCTTTCTGAGAAAATCTATTATCTCCGTATGGGATTCAAATACTCTATCGGCCTTCTTAAGGCCGAGTAGCTTCTTATCTCTTCTTTATAACAAACCAGAGTATTTCAATATTCTTCGCAGCCTTTATCCCGTTTAGCATGTCTTCGATAACAAGGGCTTCTTGAGGTCTTTTCCCCAGATATCCGTATGCATATGCAAAGATATCCGATTCAGGTTTTTTTCAGACTCCGTGTATCTGCCGATCAGTGGGACGTCAAAATGGGGGTGGAGTCATTCCTTCTGAATAATTCCGTGATCACATCAGGTTCCGTATTTGAGGCAAATACGAGGTGTACACCCTGCTCTCCTGCCAACATTTTGAGACTTTCTAGGAAATGTACAGCGTCCGGGTAGAATTTGACCGCCCCAGATACTACCAGGTCGTAATAGTTCGATTTTATCTTCCTTATGAGGGAATCAATAACTTCATCAGAAATCTCAATATCACGCCTTTTGAGCTCTGCTTCTACACCCAACACGTCGCCTCCCTAATATCTATAGTACTCTTCCTCGTCGATGGAATAGTTGAATTCATGCAACCGTATAGACGGCGCTGGTGGTCTGGATCAGTGATTGGTTACCCGAAACGAAGGACCGAGACCCAGAACCGACGTGGGTTTTTCCTCTGTTGCTGTGCATCCGATCGCCATTCTGAACAGAGCCTGTTCCTACGTCATTTTGGACGGAGCAAAGCGGAGTAAAGAATCTCTTAAGATGTTCGCTTACGCTCAGGATGACGTGCTTGACTGGAATAGTCACTGATTGACGCATTACAACCTATATCCCTTCTTGGCAAACAGATTCAGACATGCATCTACCGCCTCAGTATCATAAAGAATCCCCTTATTCTTAGATATTTCTTCCAATGCCTTGTCTATAGCCAAGGCCGGTCTATAAGGCCTGTGCGACGCCATTGCCTCAACCACGTCAGCAACGCCGAGAACCCTTGCCTCCATAAGTATCTCTTCGCCCCTAAGCCCCTTCGGATACCCAGAACCGTTCATCCTTTCGTGATGTTGAAACACGATTTCGGCAATAGGCCACGGAAACTCTATACCTTTTAAAATGTCATAACCGACCTGTGGGTGGCTCTTGATCAGATCCATCTCTGGCTTGTTCAGCCTGGAAGGCTTGCTTAGAATATCGGCAGGCACGGATATCTTGCCAATGTCGTGGATAAGCCCTGCCATATGGATTGCCTCGATCTGCTCATCAGTGAGGGTAATATCTTCGGCGATGGCCTTGGCCAGATCGGCTACCCGTCGTTGATGACCGGCAGTATAAGGGTCCCTCATCTCTACTATCGATGAAAGGGCATTGACCGTATCCCTTAAGGTTCTCTTTAACTTCTCAAAACTCTGCCTGAGCTCTTCATCTATCCGGCTCTGCTCCTCCTCAAGCTCAATGCTGTGCAAGGCAAAAGCGAGATCCCCCGCAACATCTTTGAATAGGTCCAACTCCTCTTTATCGGCCATGAACTGACTAGGGACACACACAGATATCACCCCGTACACCTTTCCCGCATGTTCCAACCTGGCACTCAGCACAAGTTTGCTACGGCATGTATTCACTAACGGGCAGTGCGTACACGACGGAAAAGGATCTTGGATGACCAATACATCTGATCGCTCCAACGCTTGCCGGACGCAGTAGTGTAATTCACCACGTCTCAGTTGCTCTGACATAGACAAGAATTCATTGCCCAGACCTGCCTCAGCGGTTGTTATAACCCTTCTCGACCCATCAAATATAGCAATCCAGGCAGTAGAATAGCCCCGAGTCCCTATGAGGTTATCGCAAGCACCTTGAAGAAGACGGCTGCGACACCTCTCCCGGGTGATAAGCTGGTTAACATTGCGTATGGCACGTAGAACTAAGTTAAGATGCCTGATCTCCTCTTCGGCCCGCTTCTGCTCCGTGACGTCTTCAATAGCCAGTAGTATCATCCCGGGCTTGCCTGGCTTGCCTACCATTCTCCTGCCGTTCAGGAGCATCACCCGTCTTCCAATATGGACGAAGTCGTGCTCCATCTCGAAATTATCAAACGAAGTATTCTTTGGTAGAATATTTTCTAACAACTTTCGCAGCTCAGGGATGTCCCACTGCCGGTTCCCGAGGTCGTAGATGAACTTACCCTCGGTCTCCTCCGGCGATACATTGAAAGTCTTATAGAAAGACCGATTGGCCGAAATTACACGGAGCTCAGAATCCAGCACCAGCAGGGGCTCCCGCACCGTATTCACTATGCTCTTCATGTATTCATGGGCATCATGAATGGCCTTCTCGGTCCGCTTGTGCTCCACCTCTGCGGCCTCTAATTCAGCAACCCGCTGTCGCAGCACAACCAGTTCATTTATCAACTCTTCTTTTGACTTCTCCTCATCCTTCATCTGATGACCACAAGTGATTCCGTTGCACACCAAGCATCCTCGTAAATAGGTATCACAGTGATAATTGGTCTTTGTAAATCAAAATCAAGATAAAATCAAGCGCAATCGACAGATACATCCTCGGCATCCCTTGGCGCATCTTTTCGCATCGCAGTTTTTTTGTGCCCGGCAGGTTTTTGCTTGACGTCTGGCAAAACTATGTATTATACTTATATATTATAATGGCTTGGCTAGATTCGCGGGTCAGCCTTGCTCTCAAGGATTATCACCTTTGCCTGAGTGGCGACCTGGGGACTAAGGCCATGCTGAGAATTTTTGAAAGGAGGTTAGCGCTTTGGCAAAGGGATTTGTAAAGTGGTACAGTGAAAAAAAGGGGTATGGTTTCATAGAGCAGGATGGCGGTGGGGATGTATTTGTTCATTACTCTTCCATCGATATGCCTGGATTCAAGACCCTCACTGAGGGAGACCGTGTAAGCTTCGAAGTGGAACAGACTGAACGCGGGCCTCAGGCCAAGAATGTCAAAAAGTTTTAGCCCGTCGAAATCCGACGTCGGAGACGTCTTGTCTTACCTCAACGAGATGTCTCCTTTATCAAACGAGCATGGTCGTACCAATTCAGGTGTCTCTACCTTATCATCTTAGTTAACAGCCATTGGAATGTTTTTTTTCGCACCACGAGACGAATCAGGCCCCACTGATACCTTTGCACAACCCTCTTCTGGCTCGTTGCTATGAACTTTCTGACTCAGACTTGGGTCAGGAAACTTGTTTCTGAAAACCAGCTCTTGTGAGCTCACACAGGTCAAGATTTGCCTACCGGCCTGGGCGATCCGCACCATCAAATGGGACAGGGCTCCCATATGGAAATTTGACGAAGCGAAGAATGGGTATACTGTTCTTTGATCATGATCCCCATCCTCCAGATTGTGTTTTCTATCGGGACAAACAGGGAGGTGGTTAGATGCAGGATGTTCCTATTAAAATAGTTGGAATTTCAGGAACTTCAATCGAGGGTGGAAACTGTGATAGGGTTATGACGGAAGCGCTGAAAACAGCAGAAACCTTCACCAATGTAGAAACCGAGTTCATAACCTTGGCAGGGAAGGAGATTATGCCCTGCCGTCATTGCCAGTGGTGTATCGAGAATATGAAACCCTGTAAGCATGAGGACGACGCTACCTGGATTATAAAAAAAATGGCCGTCGCTGATGGACTTATCTGGGGAGCTCCTGTCTGGAGCCATACCATTGCTCCCCATATGATGATTCTTATTTCCCGGGGCAGGTATCAATGTTTTTTTACTGGCGAATTGCGGAATAAGGTTCTAGGAACCTATGTTGTCTCGTGGTTCGGGGTAGGAGAGGAGATGGCCCTGATGACCTTGGAGGCCCTGGGACACAACTATCTTATGATCCCTGTTTTTCGAGGTTGGGCCAGGGTCAGCAAGATCGCACTGGGGCAAAGGCCCGAATATATGGAACATGGTGCCTTGGATGATCCTCCTGGAATGGTCCGGATTCGCACTATGGCAAAAAGGGTTGTGGAGATTACCAGAAAAATAAAATTTGCCGAACAGGCAGGGGTAGGATTGCCCAAAGAGGAAATTCGGAGCATTACTTGTGGAAGATTTCGCCTCTTGGAATAGAAAACCAGATGTTGGATAGCACCACGCCTTACACCGTCGAGCCCCTGCACCCACGAGGGACGGGCCTGGCTTTAAACAAAGCCTATAACCGAAAATGATGGCCTCTCAAAATGTTTAGGACTCAGATACTCGGCATTTTACCAACTGTTCACCAGCCAGACCTTTTGTTCCGATTCTTGACTTGATTTAACGTTTTGATTTTCCAGTATATACTACTCCACAGCATTTGTGGCAATGAATTCCCAAAAGTATTGTAGGGTGGTTTTATACCCATCTGCAAGACGGTAGTATACAAAATGCCATCTTGCAATCTGTCCAAAAGCGTCATCCTAAGCGCAAGCGAAGTATCTCATGAGATTCTTCGCTCCGCTCTGCAGGGTTCAGAATGACCGTGAAGAGCACAAAAAGGGGGTGTCGGCCGTCAGTGTCAGTTAACGGATGACTAAGACCGCCCAACCAATAGATGTGAATATATTGGCTGATCTAGGATTCCATGTAACATTTTAATCTTCAAGGACGGTCATGAGGATCCTACAATGAACGAATGGAAAGAATTACTTGCCGAACTCGAAGAGAAGGAAGAAAGGGCGAAAGTGGGCGGGGGCCAAAAAAAGCAACAAGCGCAAAAGGCAAAAGGGAAGCTTCTTTGTCGTGAACGAATTAATGCCTTGGTGGACCCTGGATCGTTCGTGGAGATCAGGATGCTGGCTGAAACCCAGACCTTTGAGTTCGACATGCAAAAGAAGAAGATTCTGGGAGATGGCGTGGTTACCGGCTTTGCCACAATTGACAGCCGTGATGTTTTCATTTTTGCACAAGACGTAACCGTGTTTGGCGGATCAGCAGGAAAGGCCCATGGTGAAAAAATAAATTATCTTCTCAGAATGGCCCGCAAGGTGGGCACACCGGTGGTAGGACTTTTTGAGTCTGCAGGCGGTAGGCTTCAGGACGGAATGCAAAATGAGTCGGGTTATGGACAGATGTTCTTTGAAAACACCCAATGTTCAGGAATAATTCCCCAAATTGCAGCTATCATGGGCGCCTGCACAGGCGGCGGTGTGTACTCTCCAGCCATTATGGACTTCATTATTCAGGTAGAGAAGACTGGTCAGATGTTCATTACCGGACCTGGTGTGATCAAGGAAGTTACCGGAGCTGAGCTGACATTTGAGGAATTGGGAGGAAGTAACGTTCATTCTCGAGAGTCAGGTGTGGTCCACCTAGTAGCCAGAGATGATCTCCACTGTCTTGAGTTAATAAGGAAACTCTTGTCGTTCCTTCCTCAAAACAACAGGGAAACCCCGCCGACAATTCCGAGCAGAGACGATCCATTCCGTTCCAATGATGTGCTTACGGACATCGTGCCCGTGGACCCAAAAAAGGTTTACGATATGCGATTGGTGATTCATGAAATCCTGGACCAATCGGAGTTTCTTGAGATTCAGCCTTTATTTGCCCAAAACATTGTAATAGGTTTTGGCCGCTTGGACGGTAATGTGGTAGGAGTTGTAGCTAACCAACCTCGCTACCTGGGAGGAACCATCGACATCAACGCAGCGGACAAGGCAGCGCGTTTTATCCGTTTTTGCGATTGTTTCAATATCCCTCTTATCATCTTGGCTGATGTTCCGGGGTATTTACCAGGAGCCGATCAGGAGAAAAAAGGAATTATCCGTCACGGAGCCAAGATGCTTTATGCCTTTTCAGAGGCTACGGTCCCCAAGATTACCTGTGTACTTAGGAAGATGTATGGTGGATCCATACCGGCCATGTGCTGTCACGAAACAGGCGCAGACTTAATGTTTGCCTGGCCTACGGCAGAATTCGCCATGATAGGATCAGAAGCCGCTGTAAACATACTGTATAGGAAAGAAATAGCAGAAGCGGATGACAAGGAGAGGGTTCGTCAGGCAAAGATCAGGGAATATCATGAAACTATTGTTAGACCATATTATTCAGCATCCAAGCAGTATATAGACGCTGTTATTCGTCCAGCAGATACCCGACGCTGGTTTGTCCGTGCTTTAGGGTTACTGAAAAACAAGAAGCCTGAAGAGAGAATCTGGAAGAAGCACGGCAACATACCCCTTTAAGGTAACTTCTGACACGTGGTAAACTTAAGGTTAATGGTTTGTTTGTATGCCTTAACTAGACGGCATCTGTCTCTGTTGTTTGTGTCAGGGATCGCTTTTGCAATCTCTGACCCAGACCACCGACACTGAAAAACGGTAAATCGTATTTTTTGCTTTTGCAATAGCCCGTTCAAAAAGGAGAGTTTCCCGTGGGACTGAAGACTGCTGAAGAATATATTGAGAGCGTTAAGGATCTTGGCCTCCAGTCTCATATCATGGGAAAGGAGTGTGCTGACCTTACTAGTCATCCTCTGGTACGACCCTCACTAAAAGCAGTAGCTCAGACTTATGCCCTGGCCCATGACCCCGCCTATCAGGATCTCATGGAGGTGAAATCTTCGATAACCGGCAGGATAATCAATCGATTCACCCACATCCACCAAGGCACGGAGGACCTTGTTAACAAGGTTAAGATGCTAAGGGTATGCGGAAATGCGACTGCGTGCTGTTTCCAACGGTGCGTAGGGATGGATGCAGCAAATGCTCTATTTAGCGTAACATACGAATGTGATAAGGAACATGGCACCTCTTATCACAAACGCTTTCTCGATTTCTGGACCAGGGTGCAGGACGAGGACCTCGTAGTAGACGGAGCCATGACAGACCCTAAGGGCGATAGGGGTAAAAGGCCAAAGGACCAGCTCGATCCGGATCTCTTTCTGAGGGTGGTGGAACGAAAGAAGGACGGGGTAGTGGTGCGAGGGGCTAAACTTCATCAGACAGGAATGATCAACTCACATGAGATCATTGTCATGCCAACCCTAACCATGCGCCCAGGGGAGGAGGATTGGGCCATCTGCTTTGCCATCCCCACTAATACACCCAACGTTCACTATATATATGGTCGTCAATCCAGTGATACCCGCAAACTGGAAGAATCTGGCCTGGATATGGGAAATCCCAGATACGGAGGTCAGGAGGTCATGACCGTTTTTGAGGACGTGTTCGTCCCTGAAGAACGGATCTTCCTCAATGGAGAGCTGGATCAGGTGGGAAAACTGGTTCAGCGATTTGCTGGATACCATCGTCAGAGCTACGGCGGGTGCAAGGTCGGTGTGGGCGACATCTTGATTGGAGCAACAGCACTCATAGCAAAGATGAACGGTTTGGAGAAGGCTACACACATACAGGACAAGATCATCGAAATGATCCACTTAAATGAGACCATGTTCGCATGCGGTATTGCCTGCTCTGCTATGGGTGGAGCTACGGATTCAGGTTGTTATCTCATTGACCTCTTGCTAGCCAATGTATGCAAGTTGAATGTAACCCGGTTTCCGTTTGAACTGGCCCGATTAGCTCTTGATGTGGCTGGGGGCCTAGTGGGTACCATGCCGTCCGCTAAAGACCTGAATGACCCTGTGACCGGCCCCTATATCCGAAAATATCTCGCTTCAAACCCGGAATTTGATAGTGTGGATCGGATGAAGGTTATACGACTCATCGAAAATCTTACCATAGGTGCTGGAGCAGTCTCCTATCTTGTGGAATCCATGCACGGTGCCGGACCTCCCATGGCCCAACGAATTATGCTCAGACGTCAAGCCGGTTTAGAAGAAAAGATCAGGCGGGTAAAAGAGCTTTTAGGAATAGAATAGGAATAGAATAATAGAAGCATCTCAGGAGATTCTTCACTCCGCTTCGGTCCGTTCACAATGACGGGTAATACGCTCCATTCGGAATGAGACACCAACAGGCCCTGTCCACATAAGCATGGAAAGCACAAAAAAATCTGTAGGACCAGCATCCTTACTCCGGCGTGGCCGCCCCACTTATATCCGGGATTTTCCAATCGTGGCGTTCGATCCTACCAATTGATCCTGATTTGCCCAACGTGATTGAGTATGTTACAAGATAAAAGTATTATGTAACATTTTAGCATTTTGAGACAAGCTGGTTACATCAGATTGAAGCTGAACTTACGATACACGGTGCAAGACACAGGATTATGGTAACTGATCACACGCAAAACTTTTCCTGAACCACTTGGCGGAAACCTGTAGTTTTTCTGTAGAAAAACAAAGGTTGGAGACATCG
>DTYH01000114.1 GCA_012961955.1 Desulfobacterales bacterium | reverse complement strand
ATGTTTAGACCGTAAAGGTGACCAATAAAGAGACAAGATCCGTTTAAGCAATGGATCAACAACAGGAGCTGCTTCGGTCTCAAAATAAACACCTGGCTGGTGTTGAGGGATGGCAAAACGATAGATTCGGTCATACGGGTTTTGGAAGGCTCGAACAATCAAGATGTTGACGCCAATCTGTTTTAACTCCAGGATCCTTTGCTTAGGTTCTTGAAGATCCTCGGCATCGAACGTGAAGGCCTCGACAACAAGGACTCGTCTAAGGGAATTGCATAGCTCCGTGTTCTTAAATCCCTTTTGCACGTTTGGTGAGATTACCGCGTTTCGTTGAGAATATCCATATCCATGGAGGCATCTAATAAGCGTACCATATAATCCCGATACAATCATTACTGCTGAAATCCCAAATAGAGGAAATAGCAGCCAATGTTTACGGGAATAACTCTTCATGTCTTTTCTTGTAAGTGCTTTTCCATCAAAGTGGAGAGGCTTTTAACGGTGACATAAAATGCCATTCGTTCTGAAGAGGGGATGCGGAGAGCAGGTGGGAACGATACCTTAAAAGAGTTGATATATTTTCCGTTCTTGATGAAGCGAAAATCGAGATGTGGCCCTGTGGCCAGCCCAGTTGCTCCGACATAGCCTATCACCTGGCCCTACTTGACAGAATCTCCCAGGTTTAGTCCCTCTGCAAACCCTTGGAGGTGACCATACGTGGTGGAATAGGTGTGGTTATGCCTTATTCTAGCAAGCTTACCAGGGTCGCCCTTCACACCCAAAAATGTAACAATCCTGCTCCCTATTGCTTGGACTGGCGTACCGGGACGTGCCGCATAATCGATTCCTAAGTGCGGGCGAAAAATCTTTAGGATCGGATGAAGAGGTCTATAAGAAAAATGGGAACTGATTCGTCTATATCTTAAAGGAGATCTTAAAAACTGTTTGCGAAGGGAATTGCCGGAAGGATTATAATAGTTTCCGACCTCATTTCTATCCTTAAAATAGAACGCACGATAGGTCTTACCATTGTTGACAAACTCGGCAGACATTATCCTTCCGTTCTTAAAAAAGAGCCGCTTCGGTATTCCTTTTCAAAGGCCATGACGAATCGGTCCCCTCGTCTTATATCCACGAAAAAACCGATGTCCCATGCGAAGATGTCAGCAAAATCCAGGACTAGCTGGGGAGTAAATCCTACTGTTATGGCAGATTCATACAGGGGATCTTTGATTACCCCGCAAATAGTAGCCGTCTCCTTGACTGATTCTATGTCTATGGGAACCCTGGAAGGCCAAAACCCAGAAGGTGCCCAACCTACACACAGGTTATCGTCATCATCCATGGAATAATCCATATGGATCAAGTTTCCTTTCTCCCGGCCGAGGATAATGACCATGTTTCGGCCTGAAACTAGCCTTTTCAGGTCACAAACGTTACAACAAGTCTCTACAAGTTTTTGGATTGTAGCCCCACCAATACCGTACTGGGTAAGAATATCGGGTAATGTTTTCCCTGGTTTTATTGCATGGGAAATAGTCTTAAGATTCTTCCGGTATGAGATGAGTCTGTCAAAAGGGCCGGAATAGTTAAGGGCCTTACCGCCATCTGTCTCTTCTAGCAAGGCTGTGGAAATTTCCGGGTCCGTCACATCCTTTGATACGTTACCGATAAATAGGACCTTCGATCCGGATAGAAATATACTGCAACGACAACAATAGCTGCGTAAACGAACAAGATTTTTTAATTCGTCCTTTGACGGGAGGGCTTTAAGTATCTATTTCTTCCTGTTTTCCCTATGGTTAGCTGAAAAGGTACTTTTTAAGCTTATTACCTGAACCAGGTTCTTGTGTCAAGATATTTACCCCGGCTCATTGTTTCCCTTTTTGTTACTCTCCACGAAGAAAGGTTCCGCTCCGCGATCAGTTAGCCCCCCCTTTTTTAAGTTGAAATTACCCTCCGAATATTTTATTCTAACCATATGAAAATCAGGGACATATGCCTTAAGAACCCTTTGATTCTGGCTCCCATGGCTGGGATTACCCATCTTCCGTTCCGGTTATTGGCCAAGGAATCGGGGTGCGCCCTTGTAACCACAGAAATGGTTAGCGCCAATGGCCTCATCCATCGAGCAAAAAAGACAGAGGAGCTACTGGCCAGTTGTAAGGAGGAAAGACCCCTTTGTGTGCAGATATTCGGAGCGGATCCGGAGACAATGGCAAGGGCTGCTGAAATAGTGGAATCAAAGGGTGCTGATATTCTTGACATAAACCTTGGCTGTCCTGTACGTAAGGTGATCAGGAATGGGGCGGGAGTGGCCCTGATGCGCGATCCTCGAAAGGTAAAAGAGCTGTTGAGGAGAGTCCGTAAGGCCACGAATATCCCATTAACCGTAAAGATGCGGACAGGCTGGAAACCCACAGGGGAAGAAGCTGTTTACGTAGCACAAATTGCCGAGGATTGCGGGGTAAATGCCATTACCATACATCCCAGGACGGCTGCCCAGAAATTTACTGGCAAGGCTGACTGGTCTTTGATTGCCAGGATCAAGAGTCTGGTCTCTATCCCAGTAATTGGAAATGGGGATATCAAGACCCCTGAGGACGTTATCAAGATGCAGCGTGAAACCGGATGTGACGGGGTTATGATAGGACGTGCAGCAGTAGGTAATCCCTGGATATTCTCCCAGTGTCTTGATCTGATCCACAAGAGAGACTATTCTCTAACTGACCCTGGCACTCGTCTAAAAGGGATCCTTCGTTACATAGGGTACATGCTGGCTCATTTTGGAGAGGAGCGGGCGGTTCTAATGCTGCGAAGCAGCCTAGGGTTGTACGTAAAAGGGCTTCCTAACAGCAGTCGATTTCGAGGATCGATTACCCGCTTGAAAAGTATCAACGAAGCAGTGGCAAGAGTTGAAGAATATTTTGCCACATGTTTTCAGGCTGTTGCCTAAGCAAAGATTCCTTTGAGTGCTAGTTTAGATTACATTAACCTTCTAAGGCTTGTGCCCGCTTCAGAATAGGCGAAAGGGATTTAGACTGGGAGGTGAAGAAGGATGTTTGTAAAACGGATTACCCTGTTTAAGCTACTCGGCTTTGAAGTCCGGATCGACATGAGTTGGTTCATAATCGCCTTCGTTGTCACGTGGTCCCTTGCAGAAGGTCTATTCCCTTTTTATTACAAGAACCTCTCGAAAGGTACGTACTGGTGGATGGGTGCATGTGGCGCATTGGGGCTATTCGTGTCGATAGTCTTTCACGAGATCTGTCACTCCGTTGTCGCAAGAAGGTACGGATTGCGGATAAAGGGGATCACCTTGTTCATTTTTGGTGGAGTGGCTGAGATGGCTGAGGAGCCCGAGAGCGCAAAGGCTGAGTTTATGATGGCT
>DTYH01000113.1 GCA_012961955.1 Desulfobacterales bacterium | reverse complement strand
TCCTGATAACGGATTTTTTGTCTTTAGGTCTGCACTTGTTGTAATCTTTCACAGGTTGAAGTTTTTCTTGGAACGACTTGTCGGAAACCTTTGTTTTTTCCGCAAAAGAGCCCACCGGATGAAGCGTTCCGATGACTGGAACTATCTTTTATTAGAGAGTATAATCTTATGAAAACGATATCGATTTATGACACAACACTAAGGGACGGAACACAGGGGGAAAAGGTCAATTTCTCTGCAGAGGAAAAGATAAAGATTGCAAAGAAACTGGATTCAATCGGCATACATTACATAGAATGTGGTTGGCCTGGCTCCAATCCTAGGGATGCAAGTTTCTTTGAACTCGCAAGAAAGATTACCTTCAAACATGCCCGCCTTGCCGCATTCGGAAGTACGAGGAAACCGAATACACGTCCTGAACAAGACGAAAACCTCAAAGCGCTGCTCTTGTCTGAAGCTCCTGTTGTAACAATCTTTGGTAAAAGCTGGGACCTCCATGTTGAGCAGGTCATGTCCAACACTTTAGAGGAAAACCTGTCCATGATCTATGATAGCGTGGCATACCTGCGTTCTCAGGGCCGGGAGGTGATCTATGATGCCGAACATTTCTTTGATGGTTATAAGAATAACCCAGACTATGCTACAAAGACCTTGCGGGCTGCAGTTTCAGGCGGTGCTAATGTAATTGTTCTGTGCGATACAAACGGTGGAACCTTACCTTTTGAATTACAGGACATACTGACGAAGATCCGTTCGAGTATCCCGGTTGAGCTCGGAATTCATGCCCATAACGACTGTGGGCTGGCTGTGGCCAACACCCTGACCGCAGCCCGCGCTGGCGTTACCATGATTCAGGGTACTATCAACGGATACGGGGAGCGATGCGGCAACGCGGATCTAACCTCGGTCATACCTAACCTTCAGCTAAAGATGGGACTCAGATGTTTGTCCGAAAAGAATCTGCGTCGTCTAACAGAACTGTCGCGGTATGTCAGCGAAGTCGCCAACATGGCTCCGTATGATGGTCGGCCCTTTGTGGGGAATAGTGCCTTTGCCCATAAAGGAGGGATACATGTGAGTGCCATTATGAAGACTCCAAGGGCTTATGAACATATAGAACCCGAAGTCGTGGGCAACATACGTCGTGTCCTTATCTCGGATCTGTGTGGGAAGAGCAACATAGACTACAAGGCCAGAGAACTCGGAATCGAGCTTGGAGGAAACGGATTCGACAGTAAAAGGATTGCCCATGAGATCAAACGATTAGAACATGAGGGATACCAGTTTGATATAGCTGAAGGGTCTTTTGAACTCCTGTTGAAAAAGTTTACTGGGCAGTTCAAACCTCTCTTCGAGCTGGAATCGTTCAGGGTAACCATTGAAAAGGATAAGGGTTTGCCCTGTAGGGCATATGCTACCGTCAAGATCCGCGTAGGGGATCAAGAGGAGATAACTGCAGCTGAAGGGAATGGCCCTGTAAACGCCCTTGACAATGCACTGAGAAAGGCACTAAACAAATTCTTCCTGGTTGACTTAAAAAAGATGCACCTTATCGACTTTAAGGTTAGAGTGATTGACGGACGTGATGGAACATCCGCCCGAGTAAAAGTGTTTATAGAATCCCGCGATCAAAAGGGGTTGTGGAGTACTATAGGTGTTTCTACCGATATTATTGAGGCAAGCTGGGAGGCATTAGAGGACAGCTTTCAATATAAACTTTCACAGACTTTAGCTAGCGAGGAGAGTGATGAAGAGTAATAGTGTTAAATCTGGCGTGGAGCGGGCTCCGCACCGTTCCCTCTTTAAGGCTATGGGGTATACAGATACAGAATTGCGTCGGCCTCTTATAGGAATCGCCAATTCAGCAAACGATATTATACCAGGCCATAAGGAACTGAACAGGATTGTGGATGCTGTCAAGGCCGGTGTGTATATGGCTGGTGGTACGCCAATCGCCTTTGGCACTATCGGCGTTTGTGACGGTATAGCCATGAACCACATCGGGATGAAATATTCCCTTGCAAGTCGCGAGTTGATCGCAGACTCTATTGAGGTCATGGCTATTGCCCATGCCTTTGATGCGATGGTGATGGTAACCAATTGTGACAAGATTGTTCCGGGCATGTTGATGGCAGCAGCCCGCCTGGATTTGCCATGTGTCATAGTCAGTGGCGGTCCCATGCTTGCTGGTACTAGTGATGGAAAAAAGATCGACCTCATAAGCGTATTTGAAGCCGTAGGAGCTGTAAAGTCAGGAAAAACCACCGAAAACAAACTATCGGAGATTGAAGATAATGCTTGTCCTACATGCGGCTCTTGTGCCGGCATGTTTACAGCAAACTCTATGAACTGTCTCACTGAGGCGATAGGCATGGGCCTTCCAGGGAATGGAACCATACCTGCAGTAATGGCTGCAAGAACGCGACTTGCAAAAGAGGCGGGTATGAAGGTAATGATGCTCCTGAAGGAAGGTATAACACCCAAGAAAATAATGACAGAAAAGGCCTTTCAAAATGCCGTAGCAGTAGATATGGCCTTGGGATGTTCTACCAATACTGTCCTGCACTTGATAGCCATAGCGAACGAGGCTGGTGTAAAGCTCGATCTTGAAATGTTTAATCGCATCAGTAAAGAGACGCCCCACCTTTGCAACCTGAGCCCTGCGGGGACGCACCACATGGAGGACCTTCACCTGGCTGGTGGAATAAGTGCGGTGATGAAGGAACTTTCTCGAAAAGGTCTCATACATGGTGATTGCCTCACGGTGACAGGAAGATCGATTATTGAGAATATTAAAGATAGTGAAACAAAAGACGAGTCGGTCATACGCCCGCTGGAAAGACCATATCACAATGAAGGTGGGCTCGCGGTTCTTTTTGGAAACCTCGCTCCTTCAGGCTGTGTAGTAAAACAATCGGCTGTGGTTGACCGTATGCTTCGTCATCAGGGGCCCGCTCGTGTATTCAACAGTGAGGAAGAAGCCACATCAGCTATAATGGCCGGAGGCATAAAAAAGGGTGATATCGTAATCATCCGGTACGAAGGGCCTATGGGGGGGCCTGGTATGCGGGAGATGCTCGTACCTACATCTGCTATCGCCGGCATGGGTCTTGATGGCGATGTGGCACTGCTGACGGACGGCCGCTTTTCTGGTGGAACGCGTGGAGCGGCAATAGGACATGTCTCGCCAGAGGCCATGGAAGGGGGACCCATCGCTATTGTTGAGGATGGAGACATCATCGAGATCGACATACCCAATCATCGCCTTACCCTGAAGGTCCCAGAAAATGAAATTCAGGCGAGGCTTTCAGCGTGGTCTCCTCCAAAACCAAAGATATCAAAAGGCTATATGCAGAGATACGCCCGTATGGTCTCATCAGGGGGTGAGGGTGCTATAGTAAGGAACGTTTTTTGAATCGGTCCTAACGATAGTACAAAGGATTATGAAATGTGCAATCTGTGGAAACGGGATGGCTCAGGATCGCTTTACTGCTACGGTCATTTTTGAACGCGGTCAAACGATATTGGTTTTTGAGCGGGTCCCAGCCGAATGTGTCATGAGTCATGCATCCTGGCCACAAACGCTTAGAATAAAGCTATAGTTGAACGGTCGGCTCTGACTGTTTAACCAATAAACAACTTAACTATTTAACCAACAGGATGTAATAGGAGGTACATAACTTGAAAACATTAACAGGGGCACAAATCCTGATGGAGGTCTTAAAGGAAGAAGGCGTGGATACAATATTTGGTTTTCCAGGCGGGGCAGTAATAGATATCTATGATGAGCTGGGGAGGACGAACATTCGCCACATCCTCGTTCGGCACGAACAGGGTGCTGTACATGCGGCTGATGGATACGCAAGGGCGAGAAGGGGGGTAGGTGTTTGCCTGGTCACTTCTGGCCCGGGGGCTACCAACACTGTAACCGGTCTTGCATCTGCCTATATGGACTCTGTACCTTTGGTTGTCCTAACAGGCCAGGTACCTACCGCTCTTATAGGGAATGGTGCTTTTCAGGAAGTTGATATCGTA
>DTYH01000112.1 GCA_012961955.1 Desulfobacterales bacterium | reverse complement strand
CCAATTAAAACCCTCTCAGTGGAGATGACTGTTAATTAGCAACAAGTCTATTGTATAAGGGCTCTTTGGACTCCGGGGATTTGTTAAATAAATCAATACGTGTACCACGTTGAATTACCGCCATTTGGGTCCTTTCTTCACTCAACCTGACAATTGAAGAAGGAAAATAGGGACCTCCTGCAATAAAAACCACCTTTCCAGAACAAACCCGTACTTGCTTGATTTCAGTCACTTCTTTGAATTTTGGGTCTTCTGTTTCAACAGGGAAAGTTATTGGAAGTTCTTTAAATACAAACGTTTCAGTATTGATTTCTCCAAGTTTCCAAATTCCACTCTTATTGTATGCAGCTATTATAGTGTCCTCCGTCAAAAAAGAATAGGTAGACATCCTTAGATTCCATTGTGGTGCGGCAAATTCTACATCCTTTGGAGCATTTTTAGAAATTTTTTCATCACCATCGTCATTATGCCGGTATATATGCCACCACTTATCGCGGTCCGAAACATAATACAGTTTATTCTGCCACCATTGAGGTTGAAATAGTGATTCTCCTTTTTCCAACTCATTCGTATTACCTGCGATTTTTTTTATTTTTTCCCTGTCCAAAAGACCATTTTTATCAAATTCCGCAACCCAAAGTTCATTACTATCCCACGGCATACGTCCAAAGTTCCATGCTAACCATGCGAGTTTTTCTCCATCAGGACTCAAACAAGGTGAAGAATAAAAATCTCTTAAATAATCACTCTCAGAATCGTCGGGATAGGATAAAAGAACCACCGGCTCTTTCTGACCATCCAGATCGAGAGCCACGATTTCTGTAACTGCATACCCTTTTTGTAATACTGTATGATCTTCTCTTATACAAATCATTCTGTTTCGTCTTTTATCAATTACCCCGTCACCATATCTCATGTTTACCTCAGGAGTTATTGGAATCGGCTGGTTTTCAGATTCTTTCCTGAATACCCGTTGATCATTGGTATTCGGTTTATCAGCCCCGGAAAAATTTGAAAAATATACTTTTCCATCAGAAACAGCAAAAGACCCGCCCCCGTACTCATAAACAAGAGTACGCGCACTAAAACCTCGAGGTATTACATCTTCTTTTTTCCCTTTTGAGCTATATTTTACTATTACATATCTCCCATTCTCCTCAGGGCGGCGTTCTACCCAGTAAATGTCACCCTGGTCAATAGCTATTTGCAGAAAGTCTTTTTTTCCTGTTACTATAAAATCCGGTGTAATAGGAGACTTTCAAGATCCATACGCTACTTGCTTCTTCAATGACATTTTTTTCCCTTTTTCAAAACCACAATCGGGTGGCGTTTTCACGAGCGACCATAGTAGCCACCTGCTCCGGAAGGAGCTCAAATAGCTGGTTGTACCTTCCGATGGTTTTTCCGTAGGTGTCGAAATCTTCAGTCTCCTTTTTGTCCCGCTTCGAACATAGTCCACGGCTTGGAAGGACGATCATACAGGTAGCCATCAAGGTAGGACCATTGGGGATGCTCGTTGAGGAATAGTTCGGCTTTAAACTCCAGACCGCTGCTATTACCCCACCGCGCCAAAAAAGAAAGACTTTCTGCCATGATGCTGTCACATACCTTTCCATCCACGGCGCCCCGGGGCTGGTAGGGTAGCGGACGTCCGGGCTGGCTCATATATGCCCGGTCATCCAGTTCATAGTGACCGTCCACAGTACGTGAACAAGGATTATCGTCCTTTTGCAAATAAACGTCATAATGGTCAGCGATAATTTCCTTCCCCACATCAGCGGTGATTTTTCCGTAATGTTTCTTCATCAGGTCGCCGAGCCGGACCTGCCGCGCGCCCTGGTGCCGCCGGATGTCGGCGAAACCGGTATTGGAGCACTCAAGGTTTCGGATGCGTGGATCGGTGGGGGCGTTGAAACCTATGAAGAAGCCCTGTTCCGGATTCATCTCAACGTTCCAGAATTCCAAACCCAGCTCGAACCGCATGATGTCGCCGGTTTTTGTATTGCCCAAAAGCCAGCTATTGGCATAGCCGCCGTTGTTATGTTTTTTCATGAGGTTCACAAACTCTTCCAGGCTCTCTGCATACTGCATGGCAAGACGGACGCGAAAGAATTCAGCCATTTCATCGGACTTGTACAGGCTGAACCCACCCATGGTGGTTTCCGTCCCCATGATGCCTGCGTCGGTTACGAAAAAGTCGGCAAAGCTATCAACAAATCCCGGTGCGGACTGCATGAAGATCCGGTGTCCCTCAGACGGGACAATGTCGAGGATCAGATTGGAGAACTGCCCTGTCTCAAAATTGGACCATGAATTGTGCGCCATGACAATTTTATGGTCCACGGTGGCTTCGCCATGAGCCATGAAAGCGCTGCAATGATCGTGCTGTGCGGGCATGGACGGTGCGTATTTGAGCCGGGCTTTTTCGTTTGGCCACCAATAGTCAGTGAGTTCCTCATACCCGTTCCAGGCAAGAATTTCCTGCCAGGTGATGTCAACGCCAGCAGTCTGGGCGCCGTTCGCTATCCCCCGTATCTCATTCAATAGTTCCTTAGCAGGATATTTCGCAGATGGAAATTCTTTGGTGAACAGTTGCGCCGCGGCTTCCACGAAAAACCCCCAGGTCTTACCCGTGTTGAAGAGGGTCAAATATCGCAGACTTTGCCGGATGGTCTCCAGTTCTTTAGCAAGTAGATACCCATGCTGGAATCCCCTTTCAAAGGCGTCGCCCTCGATGTGTAGATATATCCAGCCGTTTTGGTCAAAACGATAACCTTTTCCCGATTTTTGCATGGTTCTTACTCCTGTATAGTTCCCTTATAATATAGTGAATTATCCCAATCCCTTTAAAAAGATTTAGGTTTTAGTTGAGTGACATATATTATCCCATACCAGTATGTTCACTCGTAACAATGGGGCTCAAAGAAAAAATCGAAGGCTCAAGGCTTAGATTTACCTACGATACGGTAATCCTGATGGGGGAGATCTTAGATTAATACCTGGTTTCGTACTTAAGTATGGGTATAGTGACTTATATATAATCCGCTAATATAATTCTCATCATTCGCCTGAACGGGGCAGGGCATGGGAAGAAGATGATTATGAAATCACTGCAGCCAACTCCTTTTAGCGATGACCGGTCTAATCCTCATGTCCACATCGCTGCGGGAGAAGGTGCGTATGATAACACGAGAGCGGTTCTCTCACAAATCAACCTCGCTGTTGCGGTTAAAGGTAAGCGAGTTCTTTTAAAGCCCAATGCAGGACGAATTGCTACTGCCGAATCAGGGATTACAACCAACCCCCAGGTTGTGGCGGCAGCAATTGACGTATTTCTCGAGGCAGAAGCAAGCGTCGCTGTTGGTGAGAGTCCAATAACAGGAGTCAAAACAATGGCGGCATTCGAAGCAACTGGTATTGCGTCTGTGGCACGTGAGCACAACTGTCCGTTGATTGATATGGATGCCCGGCAGCCCGTTCATGTGATTGTCGAAGACGGCGTTGCAATACAGTCGCTTGAGGTGTGCCCTGAAGTGGTCGAGTACGACATTGTCGTTTCAATCCCGGTCATGAAAACGCACATGCACACAGTTGTCACGCTGGCGGTGAAAAAT
>DTYH01000111.1 GCA_012961955.1 Desulfobacterales bacterium | reverse complement strand
GCGGTTACTATGATTGTACAATGGAGTGGATGATATCAAATGCCCATTATGGTGACAAGAAAAATTAGTAGCAGGTTAACCCTGATGCTTTCGCAGAAAGTCATTTTGCGAACCAGATTGAGCACAGTTCACTTGTTACGGAATCATCGATAATTGTAGAGAAAATATAAGAGGGGGATCAATTGAGGATATACTTCTTGGGATTTACAGGGATGCCGTCTACAAGAACTTCATAGTGGAGATGAGGCCCTGTGCTAAGACCTGAATTGCCCACAAGTGCAATCTTGTCTCCCCGTTTCACACGCCAGCCCGGCTTTACCAGAAACTTTTTTAGATGGCCATAACGTGTCACGATACCGTATCCGTGATCGATTATCATAAACTTACCGTACGTACCCTTATTTCCACAAAAACTGACTATTCCATCTGCTGGCGCAATTACCGGTGTCCCCGGGCGAGCAGCAATATCCAGACCACGGTGAAACTCCTTAAGCCCGGTAAAAGGAGAGATCCGATATCCGAATCCAGAAGAAACCCACCCTACCGTTGGAGATATGGAGGGAGTTGCTCTCAAAATAGACTCCTGCTTCTCCAGATACTTATACAGTTCTCTAAAACTCTTTTCCTGAATCGTCACAGATGCATACAACTGATCCATCTCCTCATGCATCTTACGCATCAGGTAATCCTGTTTTTCATTTACGGAAAAACGGGCGCGTAAATCACCGAGTGCAGATCCTCCTACCCCGAAGACAGCTTCTTGATTGTGGGACTGATCCAAATTAGTCAAAATTCTAATCTTCTTTTCAAAGTCTCTAAGCAAAGATATCTGGGACTTCAATGTATTTATTCTTTTTGAAAATGCCTGAATCTGCACCCTCTGATTCAGAATCTCGTCATTGAGTGCCTGGATGTTCGGCATCGCTCTTTTTAACTTATAATAGTCGTACAAAATGGCGCAAAGTGCTAGTGATGAAAGGAAGACAAAGGAGGCGAGACTGAATATCAAGATATTGGAAACCCTTAATTGTGAAAATTTCTTCGAATCTTCCGGAAGTATTAGGAGTGTTAATTTTGTGCGTGCCAAGGCTTCAACCTCATCGACTAATGGTAATAAAGTTTGGTTCTTTCCTTACCAGATTTCCAGATCGAAAATTCTAGACGGATGATTATATTTTTTTTAACACAATCAAACTGTTTTTGTCAAGAATTTTACTAGGTTTAAAGGGTTAAAGGATAATATGTTACGAACAAACCAGTCTTACCCCCTCCTTCCAGTACCAAACCCCAAAATCTGTTTACATAGACTCACTAAAGGTGATAGGGTAACCACCTGCATATTAACGTAGCGGAAAGGAAGATGGTCTGATGGATACTCAAGCCTTTGACTGGAGGGTCAAATATGGATCTAAAAGTGTTGCTCACAACTTTTGGGATGATATTCCTCGCGGAGCTGGGCGACAAGACGCAACTGGCTACCTTTTGTCTTGCTGCTGAAAGTAAATCGCGGTTTACGGTATTCCTTGGGTCTGCTGGTGCGCTTGTGTTGACCTCTCTATTGGCCGTTCTATTCGGGGCCGAGTTGAACAGGCTAATCCCAACAAATTACATTAAGATTGGGGTTGGCGGCCTCTTTGTTCTAATCGGTCTATGGATGATGATATCTCCATGAACAAAGTAGATCACGAGGATGACATACATCGACTAGGATCAGGTAAGTAGTTGACATACTACCACCTTTGATCTAGACAAATATCGCATTTTGAGGTATTTTAAAAGATTAGGTTCGAACAATTTAGGCCAGGTCGTAATGTTACTTATGAATATAGACTAAAGAAGGGAGGAGTGTATTAATGGCTATCAGTCAGGAATTATTGGACATTCTTGCTTGTCCCAAGTGCAAAGGTGATATCTATTTAAATGAATCAAAAGACGGCCTAATCTGCGATCACTGCAAGCTCCTGTATGAAATAAAGGATGATATTCCTATTATGCTCATCGAGGAGGCAAAACCCATAGATGACTAAGAAGGAGTGCCGTTTGTGCTTTATTTGGGCATCCCCGTTTTGTTAATGGCGACTATATTTGCTCTCCGCTTTAATTTCTGGCGTCCTAATCTTACAGGTTTACCCATACTCATGTATCACATGATAAGCGACGACGTAAGCGAGACGCATCTGCCAAAACTGCGCGTGTCTGAAAAGAGGTTTCGCTCCCAGATGTCGTGTCTTGCGTCTTATGGGTACCAGACTATTACCCTTTCTGAATGGCTCGATTATAGATGTGGGAAGAGAAAGATTCCAACAAAAGCGATTGTTATCACCTTTGACGACGGTTATAAAAATTTTTATACCACAGCCTGGCCCGTTTTGAATCAGTACGGATTTTCCGCTGTTGTATTCTTAGTAACAAACTGTATTGGTGGCACGAATCTTTGGGATCGAAGAAAGGGCGAACCTGAAGAACCCCTACTCTCAGAAAAAGAGATAAAAGAGCTTGCACAACAGGGGGTCGAATTTGGCTCACACAGTCATTACCATGAAGACCTGACCATGGTTTCCGAACCAGAGCTGCACAAGGATCTTACCCTCTCTAAACGGATTCTGGGAGAAATACTAGGAAAAGACATAATTTCCTTTTCGTACCCTTTTGGAAAACACAATTCCCTAGTCAGGAAAATTGTGGACAGAGTCGGTTTTAAGATGGCCTGTACCACACACCCAGGGAAGAACAGTAAAGCGGCCGATCCACTCCAACTTAGGCGGATTATTGTCAAGAGAAAGGATACCCTTCTCGACTTTAGGTTAAAATTAAAGAAGGGGAAGAGCCGAATTTAGACAGCTTTCATACTTTTGTGAAAAGTCTAATTTTGTTCTTTCCGTGGGCCCGCCTAGAACTTTACCCTATTGGAAAAGCCCCGTGCGGAAGCACGGGGTTAGAATCAAAATATTATACCTTGTTTTCCGCGCGGGCCCCGTGTGAAATTCAACGGGGTTTACGTGGAATCTGCTCCCCCCAGTGCAGCATGTATCCTGCATCTTGGATCCTGTATCGTAACTTCAGTTTGAGTATGATACAACAGGCTTGTTTCAAAATGCCAAGCGCTACATAAATGTTTCGCGCGATTGCCCCGTCCAACCTGTCAGGCCGGATTGACAGGCAGGACAAAACTTGTTATAAGGCGGAATTTTAAAAAACGTAACTATTTAGCCGAATAAACTGTATTCAACAGTGAGACTTTGTAAAAAGTCGTAAGAAACCAATTTTTTGAAAACAGTGAACTTTTACTAAATGGATCTTTACCTAAATAGTTACAAAAAAAGCTATCAACTCTTTATGCGTCTAATCTAAAAATCATGAAAAGATCGTATACTGAATTAAAGCAGAGTCTTCTTGGGATCAACAAGGACATATCGTTAATTTTGCAAAAAGCCGAGTCTATCAGCAAGAACTCAGACAATACCCTCAAGGCCTGGAAAGAAATCAGTGCCCGTATAGATAGACAGATGGCCGAAAAGGTCGTCCATGTAGCTGTGGTTGGCTCAATAAAATCTGGTAAAAGTACGCTAATAAACTCTTTACTGGGGGGTGAATACCTGAAACGCGGTGCAGGAGTAGTAACCTCAATAGTTACAAAGATTCGAGGGAATGATCGTCAAAAGGCTATCCTATACTTTAAGACCTGGAAGGAGGTAAATGAAGATTTAAAACAGGCACTGGTAATGTTTCCGACAAAGGATAAGCATAATATGGGCAGGGAAAGTTTTGATATCAGGGAGGATAGGAACAGGAAAAATCTTAAGCGGATTTTAGAGAGTATGACCACAGAGCAGGTTATTTCAAACGATTCACTCGACAAGAACCGCGTACTTATCGCTGCCTATCTTAAGGGTTATGATCGGGTCAAGGATATAGTGTCTCAGGCACCTAAAAGCATCGTATATAATGAACACGATTTTTATAAACACAAGGATTTTGTCGGAGATGAATCCCTAGCAGTTTATTTGAACGACGTTGGACTAACCCTGAATGCGGGAGAACTTCTTGATAGTAATGTAGAGATCGCCGATTGCCAGGGGAGCGACTCCCCTAACCCTATACACCTTGCCATGATTCAAGACTATCTACTTCAAACCCATCTGATCATCTATGTGATCAGCAGCCGAACAGGTCTTCGTCAGGCTGATATCCAATTCTTAATGTTGATCCGGAAGATGGGACTATTAAAAAATATCATTTTCGTTATAAATCTTGATATCAGCGAACACGATTCTATTTCTGATCTGAATGCATTCATAGGGAAGGTTCGAGAAGAGTTGTCTTTGATTAAACCAAACCCTGAGGTTTTTACCTTTTCCACACTCTACCACCTCTTTAAAAAACTTGCCTCACATAAGGATCGAGAAGTTATCCCTCGAAGATACATGTTACGGCTAAAGGAGTGGGAAGAAGAAAAGGAGATGCTGACCCTTTCCACTCAGGAGAGGGAGCGGTTCGAACAGGTCTTCCTGGATCAGATTACTGAAAGACGTCTAAACCTCATCTTGAACAGCCACCTGGAGAGAATCCATGTCATAGCTGATGGTCTATATGAATGGATTCGACTCAATATGCACTTCTTGAATAAGGACGTAGAAGATGTGGAAGGGCTTCTGGAGGCATTAGGCCGCAGACATGAATCCATGGATCAGATGAGCTCAGTAATCAAAGATACCATTCAGGGGACGTTGAGAAACCTAAAACAGGAGTTGGGTGGAGACGCGGATCGATTCTTTGACCCTCAATACGGTGAGATCACGAGGGAAACCATCCAGTTTATTGAGTCTTATGATATAGACTATACCGACTACAAGAAAAAGCTCCAGATATCCGAGTTAATGAAGGCCCTTTATCTTATCTTTCAGGAGTTTCAACAGGCCATCAACCGTTACTTGGCCGAATCGGTCAATCTAAAGCTGGTGTCATTCATATCAGAGGCAGAAAAAAAGATCGAAAACGTTTTTGCTCAGGTTGCTCAACCATTCAACATGATGATTCAGGATGCCCGAAGGGAATATTACAGAGAAACGGAAAGGCTGAATCTCCGCCTGAAAGAGGCTCCGTTTAGGCAATTCAAGCCACCTGATATTGAGATAATCAAGACTAGTGCCCGTGTAAAGATACCCCCACTCGTATCCAATATGCGGTATAGCGCCCGTATCAAAACAGAGGCCATTTTTCGTTTCGGTCTCTATAATACCCTTAACGCCACGAAAAAATTATTAAAAAAACCTTCCCTAGAAGAAGAAGGAGTAAGGCAGGCGTTAAGAGGGGCTATAAGACGGATCAGAAAAGAAGTGAAGGAATCAATTACTAATCATTTCATTGACTACAAAGAGAACCTTAAATTTCAATATCTTTACAGGTTAATCGACGTAGCCTCATCTAACCTCTATGAAGAGCTTAACGATCGTATAAGGGCATTCACTATAGACCTCTCCGAGATCAAACATCTCACGGAAGGTAAGAAGTCGATGAGAGAAGAGGCTGCCAAGGATTTCATATATATGGAAGGTGCGATTCAACGTATCCTGGATCAGATTAAACAGATACATAGAGATTTAGATTAACAGACAATTATTTCTGGAGAAAAATTAGGCAGCCAAATATTCTCTCATGCCCCCTTCAAAACGTCTATCATAGAGAAAACCTTCCCTTTGTTTCCCTGGGCCAACTTTTTGTTCAAATAGTATAT
>DTYH01000110.1 GCA_012961955.1 Desulfobacterales bacterium | reverse complement strand
CCTTAACGGATCTCACAGAGCTGAAAAAGGCCCGCCTCGAAGCCGAAGAGTCTGGTCGCCGTCTGGGCGAAATGTACCAGTTTGACAACATCATCGGAAAGAGCCACGCCATGCAGCAGGTATTCAGGGCCATAAAAATGGCCGCGGAAAGCGATGCAACAGTTCTGATTCAGGGGGAGAGCGGCACGGGCAAGGAACTGGTGGCAGGGGCTATTCATTACAATAGTCACCGCACTACCAAGCCACTGGTGACAGTTAACTGTTCCGCACTTTCCGAATCACTGCTGGAAAGTGAGCTCTTCGGTCACGTAAGAGGTGCTTTTACTGGAGCCCTTCGTAACCGTATCGGGCGATTTGAGGAAGCAGACGGCGGAACAATATTTTTGGATGAAATCGGAGAGGTCAGCCCTTTCATCCAGATAAAGCTCCTCCGCGTGTTACAGGAACGGGAAATAGAGCGAGTGGGTGACTCAAGGAAACGTAAGATCGACATTCGTATCATAACTGCTACGCAGCAGGACCTTTACAGCCTTGTACAGGAGGGACGTTTCCGTGACGACCTATATTATCGCCTCAAGGTGTTCCCCATCTATATGCCTCCCCTCCGAAAACGGAAGGAAGACATACCGTTACTGGTGAGCCATTTCATCAATGCTTATAAAAAGAAGACTGGCAAACAAATCACGAGCGTCTCACACTCTGCAATGCGAATTCTTATGGACTACTCCTGGCCCGGGAACGTCCGTGAGCTGGAAAATGCTATCGAACACGCTTTCGTGCTATGCACAAGGGACCAGATCGACGTATTTGACCTCCCTGTGGAGATACGACGAATGGAGTATCGGTCCATTCCTTCTGACATGCCAGGTGCGCAAAGAAGGTTACGTTCAACACGGGAGAAGCTATCCCGCGAGATCCTGCTTGAACTCCTCGATAAGTGTAACTGGAATAAAGCTGAGGTCGCTCGCCATATAGGTTTGAGCAGAACTGCCGTATGGAAATATATGAAAAAGTGGAACATTCCTCTTAAGAAGCCATCTTGAGGTTTAACTCCAGGATTCCTGGAATAGCCCGGCTCATGTGGCATGTCTATCAGCCCTTCCCCAATGGTGCCTCTGAAACTATCTTGTGCCACGCTGTGCAAAAGAACATAGCCATTAACCTTCCATATCCTCTCCGCTAAGAAAAAAATTTAGAAGCACCCCAGTCTTTTGTCTATCCACTACCGCAAGCCTCTTTAAACTACCTATAATTTTGTTGGACTCGCACGATAACACACGGTGAAGAATGGCACAACTCTCGCATGCCCGAACAAGATCGGGTCGATATTGGATCACAAAGCTACCATAATTTCCTGTTTGAGGGGGGAAAGGTTATGGAGAAGTTTCTGTTTGTTATTTCCAAGGGGTTAGAAAAATCAGGAGCTGCAACCAGAGCCATGCAGTTTGCAAGCATTGCGGCAGAGCAGGGTCACTATGTTGAGGTCTTCTTGATTGATGACGCTGTCCACTGGGCTCAACTGGGGATGGCAGAGGGGATCCGTGCTTCCACTGGGGAACATATGAAAGAGCTTTTGGAGAAATTGATCAAAAAAGATACACCCATTCATGTGTGTAAGGCATGTGCGGATAAACGCCTTATCTCACCCGATGAACTAATCCAGGGATCCCGGATCTCAGGTGCTCCTGTTCTTGTGGAGATGATGACGAACAAGGATTACAAGGTGTTCATTTTTTAAATTTCAGGAGGATTGGAAAGGCAGGGGTTTACTAGAAGATTTTGAGCATTTGCTCAAAATATATCTTGACTATAGGTCGCCTTAGCGTATATTTTTGGTAAGCGTCCAAAATGGAGGAAGGAGTCACCGTGCTAGGACATAGAAAACCCAGTTTGTTCAGGGAGGCCCATGGCAAACACTTTCAAACCTTTGGGGAGTCCTGCAACACTCATGGAAGAGGTGGTTGTTCCTGTTGAAGGCCTTGAACGCCCCCGTTTGAGCGATCTTGAGAAAGTGAATCAGAAAAACGGCGGGGGCTCGTATAAACATATATCGCGAGGCCTTCGGCTGCGTCCTTGCTGAAGGTCGAGAGCTGGTGGCCGGGGCTTTTGTGCTGGGAAAGATGATCAGGATTCAAGGCGGCTCTT
>DTYH01000109.1 GCA_012961955.1 Desulfobacterales bacterium | reverse complement strand
GGACTTGGTGCCGAAGGGGAGACTCGAACTCCCACGGGCTAAGGCCCACTAGACCCTGAACCTAGCGCGTCTGCCAGTTCCGCCACTTCGGCAAAACAATTGGCTTAGAAGTACTAATGATATATAATATCAATCGATCTTCTCTGTCAAGATTTTTTACTCAAGGCATTTTATGAAGGTCATAGAAGGCATCGATCCTATTAATATCAAAAAGGATTTCAAAAGTCTGGTCATTACTATTGGGAATTTTGACGGGGTTCATATCGGTCATCAGGCAATCTTTGCACACGTGATCGAAAAAGCGAAAAAGGTTAATGGGGTGTCCGGAGTAATGACCTTTGAACCCCATCCTATCAGAGTGCTGCATCCCGAAAACAGGCTTCCGCTAATCACCCTGTACGAGCAAAAAGTAGAATTGATCGCCAAATCGGGGATAGATGTCTTGATATGTGTCCCTTTCACTACCGAGTTTGCCAGCATCACTCCTCACGATTTTGTTAAGAAGATCCTTTATGAAGCGATTGGGGTGAAGGCGATTATAATCGGTGCGGACTACACCTTTGGGAAGGCTCGTGAAGGTACAGTATCTTTGCTGAGAAAGATGGGGAGGGAGTACGGGTTTGAAGTAATCATCCATCCTTGGGTCGAGGAGAAAAACCTCAGAGTCAGTAGTACAGTGATCCGAAAACTTGTGATGGAAGGCAGGGTGGAGCATGCCTATAAGCTCTTGAATCGTCACTATCAGATCAGAGGTATGGTAATACCGGGCCATAACAGAGGGGGAAGAGTGATAGGGTTTCCTACGGCCAACATCAAATTGTACGATGAGCTTTGTCCGAAGAACGGGGTATATGTTGTTACGGTAGAATATCAGGGAGAGCTTTATGGAGGAGTAGCAAACATTGGGTATAAGCCCACATTTAGCGACCATGAACATACGGTCGAGATACATATCCTTGATTTCCAAGGTGACATCTATAATCACAAGATCCGGGTGAACTTTATCACTCGTTTGCGAGGGGAAAAGAAATTTTCCAGTCCAGCAGAACTTTCCGATCAGATAAAAAAGGATATTAAAAAGGCCAGGGAGATACTTAACGCATGAACTGGAGATTATGGATAGGTGTCTTAATCAGCGTCATCTTTCTATACATTTCGTTCTATGAGATAGATTTTTATCGCCTTGGCCAGGCCCTGAAAACAGCCAATTATTTCTATCTACTTCCGGTCGCGATCCTGTATTATCTTACCTATGTTTTCAGGGCGTTCAGGTGGTACTATTTGATGGAGCCGATTAAGTCTATCGGGTTTTTTAGCCTCTTTTCCGCCACGGTTATAGGGTTCATGGCCAACCTTATCCTTCCGGCAAGGATGGGCGAATTTGTCAGGGCCTATCAGATCGGAAAGACAGAACGGATAAGTAAGAGTGCTTCTTTTGCCACCATCGTTATTGAGCGATTATTGGACGGGTTTACCGTGCTTGGTGTCCTTATCATCGTTCTGATGCTCTTGAAGATTCCCGAAGATAAGGCGTTCATCGGTCAGGTGTTAAGAAAAGGTGGATATTTTACTCTTCTTTTCTATTTAGGGATCATCGCCTTCCTGTTTTTGCTTCGATTGAAGACTAAAAAGATCATAAACCTGATAAATCGTTCCCTTTTCTTTCTTCCGAACAGAATTTCAAGGACAGTACTTGACCTGATTTCTTCGTTTACCGAAGGAATTCATTTTTCTGGAGGCTTGCGGCGCATATCTTTGATCATATTCTGTTCTATCATCATATGGGCTACCGCCATAGCAGCAGTCTTTATGGCTGCACTCTCTTTCGATGTATATTTGTCTGTCGTCGCCTCCATGTTTGTAACCGTAATGATAGTCTTTGGGGTAATGGTACCCTCAGCTCCTGGATTTATTGGAACATATCATGCAGCCTGTTTATATGCTCTGCTATTTTATAACTTTCCCAAGGAGAAGGCACTCTCGATTGCCATTGTGATGCATGCCTCGTTCTTCTTTCCGACAATGACCCTCGGCCTGATCCTCCTGGCCCGACAAAAGATAACCCTTAAGGAATTAAAGGGAGTTTCTCAAAACATATAAAGATGTCCTGGTGTGACAATGAATATCATAAGGATTGAAGATTGTTGGG
>DTYH01000108.1 GCA_012961955.1 Desulfobacterales bacterium | reverse complement strand
CGCAGTCCGGTTTAGCGCGCCTGCTTTGGGAGCAGGAAGTCGGAGGTTCAAATCCTCTCGCCCCGACCAGCAAAACAGCTGTTCGCTGGTTAGTCTTCCCAATGGAATTCATCCAACGCTCTGTGAGAAACCGTACCTTGATTTCCTGTATCTCTATCCCTTGTCCTCATTCTTCGATAACCCAATATCAGGATATGGACATCTGTATCAGCAAATTTTCCCGAAATTGAGCGTTACAAATTTTGATATCATTGAGAAAGTGTACAATTTCAAATACATATATTACCTACTCCTTCCCAGTCAGAGCGACCTATTGGGTAGCTCCTGTTGAATTGAAAAAATATCAAAGTTTGTAACGCTCAATCTAGGTTTTTCATCTTTTAGTCGTTTGTTCAACTTTTCAGCCGATGGATCCCCTTTGCTGTCAGAATATAACATGGAGGAAACAAGGATGGAACAAAAGACTGTATCCGAAAAATTGGCAGAATTTATCTATAGTCTTACTTATAAGGACATACCGGAAGAAGTGAGGGAATTGGCAAAGTTCCGCCTAATGGATGCCATAAGCTGTGCCATTGCTGGGCGAGATCTTCCTCACTCAAAAATAGCGGTGAGATTGGCCAAGAATAGCAAGGGAAATTCAACCTTAATTGGTTATCAGGAAAGGGTGGCATTACTTGATGCAATTCTGGCCAATGCGGTAATGATTCATAGCATTGTGCAGGACGATATTCTCTCTGGTCTTGTCCATCCCGGAAGTACCGTTGTGTCCACAGCTTTGGGTGTTGGAGAGGAAAAGGGGGCCTCCGGAGAAGAGGTCTTGACTGCAACTGTCTTGGGATACGAATTGGTTGGGCGCATAATGAAAGGAACGGGGCGATTCTCTGTTTCTTCGTTCAGGCCTAGCCCGATTCTAACCACCTTTGGTGGCACCGCAGCAGCCGGTAAACTGATGAAACTCAATCAGGAACAATTAGCAAATGCCATAGGTTACGCGGCCAGTCTGACCCCTGGAACACCCAATGAGGTCTGGTGGAGCGGTACCATGGAAGCGATGTTTCAGGCGGGGATGAGCGCCCGCGTAGGGGTCCTTTCCGCTATTTTAGCTGAAGCTGGAGCCACGGCATCCCCCCAAGCTCTGGAGGGAAAGGATGGCTTCTTCCGCTGTTGGGGAGGAAGCACGGAAAATATGGACAAAGCATTAGAGGCTTTGGGGCAGGATTTTGTCGTCTCAAGGATGCGGATTAAGGCTTTTCCCGTTTGCGGTGCCAACCAATGGCCTATACAGATAGCTGAACCCCTGGCCAAGTATGGGCTAAGAGTGAAAGACATTAAAAAGATTGTTCAGAGGGTCGGACCAGGTACCACAAAGTATGCTGGACTCGATTTTGCCGGACCTTTCAGGAGTCAATTTCAAGCTTTGATGAGTATGCAATTCTGTACCGCTGCTGCCGTTCTGGGTAAGCCTGTTACCTCAGCTACATTCTTTGCAGAACACTTTGATGACCCTGAAGTTGAAGAACTGGCTAAGAAGGTGGAGTTAGTCGAAGAGGAGGGCCGTTCCCTGCCAAGCTTCGAAATCCATACCGCGGATGGAAAGGTTTATGCCACCGCAGAAGAGACACCAGACCGTGCTAGATATATCCCCACAAGGGAGAACATGGTAAACAAGTTCAGGACTCTATGTACCGATTTTTTTGGTCGTGAGAAGACAGATGAAGTTATCGAACTTATAATGGAGGTTGATAGGATGGATGATATTCGAGTCTTTATGAATCGCATGAATCGAATCGGGGGATAGGGATCTTGTAGAACTTTATCCCCTCCTTCTTTAGCATTTTTTCTTCCTCTTCTGTGCTGCTCCCTCTGATGTTCCGTTTCTCTGTTACACCATAATGCATCTTCAAGGCCTCACTGGCAAACCTCGGTCCTACATCTTCGAAATTCTTTTCAACAAAAGCCACGAACTGCCGGAAAAAATTGGCCTGGACCTCTGTTGCCCACTCTTCCCTCGACCCTGAAGATTTCGACAATATACCAAAGGTCGTTGGAACCTTTTCTATATCCTTATTGTTACATATAGGACAGGCGATCAGATTTCTTTTCTTCTGTTCTTCGAACGACGCCCCATCCTTAAACCATCCCTCAAAAGTATGACCGTTTGCACATCTAAGATCAAAACTAATCATCTCGACCCACAAATTCCAGGTAGGTATTGTACAGGCCCTAAAGAGCCCGCCCTTAAGATCGTCCAATAACTCCAACGGACAAATCGTATCTCTAACGCAGCCTGGTTTCTTAAATCACATGAATTCCTCCGATCAGATGCCACAGGTCAAGGAAAAACTTCAAATTCGCTAACGCTTTAGGTGAAGTGTTACCGAATTTCATAATTGTTTATGGACTTACGCCTGACGGTTTTCCAGGGTTTTTGAAAATAAGAGATTAATCGGTAATCCCTGACCCTGCGGACCTTTAGATACAACTTATAATCATTTTATATCATTTTTCAATTCTTTGTGCAAAGAAAATATTGACACTGTGGGAAATCTGTAATTAAATTATATGATGTACGGCTTCCATCTGCGAGGCTCGGTATTGTGCCATTTTCAAGAACCGTTTTGTAGCCTTGCTCATCAAAAAAAATCGCTTATTCATGAACTGGAAACCTATTCAGTTTCATTCATCCTTCTCCAGAGTATTTGTGGAGTGGGTAAATATTGCCGGTTTCTAAAGGTTGAAACCTTTGGAAAACCACTCTTCACTCGAGTCTATGAGTTTTTCTGACCCATCCAGGGGCTTGCTGAGTAAATCCTGAAAACTCGGCCTAACGGCCTCAAACAGCTCAGGATTTCTCCACTTCCGTGGGCCGTTCACCCCGTTAAATTTCCCGAAGAGAACCCTACTTAACAGGGTGAACTTCGCCCGGATGGGACCACAAAAAGTTCATGATGGTCGTTTAAAGTAGTCGTGCAAAGGTCCCACGTTGTACATCACCTTGTGAAAGGATTAAGGTGTAAGGGGTGAGGAGCACCGGAAATGTTTCCGATTAGCTGGATGATTACTCTTATTTGATTCAATGCGATATTTCGTCGAGCATCAAGGCTTCTTGGATAAATGATTCCACTATTTCCAAATACGCCTTACCTCCTAATTCATAAGTGTTGTTATGCCCTGCCCTTTTGACAGTATAGAATCTCTTGGGGAGATTCGCGGCATCAAAGAGCCTGCGACCAAGATCGTACGGAACAATAGTATCGGCGTCGCCATGGATAATCAGGACAGGGAAGTTAACTTTTTTGATCTCTTCAATATTCTTCATACGGTTTCTTACTATGTTACCAATGAAGGGAAGAGAAAAGTGGTACTCGGCCATATCCTTAAGCGATGTAAATGTGGATTCAAGGATTAGACATCCACAGCGATGCCTTGAGGCCAGGTGTATTGCAACTACACCTTCCAGGGATCGCCCAAAAAGGATAATTTTATTCCGGGCTATTCCTCACTTTTGAGACGGGTAGTTAAGAGCAGCCCGAGCATCCAGATAAAATACTTTTTCAGTGATATTACCCTGGCTCTTTCTTTGTCCGCGATAATCTAAAATAAATGTCGCAAGTTCAAGCCTATGAAGGAGGCTGAGATTTTCGAGGCGGTGTGAAATATTTCCTGCATTTTCGTGTAAAAAGAGTAAGGTACTTTGGGCTTTAGGATGGGGAATATACCATCCATGCAGGCGCACTCCGTCTTCTGGAATAAAAAAGATGTCTTCATAAACAAGGTCCCAGTCCTTCGGTGTCTGAACCAGAACCTTATCTGGAAAGAATATCTGACTCTCGATAAAGCGCTCACAACCTAAACACATGAAACATACTCCAGTAATCCCTAAAATTATTAAAAGTATTAAGGTCGGGGGTTAGGGACCAACATAAAGGAAAAAATACTCTTTACAATAGGTAGCATATAGATTCAGAATCGATTATCGTAAGCGATCTTCGTCCATAACGATGAAATGATTGAACGTTCTGAATTCGCTAAAGAATTAGGTTCTGTCATTGTGATGATCGATTTGGTTATTGGTTACACAGCGATTCAATCAATGGCTAAATGGTGTCGTGCAAATGACATGATTCTTCATCTACATCGTGCAGGTAACTCAACTTACTCACGTCAGAAGAACCACGGTATGAACTTCCGTGTTATTTGTAAATGGATGAGAATGGCAGGTGTTGATCACATTCATGCGGGTACGGTTGTTGGTAAGCTTGAAGGCGATCCAGCGATGATTCATGGTTTCTATGACGTGCTACGTGAGACGCATAACCCAGTGAATTTAGAAAATGGTATCTTCCTAGAGCAAGATTGGGCTTCTTTGAATAAAGTAATGCCTG
>DTYH01000107.1 GCA_012961955.1 Desulfobacterales bacterium | reverse complement strand
GATGGTTTTCCAGAAATCCAACCCCTTTCCCAAATCTATCTTCGATAATGTGGCCTACGGCCCCAGGGCCCATGGGATAAGAGATAAAGCAAAACTTGCCGATATCGTGGAGGAGAGTCTAAAGAAGGCTGCCCTCTGGGATGAAGTAAAGGATAACCTTAAACGCTCAGCCATGGAACTTTCCGGTGGTCAACAGCAGAGACTTTGTATCGCCCGCGCCTTAGCGATAAACCCGGAGATTATCCTTATGGACGAACCTGCTTCAGCCCTAGATCCCGTCTCTACTACAAAGATAGAGGAACTGATTCATTCTCTTAAAGAAAAGTATACTATTGTCATCGTAACCCATAACATGCAGCAGGCAGCAAGAGTCTCTGATTACACGGGTTTTTTTCTCTTTGGGAGGTTGATAGAGATTAACAAGACCGATAAGATATTCACTTCTCCCAGGGAGAAGAAAACCGAAGACTATATTACGGGAAGGTTTGGATAAGGTCCGAAATAAATGAAATAAAGGATGGAGAACCATGGAAAGCCAACTCGAAAGGGAATTATGGGATTTGAGGAAGGGCTTATTCAAGATGGGGACCTTAGTCGAAGAAGCCATTGGCAACGCAGTGAAATCCCTGGTAGAGAGGAATTCTGAACTGGCCAGAAAGATCATCGAACGTGACCGTGAGATCGATCAACTGGAAATGGAACTGGAAAAGAGGGCTATTAAACTCTTGGCCTTAAGGCAGCCCATGGCCAGGGATCTGAGGTTTATTGTAAAGAGCGTAAAAATAATCACAGCCCTGGAGAGGATTGGAGACCATGCAGTGAATATCTCTGAAAAGACATTGGAGTTAAATAAGGAGCCTCAATTAAAACAATATATCGATATCCCAAGAATGGCGAGATCAGCTCAAATGATGTTGAAAGAAGCCCTCGATGCATTTATTAATGGGGATACAGACCTGGCCCTCAAGGTTTGTCGTGACGACCAGATTATGGATGACCTGGACGACCAGATATTACGAGAACTATTGACCTTTATGATGGAAGACCCGCACACTATAACAAGGGCAATAAGGATGATCCAAATCTCCAAGTATCTGGAAAGAATTGGTGATCTTGCCACCAATATCGCAGAAAGTGTGATCTACATGGTTAAGGCCAAAGACATAAGGCATGGTGCTTACCTAGAGGAGGAGTCAGAATAAAAATTTGGACTTCTTGATAAAAAATGCTATTATTCTTTGAGAATTTTAAGAAGAGCTGAAAATCGAACACAGGCTATGGCTAAAGAAAAGATCCTGGTGGTAGATGACGAAAAAGACATCATTGAAGTGATAAAATACAACCTGGAGAGGGAAGGGTTTCGGGTAATCCCGGCATACAACGGAGAAGATGCCTTAAGACTGGCTAAGAGGGAGCCGCCTGACTTACTCATTCTGGATCTAATGCTTCCCGGAATGGATGGTTTAGAAGTCTGCCGCATCCTGAAAAAGGAGCGCAAAACAGCTCACATTCCCATTATCATGCTCACTGCCAAGACAGAGGAACCAGATATTGTCGTTGGATTGGAATTGGGGGCAGACGATTATATTACCAAGCCCTTCAACGTAAGGGAGTTAGTGGCCAGGATAAAGGCAGTTCTAAGGAGGGTTTCTCAGCCTGAAAATCTAAAGGAAAAATTCGTGGTAGGCAACCTAGTAGTGAATCTTTCGAACTATCGGGTTACCTGGAAAGGTAACCCTCTCGATCTAACCCCGACCGAGTTTAACTTGGTCCTTTTTTTGGTCCAAAGACAGGGACAGGTTCTAACACGGCAACAGATACTAGACGGGGTTTTTGGAGATGAATCTTTTGTGACCGAGAGAACTGTGGACGTTCATATAAGAAGACTCCGGAAAAAATTGAAAGAAGCATCTTCTTATATCGTCACCAGAAGGGGTATTGGCTACATGTTACAGCCTTGTGTCCGCGAAGAAGGAATATGAGTCAATAAAGTAAATCTATGTCACGCCGCAGGATAATATGGAAATTCTTTTTGGTTCAAATCCCCATCATTATCATCTCTCTTTTTACTATTGGCCTGTATGCTGCATTTTCCCTTAAGGACCATTATCTTGGGCAGATAGCCTCTCAGCTTACCACCAATGCTACTTTGATCAGAGACATTATATGTAAGGATCTTAAAGAAGGAAAAAGGGGTGGTATCGATTTTCTCACCAAAAGGATAGGCAGGGAGATCCACGCCAGGATTACGGTGATAGACCCCCAAGGAATCGTACTGGGAGATTCTGCAAAGAATCCCCTACAAATGGAAAACCATCGGAATAGACCGGAGATAAGGTATGCACTAAAGGGAAAGATGGGAAAAAGCACTAGGTATAGCGAAACTTTGAAGATGGAGATGATGTACCTAGCCCTGCCCATCGAGTGTAAAGATGAAATCAACGGAGTAATCAGGGTCTCCCTCCCTTTGAGCGAGGTCAAGAAAAGGGTTACCCATATTTATCAAGTGATTGTCTGGGGCGCTATCCTTGCTGTCCTTACCTCTCTGGGTGTAGGATTTATCGTGGCCAGAAGAATCAGCCAACCCATCACCCAAATGACTAAAGCGGCCAGGAAAATGGCTAGGGGAGACTTTTCAGAACTGATAAGGACAGACTCAGAGGATGAGATAGGGGACCTAGCCAATTCTTTTAACACCATGAGTCTCGAGCTTCAAAATAAGATCGAAACCTTAACCAAGGAGATAAGCGAAAAACAGGCTATTTTGAGCGGAATGATCGAAGGCGTGATAGCCATTGACCGGGACCAACGAATTATCCTTATCAATTCGGCAGCCGAGGGTATGTTCAATATATCTTCTGATAAGGCACTGGGTAGATTCCACTGGGAAGTGATTCGCCATAGCAGTTTAAACTCCCTCTTCCAAGAGGTTTTGGAAACCGGAAATCCCAAAATGGAGGAATTAAACCTTCACTATGGAGGAGGAAGAATCTTACAGGTACAGGCAGCAGCCGTTCCAAGCGAAGAAGGTGCTTCCTGGGCAGTGGTAGCTGTTTCCCATGACATTACCGAAATCGTGAGATTAGAGAACATAAGGAAGGAGTTCGTGGCAAATATTTCTCATGAACTCAGGACCCCCCTTACCTCTATCAAAGGTTTTGTACAAACTTTAAGAGATGGGGCTATCTCCGATCCAAAAGATAGCCTTAGGTTTCTCGAGATAATTGAGAGGCATACCGACAGACTAAACCGGCTCATTGACGATCTTATGGATCTCTCTCAGATTGAGAGTGGAAAGATAGAGATGAACATGCAGTCTGTAGAGTTGCCGGAGGTAATAAATAGAGTGGTTTCTGACTTCAATGAGATAGCAGACCAGAAACAACAGAGGCTCAAAGTGAATATACCCCCTGATTTACCCCCTGTTCTGGCTGATGAAGAAAGAATAGAAACAGTCCTTACAAACCTCGTTGATAATGCGATAAAGTACACTCCTGACTATGGAGAGATTACTGTCTCTGCGTTCGTTAAAAATGATGGCGTCCAAATAGAAGTAGCCGATACTGGCATGGGAATTCCCCCAAAGGATCTTCCTAGGATCTTTGAACGTTTCTACCGGGTAAATAAGGGTAGATCCAGGGAGTTAGGGGGAACTGGTTTGGGACTCTCCATTGTCAAACATATCGTAGAGGCCCACGGTGGAACTGTAACGGTGGAAAGTAAGGTTGGAAGGGGATCAAGATTTACCTTTACCCTACCATTTTTCATTACTCACACATCAAACTCAGACAACTGACTGGTGACGGTTTCGTAAGAAGTCCGTTTCGTTCACTGTTCAAAATCGTTCACAAAAAGACTTTTTAGGAAATCATCACTATTGACATATATAGATATTCTGGTATATAAGTCAAAAAAAAAATTAGGGGATGTAGCTCAGTCGGGAG
>DTYH01000106.1 GCA_012961955.1 Desulfobacterales bacterium | reverse complement strand
TCCTAAGTCCAGTGCGTTTGCCAATTCCGCCACTCTCGCAAAAAAATTTTTCAGACAAACTGTTAAGCAAAAATTAATATCGATCAGTAACCTTGTCAAGTAAAATTGGAGTGACAGCGCAAAGGTTGAAGTTTCCCTTTCCATCGTAGGTTACAGCCGCTAATAGCCTAAAAGGATCTGATTATCCTGGCTCAATGGGCCGGTAAATATGGCAAATGTGATTACCCATAAGATTAGTACTGATACCAATACAATCACTGTCGACCTCTTTCTTGTAAGCCCATAAACCTCTTCTGCGGATACGATTGCAATAGGAATCCCCCATAAGGAGACTATCCAGCCAATCACCGGTATTACACATGCCCAGTCAAGTATCCCGGCAAGGGCATTGACGCGAAAAAAACCCATAAACTCCTTTGTGTTCATAGAATATACAGACATAATGTGGACCAAACCCGCAAATGCGAAAATGGCAACAACCGAATAAGCTGCTCCGAGTATGATTTCGCTTAAATCTGAGCCTGATATAAATACCAGCGCTCCGCTAATCCCTGTAATAATAATACCCATCCAGGTAGCCTTTTCATCTTTGGCTATTTGGGACATGGTTATGCGATTTAATTTTACAATCTCAATCGCCTTTCTAAGATAATCCAAATGGCTAATTGCCTCAATCTCGTTCATAACGACCATACGAAATCTAAAAACTTTCGCGGCGGTATTAATCTAATCTCCATTCACGAATGAACCGCCTCTAATTCTTTAGCACCTCGAAACAAACCCGACCACATCAAAACACAAGCCGGATACCGAATACACGAAACAGAATGCAAGATGCAGGATATATGATGCACTGGGTGGGAACATATTGCGCCTAAATATAGCGTTCCGCAAAACTTGTAATAATGGGTTCTCCACAAACATTGTATGGTGGGTTTTTTATAGTTGTCCACGTAACATTTTATCACCAAAACCAAACGCACGGCGGCGTTTCATATGCCACCGACATTGGAGTGGGGTGTAAAACCCTACCCTACAAATACTATCAAATCACAAAGGTCCTGGTTGTTTGCTTTATGCTGGGTTTTGAACGTACTCATAACTAAAGTTTCGCACCGTAATAATATACATCGACCCGTTTCTCTTCAAGCGCTTTTGCGGAAAAAAATATGACTAATTTGAGACCTTGATGGCCTCAAAAAAGCCGACCAAGGAGATCCATCTTACACCTTCCATTTCGCCAATGTATATTCCCTGTGTTTAGGGGTGCGAAACTTGAGTCATAATTATAGCGACTTTTGCGGGATACTATGCATCCCCGGCGCTACATACTCTAACATTTCTAATTATAGATTAATTGTAACATGTTAGCTCTTTAGAAACGCATCTGTACAGCCCTTTGTAAGTTATGGAATGGATACGCAAACATTTTGTACCTTAATCTTCTCAAAGAGCTAAACTGTTTCGATAAATCGAATTCGTCATAGCCTTTGTAATAAAAAGATTTGCGTACGTACAACTTCTGTCAAGGTGCAAAACTTGAAACTTATATTTTAGCCGGGTAGATTTAAGCCTAAAATTTACATTGGGATTCTTCATGCCGACGAAATATTCTCAACACCGGGCCCTACCGTTCCTGTTGTAACTCACTCCCCCCTGAATTGTATCTCCTATTTCGGATGATGATAGATGCCTCCTCAATAGCCGCCTTTTTACCCTGTTAGAAGAACCGCGTGCGGGAAGCACGGGGTCAAAATTAATATGTTATATTTTGTTTTCACCCCGTCAAAAATCTCCCGAGCGGAACCCAGTTTAACAGGGGTGAAATTCTAACGGGGTTTACCATACCTTTATTTTAGGGTATGGTATTATGTAGATAAGGTCAACAAGAATCTGCGGGCTTTCAGGTTTGATCGCTGGCAAAGTGACTTTTTACGAAACTTGTCAAAACCATCAGCTTTGCATAGCATGAAAAAGGGGATTTATCGAAATAACCTAAAGAAGGTAACGGTTAAGGAGTATCCTCAAAGACCGGTGAACGGCTACCAGGAAAGTACGAAGAGTTTGTGTTATTTGAAGGAGGTACAGTCTTATGACAACATCTGTTGTTATTGGAGTTGACCTGGGTGGTACTAATACAAAGCTGGGAGTGATAGATTCCCGGGGCAAGATCCTGATTCGGCGCCAGTTCAGCACCCAAACATATACAACAGGAGAAGCACTGGCTGATGCTCTTTGTAGAGCACTTTACTCCCTTAAGAATGAATGCGAGAGAACCAATTATCACTGCAAAGCCATAGGACTGGGAGTAGCAGGTAGATTGTCTGCAGACGGAGTAAGGTTTTCTCCTAATGTGCCACAACTTAATCACTTCCCTTTACTCACGTATTTGAAAGAAATACTGAGGCTTTCTATTGCAATGGATAATGACGCCAACTGCTTCGGCCTGGGTGAAAATTGGCTGGGAGCTGGAAAGGATATAAGAAACTGGCTGGGGATGACACTCGGTACCGGGATTGGCGGCTGCTTGATATTAAATAATAGGCTATGGCATGGAGACAATTTGGGTATGGTGGGAGAAATAGGTCACATGGTGGTTTATCCACATGGAGCGCAATGTGCCTGTGGTAGCATCGGTTGTCTAGAAGCGGTTGCTTCAGGAGGAGGCCTAGTTCGTGCCTATCAAACCGGGATCTGTCAGGTTAAAGCCACTCCGAAAGATATCTATCTTGCTGCCAGGTCAGGAGACGCCTTTGCCTGCCGCCTATTTGAAGAAATGGGTGTGGCATTAGGAATTGCTATTTCGAATGCATTTAACCTGCTCGGAATCCATACCGCCGTGATTGGAGGAGGAGTCAGCGCTGCATGGGAACTATTCATCTCACCTCTCAAAAAGACACTGGAACGTGTTAATCATATGTTGACAGGAACCAAACCGGATATCCGTATTGCGCAGCTGGGAGCAGACGCTGCACTTTATGGTGCTGCACAGCTTGCCTGGGAAATATCTGAAAAATGAGTATCCTTATCCACAGACCATTCCGGCATCTTTGAAACAATCCTTGTCCTCCCCTCCTTACCCGGCTCAACAAACACAAGCTCGTGCGCATGAAGCATAAGGCGCTTTACATCTCCTGTACCCCTGTTCTGTGCCTGCACATCGCCGTAAGTCTTATCTCCGAGGATGGGGCATCCCAGGTAGGCCATATGCGCCCGAATCTGATGCCTAACACCGGTTACGCTCCAAATACGTATCAGAGATCTATTTGCCCATCGTTTCTCAACCTGCCATGACGTAATCGCAGGTAATACCCCACTCCCTCTCCCTGAGGATCCTGAATCCAGGACCTGCATACGACCTTTATTTCGCGGGTCTCTCCTAAGTGGGAGCTCAATAGAACCCGAATCTGACGTTACACACCTTCTCTCATCTTCAACGGCCAGGTAGACTTTTTCAACCTTCTTTTGCGCAAACTGTCTCCTAAGGTCTTCCCATGCCCATCGTTGCCTTGCAGCCAGTATTAGTCCTTACGTTTCATTATCAAGACGATGTACTAGTCCAGCCTCCCACGGCGATATTGAAGCAAGGACACACTCCGGGAAGGTCGCCGCAAGCCAGTTCGCTACAGTTTTATTCTCTTCAGGATTTAGGACCACGGATGGCAAACCAGCTTCTTTGTCCACCACTAGCCAGTCGTCCTTTACATCTACCAATCTCACACCTACGTACTCATTCGGAATTGGTCTAAAAGGAATTTCAGACAGCCCTATTATACATATTTCCCTTCCCAATAATACACGAAATGACGGAGGCTTAGGTCTTCCATCAACCAGCACCTTCTTCTGTAAGCTCAAGGACATAATGACCCGCCTGGAAACCTTCGGCATATGCCCCATCAAGAATTTATCCAGACGCGTGCCTGCATCCCTTTCGGTCACCTTATATTGTTTATACAGGATTTAGACGTTTTCACAGTAATAGCGTCGTATCCGTTTAGTTGTTTGTATCTTCACGTTAGAGGCCACGCGGATTTTTCAAGTACCAGGCACAAACACAGACTTAAAGGCAAAAAGATATGAGGAATCAGGGATCAGCAAAAAACTAAATACTTTATCAGGCATGATCGCACGCCCACCTTGGGAAGTTTAAAGCATTGTGAAGAAACGCGTACACTTGACAGCAATCGTTTTGTAGTAGTCGAATTCGTGTAACTATCCAAACAGTGTGAGTTGTCAATGATCAGGTTAACTGACACGGACGACCGACCCCAACCACCGATAAAGGCTTTTGTTGTCTGTTGATGCGCTTTTTATAGCCATTCCGAACGGAGCTTCTTACCACGTCATACTGAACGGAGCAAAGCGGAGTGAAGACTCTCTTAAGATACTCCATTACGAGATGCTTCCCTTGCGCCAGCATGACGGTTCTGACCTGAACAGTCATTCATATAAATTGAGTAGCACTTTTGGCTTATTTACACTTATAGCATAAATACAGGGTCAACGTCGACCATGATCCTGATCCCTTTCTTCCGAATCGACCTTTCTAAATCCTGGACCAAAACCTGCGTTAATTCGTGTAGCGACCCTGCATTACTTCCCTTTAATAGTAGTTGCCATCGATATTGGTTCTGTAGTCTCGGCAGAGGGGCATTCGTGGGACCGAGCACCTCTATTATTTCTTGGAATTCTCTCCTTTTCTTTATATGATCACGTACTATATTACCTAAACTCCTTGCACATTGAGCCGCTCTTTCCTCATCTCTCCCCTCCACCCGAATCAGAACCAATCGGGAGAGGGGGGGATACCTCAATGCGTTCCTGTAGCCGATTTCTCTTTCGTAAAAGGCTATATAATCCTGCTTCTTTGCCGTCTCAATACAAAAGTGTTCTGGATTATACGTTTGGAGAATAACACGACCTGGTTTTTCGCCTCGACCAGCCCTGCCGGCCACCTGAGCCAAAACCTGAAACGTCCTCTCTCCTGATCTAAAATCAGGAAAATTCAACGAAAGGTCAGCACAGATGATCCCCACCAGGGTAATATTGGGGAAGTCATGGCCTTTGGTTACCATCTGGGTTCCGATGAGGATATCGATCTCCTTGTGTCTGAGACCTTTAAGTATCTTGATCAGTGCTCCTTTTCTGCTCGTTGTATCCCGATCCATACGAGCCACCCGTGCCTCTGGAAACATTTTACGAACAGTCTCTTCAACCCTTTCCGTGCCCATACCCAGAAGCCTTATCCGCGAACTTGAACAATGCCGGCATCTTGCTCCCATGCCTTCTGTAAAACCGCAGTAATGACATTTAAATACCTTTGCCTCATGATGAAATGTAAGCGATATATCACAATTTTTACAACAAATTACCTTGCCGCACCGTGCACAGACAGGGTAAGGGGCATAACCACGACGATTCAGGAAGAGTAGTATCTGTTCTCCGCGCATCAAAGTGCCGGACATTTCTTCTTTTAATTCGCTGGTGATAATCGGGATGGTCCTTGTCCTTTCCTCCTCTTTCCGTAAATCGACAATTACTACCTCAGGTAATGCACGATCTTCTATTCTCCTCAGGAGATTAAGCCCCTTATATTTATTCGTCTTCACATTGTAGAATGATTGAACAGAGGGTGTAGCAGAACCTAACAGTGCAACAGCACCGGCCATTTTTGCTCGAACAATAGCCAGATCCCGTCCATGATAGCGCAGTCCGGTCTCCTGCTTGTACGAATCGTCGTGCTCTTCATCCACAACAACTAGACCCAAATGCTCAAAAGGGGCAAATACAGCAGAACGAGCACCGATAGCGATCTGAACCTCCTTTCTTACGATCCGCAACCACTGATCGTACCGTTCACCCTCGCTCAATCCACTATGCAATATTGCCACCTTCTCCCCAAATCGGGCCCGAAATCGTCGCTCCATCTGGGAAATCAAAGCAATCTCTGGAACCAATATCAGTGCCTCTTCTCCCCTCTCAAGGACAGAGGCCACAGCTTGCATGTACACCTCGGTCTTCCCGCTCCCGGTTATTCCGTAGAGAAGGTATGTGGAAAATCCCCCTCCCAAGGCATTTTTGATCTCTCCGACCACAGACTTCTGGTCTGAAGTCAGAATCGGAGCATGGGTATCTTGCTCAATCGGTTCTCCAAACGGATCACGGTAAACAGGCTTTTCAATTATTTTTAAATATTGATCAGATGCCATTCTTTTCATTAGCTGTCCAGCTGTAGGCACCACCTTCTTTAGGGCAGATATGCTAATCTCACCATAGTCACTTACTACCTCTAGAATGGTCCTTCGAACGGTGGAAAGGGAGTCCTTGCATGGTATATTATCCCCGATCCGAACATAGCGCTCCATCTTCGGCCTAACCCTCCCGGGTTTCAACTCTTGTCTTATTTCGACCCATCCAGATTCTTTCAAATTATAGATTACAGCTCGAGGTGCCCTTTCACCAAGCCTCTGCTGAATCTGCTTGAGAGTTAGGCCTTTCTCTGTTTCAAGAACGTTGAGTACCTTCCTTTCTAGCGGACTCATGCCTGCCAGATCTAAGACCTGTCTGCCCTTTTCATTTAATGATATCCTCTCAATACTGGTAATATTCAATCCCCCGGGAAGGGCACACTTTATCACCTCACCCAGAGGATAGAGATAATAGTCTGCGACCCATCGGTAAAAGGGGATAATGGAAGGTGGAAAAAGGGGGATATCATCCAGGACATCAAGGATCTTCTTTACCTGATCGTGGAGGGTAATCCCCCGTTTGAGTGCCAGAACATATCCGGTCACACGTCTGTTTCCGAAGGGAACTAACACCCGTTTACCAGGATGAATCAGGTCGATTAAGGTTTCGGGTACTTCATAGGTGAAGGTTCTGAAAATGGGGAGGGGGACTGCTACTTCTGTATAAACCGAATCAGAGAGCACTGCGCCTTTCTTAAAATGTCTTTTTTTCAAAAGATACCGTTAACCGGCCCACCTACAAGGTAACTTATTTGTAACTTCACACAGCAACCAATACTAAAGCAACTATTCAAATTTGACAGATTCAACAGGTCCGGATAGTACTTCCCGGTTCCTTTCAGGTGGTTACAGTTACGATTAACGTATTGAGGCTACGACTCGAAATATTAACCCGTCCACACCTACTTGTCGATCTTGTCTTTTAACCTAAATTTAGCGATTCCCGAGTCTGCCGAAGATGGAAGGGGACAGACGTACTAGCGTAATTCAAGCTCTTGCCAACCCAGGAGATCCGGTAAAGCCCTTAAAAAAGCCAAAGAATTAGAGTTTTATCTGCCGAATGAAATGAAATCATAGATAATTAGTGCGTTGCTGGCTATGGAGCGCAGATTTCTAACGGGGTAAAACCGGCAATCCCGAAGGGTTACAAATTTTGATTTTTTTATTAGACAGCTGCCACCCAACGGGTTACCCTTATTAGCAGGACTAGGTGATACAAGTACTTGAAATTACATAGTTTGATTAACGATATCAAAATTTGTAACCCTCAATTTAGGTTTAAATATCGTAACCTTTCTCTGTAACCGATTGCTGGATCAGGTATTCCTTTGACCCTGCAAGCAGTAACTTTTTGACAAGCATACAACATATAACGCTTACATAGAACCAACATAACTGATCCCGGGAATAAACCTTTACCTCGTGCTCAGACAGAATCGAACACAAGTTGTGCGCTAGAGTTAATCCTTCAGGATGGTAAAGACAAAATTGGAACCCGAAGGCATGGCTTCATACCATATATCACCACCGTGTTTTTGAATAATCTGCTTGATCATGTACAGGCCAAGACCTACACCATCGTCTTCGGCCTCTGAACCACTTTTGATACGAGTAAATTTTGAGAACAGCTTGTGATGCTCTTCTTCAGGAATAGGCTTCCCACTATTGTAGACATTAAGTTTATAATATGAGCCATGGATCTCAAAACCAAAGGCAATGGTGCAACCCCTTCCTCCATACTTTATTGCATTACTGATGAGATTCCGGTAAACATTCTTGAGCCACATCTTACTCGCCTTAATGGGAATCTTATCCGCAGGGATTGAACCAAACCGGCTGTCCAGTAAGATCTCCTTTTCTTCGAACTCTCGTATAAACTCTTCCAATACTGGATCTATAATATCCTTTCTCAAGTCGAGAACCTCTTTTTCAAATACGATCGAGCCGTTAAATGCGGATGTCTTTCCTAAACAATTTTCTACTGTTCCGCACAAACCTACCACCCTATTCAACAGGTCATCAATCGTATCGATAACGCCTCCCTCCAATTTTCCAAAGATTCCCCTTTTTAAGAGTTTCAAGGTAGAAGCGATAGCAATCAATGGACTCCTGATGTCGTGCGAGACGATAGTTAGCATATCTAAGGCATGTTTGGTGAGTCGCCTATTCTCCTCATTGGATTTAATGAGCTCTTCTTTAAAAGACTTCTGCACTGTAATGTTTCTAACTACCCATTGTACCAACTCTTTTCCGGATAGAAAGAACCTTTTTGCGCATATCTCCACGTCGATCCGGCGACCATCCATAGTGAGCACACCCATCTCCAAACATGGCTTAACATCATTTCTCCCTGACCTGTACATCAACCGCTCTTCTATTTCCTGAAGCTGCTCTTCGGTGAACAATAATTTTATATCTGTTCCTGCAATATCCTCATCAGCTTTTAAGCCAAACAGATTCAGAAAAGCTTGATTTGCATAGACAATCTTCATGTCGCATAGGATGGCAATAGCATCAAGGGCCTGTTCAACAAGGGCCCGATATATTTCGCTTTCCTCCCTGGATTTCTGCAACTCATGCTCCAGGTCTCTTATTTTCTTCTTTAACGCATCAGCATCGTATGAGCAGGATCCGGACATAAAAACTCCTCTTTCCAGGGAAATATACGTGGTTCGCTTCTAATCTTATAAGGTATCGAGCGCCGAAATTCAATGAAAAATTATCGAGTCAGCCGGGCCAGGTAACTTACTACTCTATATTCAATCCATTGCAGTTTTCCAGGGATGAAGGTCTCGTAAAAAGTCTAATCTTGCAGTCTGAATCCTCTTACAAAATTGCTCAATCTCGTTCGCAAAGTGACCTTTTACGAAACCACCAAAGATACGTCTACTATATCTTGAGATAAAATCGAGAAATGACGTTGTAGGGGTTAGTCTTGACGGGCTGTTGTCCAGATGAAATTCTCTTTTTTGTTGGTCGTTATAAAATAAGACCTTTGCCCAATCCCTCTTCGCTCCTTCCTATAACCTTTTTGATCCATCCATAGGCTCGGAAACTTGTTCCTGGAAACTGCGTCTTGCGGCCTCAAACAGTTCAGGATTTGTCCACCGCCGCGGCCGTTCGTCCCGCTAAGTTTCCTGAAGTGAATCCTATCTAACGGGATGAATTTCGTACGATGGGTGCCCCAAGAATCTCATAATGGTCGTTCAAACGCGTTGTGTAAAGTTCCCAAAACGTTATACCTTCGTCCTCTGAAGAAGTTAGGCAGCGCCACCTGTTGATCAAAAATTTGAAAGCTGACATCTTCAAATCAGATCATGCAGCAGGGACCAACTATTACCAGGCTATTGGGCAGAACGGCCTGGATCTGCTCCATTTTGCTACCGAAGGCGAGGTCCTTTATTAAGCCATGACCGTAAGCCCGACAATCACAAGAGCATCGTGCGGAACCTCGTGCAGATTCTCGTTGAACTCCCCCCCGTCAAATACCGTCCAATTATTAATACCCTCTTCAAGTCGATTCTTTCTTATTATCTCTTCATACTTTTCCCGCGTCTCTCCCTCCAGCCGGGTAAACGTAAGGAGCGGAAAATCGGACAATCTGCTTAGTTTTATTCCGAGTCGGAGGGCTTTCAGTGCATTCTCTGAACCTCCAAAGAAAACAGCCAGGTTTTTCCACTCCTTGAATACAGGATTCGGTATATACACAGGAAACCGGGCATTCTTGACAATTCTTCGAACAGGGGAACCAATATATCCAAGGCCGATCTTAGAAGAAAGATCAGCGATAGTTCGCGGACAACACATATAATCAAGGTATGTTGGAATATCAGGCAGACTCGATGCAGTAAACTCCTTGGGTTCAAAGAATATAGGTTCCAGGCCAGCTGGTACGATGATCGATTTTGCATGGTCCCGGGCTGTATGTGGCGAGATGAGGTATGAGCTGTCTAGATCCACCTGTACAACATCGTACTAAAAATACATCAGAAACTTGTTTGTTCTGGGAATATAAACCACCAATTCTACCCCTACAGTCCTGCAAAAGTAAGCGGATTCAAGAAGTGTCTGCCGACCAAAAGGGGTATTCCGGAAAACATGAAACAATTGCGGTTTCATTTCACACCTCCAAACACGTTTGAACGATAAGCTCCTTACGATATTGATTTAGTATAGTCCCTTTGGAGATCATACCCATGAATTTATTCCTGTGTACCACGGGGAGCGTCCACAAATCTTTCTGGTCCATTAAATCCAGTACGTGTCTCATGTCATCAAAAGGGGAAACCCGTGGCACATTCATATCCATAATTTTCCCTTATCTCACAGCATCATACAGGTCGGGATTGAAAAGATACGGACGAACATCGTCGAGTCGGATCAGACCCAGAAAGTTCCCTGTCTTTGAGTCCTCCACCGGAAAATCGTTTCTATTGCTTTGCTCTATAATAGGAATCATCTCCCTTAAGCGCATGTTCTCACGCACAATAATGCAATCCTTTTCTATCAATTCTGATATGTTCAGCTCAGCCAGCACCCAGGCATCCGTTCGAGGTCGAATCAACTGCCCGTGAGTAACAAGCTCCCTGTAATAGAACGACACAGGTTCTATGTAATGACAAATAGTTGCGGATAGCACAGAAACCAGGATGAGTGGAAGGACTACCTCATAGCTGTCAGTAATCTCCACGATCAGGAAAATACTGGTCAGCGGTGCCTGTAATGTTCAGCTCATGATTCCTGCCATGCCTATCATTGCAAAAAACCCCCCTTCTGCCCATGAAATAGAAGGCCACAAAAAACAAGTCCGCGGTGGAATGCAAGCCCGCCAAGACTACCAATCACCAGGCACGGCGCAAATATACCACCAGAGCCTCCAGTCCCCAGAGTTACAGAAGTAGCAACGATCTTGGCTAGTGTTGCAAAGGCGACCAGGACAAACCCTGATTGGTATTGATTCTCTATAATAGTTCTCACGACGTCATACCCTTCGCCAAGGACCGAAGAGCAACAAAGCCCTATCAAACCGACACAGACCCCTCCAAGGGCAGCCCGTATCCAGTCGCGTGTCACAAGGTCTCGGGATTTCTTTCCGACAATCTCCAATAGCCGGGTAAAGAAAGCAGACAGGAGTCCTGAAAAAAGCGCGATACTTATACTTATACACGCCAACATGTCCAATAATGAGGCCTCAAAACGGTGGTGAGTAAAAGGAATCTGATTCCCCTGAAGGATTCTACTCACCTCAGTTCCGATAACCGATGCAATGGCTATTGGTATGATATTAATAGGGATCCACTCCCCCCAAGATAACCTCGATAGAAAATACTATGCCTGCAACAGGTGCATTGAAGACGGAAGATATGGCCCCTGCTGCTCCTCACCCAACAATGGCTATCCGTTGACGATCATTAAGG
>DTYH01000105.1 GCA_012961955.1 Desulfobacterales bacterium | reverse complement strand
GTAGAAATTAGTGTTGGTTACCGAGGGGGGAGTCTTGATGCTGGCACGCCCGGCATTTCCTGTGGAGCTGGTGCTGGATTTGTTGGCCGTGTATTGGTCATAGAGTAGGGCCCCGGGTACGCCACCGGTGACGAGAACGGTTCTTGTTCTTGGAGTTCCTTCGTCATCAAACGGAGCAGAAGCGATACCGCCCGGGTAGAGGCCATCATCCACTATATTGATCAAATGGGAAAACAGGGGGCTTCCTATACGCCCAATTAGCATCGATTTTCCCTTCTGAACGTTATCAGCCCTAAAAGAACCTGATAGAATATTTAGTATTTCTGTAGCAATATGTGGAGGGAGAATGGCGGGGACCTTTATGGTTTCTATTGATCGCGCCCCTAACATCGTGAGCGCCCTCTGTGCTGCGTTCTGACCGATCGCGTCCAGGTCCAATTCTTGAAAGAAGGGTGAGAAATCATAATCCCATCCTGCTTCAGCATTATTCCCTTCTTCTGCCACAACATAGATACTCCCAGCCACGAGCGTGCTTGAGTATGAAGAGGAGACACCCATGGAATTTATCACGCCGATCGTCCTTGTGGTCTCCTGATAAGAGGCCTTCCTGACCTTTCGGATACGGCGGTCAGTAGTCTTTGCTGCTGCCTCCAGCCTTCGTGCTGTCTCTATCTTTTCTTTCAGCGGGATAGTTTCAAGGGTCTCATCGAATTGATTGAGAACAGGAAATGGCTTATCAGTTGCTGAAGGAAAGCTAACAAACGGGTCCGGATCTGTTGAATCAGCAGCCAGCAATGCCCGATCGACAAGCGCGGAAGCAATCTCTGCCGAGGGTTGAGTACAGAAGGAAAAGCCCGGCTTTTTGTCTTTGATAACTCTTAAACTTACCCCTCCATGTTGGGCGCTGGAGAAGACGTCAATCTCTTTATCTTTAATCTCTATGAGAAGTCCGTGGGTATGACTGAGGAAGAGTTCAAAGCTGTCCAATCTTTGACCGGACAGCTTGTCCTTAATCTTTCGAATCAGGGATCTATATTCTTTGTTGATCATTTTTGATGGTTTTGTAAAAAGGTCTAGTCTTTACAAGACTATCAATTTTGCAACTCTATCATTTTTTAGTAATCCAGGATCTTTAGCATGGCTGTTTCGTCGCAATCAGGGAACTTTACGCAGCGAATGCAATCGGCCCATACCTTTTGTGGAAGCGTTGATTTATCCACAACACGGAAGCCATGTTTTCCGAAAAATTCCATCTGATATGTCAATGCAAAGACGTGCCGTATGCCCAGCTCCCGTGCGTCCATAAGTGCAGCATCTACCAATTGGGAGCCGACTCCCAGTTTTTGAAACGGTTCTAAGACGGCCATAGAGCGTATTTCAGCAAGGTCTTCCCAACAGACATGAAGAGCACATACGCCAATAATGCTATTGTCTTTTTCATCTTCAAACACGTTAAAATCCCGCACATTCTCGTACAATTCGCTCAGAGCACGGGGAAGGAGTTCCCCCTTATCAGAGAAGTTTTTTATGATCTTATGTATAGTCCGTATGTCTTTAAGTGTAGCTTTTCGAACCATATCTGCATTATATTCCAAACAGGATTTGAGGGTCAAGCGAGAAAAAGGGATATCAAGCCTGAGCAGATCAAAAGCCAGATTAGTGAAGCAATCACCATAAGGTCGACTGCAGCGGGTATATCTCCTCTTCGTATCTCCCGTTTTGTTCTGCCGATAAAGGGTTTTTTTACAAGGTTGCCGCTGTAATAGTTTGGCCCGCCCAGCCGGATTCCCAGTGCACCGGAAAAGCTTGCTTCAGGTATTCCTGCATTAGGGCTGGGATGATTTTGTCCATCCGTAAGAACCGTCTTTACTGTCTGCAAGGGAGACCTCATGGTTAATAGCGAGGCCAAGAAGATTGGTACAATCGAGAGTCGAGCTGGAATAAAGTTCGCTAAATCGTCGAGTCGCGCAGCGCAAAGGCCGAATCTTTGATACCGCTCATTCTTATAGCCGATCATGGAATCGAGAGTATTTACCATCTTGTAAGCCATAGCAAGGGGCGCACCCCCTATAGCAGCATAGAAGATAGGGGATATGACTCCGTCCACAAGGTTCTCTGCTACTGTTTCCACCGTTGCACGGATTACACCCTTTTCATCCAGAGGCTCTACGTCACGGCCCACAATCCGTGACAGATTCTTCTTTGCCTGATCGATGAAGTTTTCTTCTAACGAATAGTATATTTTCATGGCCTCTTGCTTTAATGATCTCGTAGACAAGGAATAGTAGATCATAATCACATTGAACAAAAAGGACAGGGTTGGGCTTAATATGTGACTTACGAATATTACAGATTCACTGATAAGCCAGGTTCCGGCTACTAAGAGCACTACTAATAGAGCGCCAGATGACGTTTCTGACATTGGAAGTCTTCTAAGGTACCTTTCCGTGAAGTCAATCCATCTTCCCATCCAGCGGACAGGATGCGGTAGGTCCTCCGGATCGCCCAGCAGAAGATCAAGGGCATATGCAACCGGTAGAAGATATTCATAAAGATAAAACTTCATTGCCTGTTGAGAGTATATCCCTTAGTCTTTGAATGCAGATATTATTCTCTTCCTGTGTTTTTAAAGCTATCCTGATGAACCGGTCAGATAACCCATAAAAGTTGGAGCAATCCCGAATCAATATCCTATTTTGCGCAAGCCGTTTACATACATCAGCCGCCTTTAGTCTTCCAACCAACTTAAAAAGGATAAAGTTAGTTACCCCGGAGAAGGGGCGAAGCCCTGTCACATCACGGAGTTGCTTCAGAAAACCTGTTCTTTCCTTTTTTGTGAAGTGTCCTACATCCTTTATAAACTGATCCTGACCTAACAGGAAGATTCCAGCTAACTGAGCGAGGCGGTTGACGTTCCATGGCCTTTTGTGGCGACCAATCTTTTGTATAATATCAGGGCTTGCGCTCAAAAAACCCAGTCTTAATCCGGGTATTCCGAATATCTTGGAGAATGAACGAAGGACTACAACATTCTTTAAAGCTTTATTAATTAAAGTTTCGTTTTGACCGTCAACCACAAAGGGAAGATACGATTCGTCAACTATGAAGATTTTTTCAGGATTGTCTTCGCATAACTCTTTTAAAGTATTACCTGGAATTAGATGTCCAGTAGGATTGTTAGGGTTGCATATAAATACGGTGTCCACTCCCCTCAGACTCAGCTCAACATGATCGATATTGGGTTTAAAATCGTTCTCTTCTAAAGCCAGATAAAAACTGTAAGTAACATTAAAGACAGCACATGCATCCGCATAATCTGCATATGTGGGGCCTACAATGAGAGCCTTCTTGATCCCTAGAGCAACGGGTAGAATATAGATAAATTCGGTGGTGCCGTTCCCTACAACGACCTGGTTTTCGCTAATGTTCCACTTATTAGCAAAATTAGACCTGAGCTCTTCGCTATCCACCTCTGGAAGAGATATGAGTTCGCGCAATCCTTGTCGAAGATAATCCTCAAGCCCTGGAGGCATTCCCAACGGGCTGACATTACTGCTCATGTCTACTATCTGGGAAGGGGAACAGTTTAGTACCCTTGCCATTCGATAGATATCACCGCCATGCCCCTCGATCAACTAGAATCTCCTTTTCCGTATTTTGATGGCTTTGTAAAAGATTTTTTTACGATGCCATGAAGCAAGAGGAATTGAAGCCACTCTTTCCATTTAATATTCTCAACTCTCAACTCGTATAGTATATTCCTGCTCCCAGAAACATGACTGACTCTGTTACTTCTGCTATTGCTCCGAGCATATCCCCGGTGATGCAGTGGAAATGTCTTCGATAATAATTCAAAACAAAAAATACCGTTGTGACGAATATCCCGTTCAAGATGAGACACCTTGACCATCCTAGGAGAATAGAAAGAAGGACAGGAAAGGCTAATAGAGTAAGCCGTGAATTACTTATACTTCTTGAGAAGAAATCCTTTCCTGTTCCTCCTTCGGGACGTCCATATTTCAAAGCTCTGATTCCGATCATCATGGCACCCCTTGAATATGCCGGGATGATCAATAGATGCAATGCCCTTTGATCCGAAATATATGAAACACCAGCCCATTTTAGGGAGATGACAAAGATAACAGCCAGGACCCCCATTACGCCGACATGGCTATCTTTCATGATTTCCAGGGCTTCTTCGGCAGACCTGTGGCTAAAAGCTCCATCAGCAGTGTCGGAGAGTCCATCCAGATGAAGTCCGCCTGTTATTAATGCCAACAGAAGAATATCAAGCAAGGATGCAACCGGCACCGTCCACAAAAGGCGAAAAAGATAGTCCGCAACAGCAAGTATTGAGCCGATGAACAGTCCGGCTGCCGGGAATAGCGGTACTGTCCGTGGAGCATCAAATGGTGTTGGCCTACCGAGCGGAAGAACGGTTAGAAACTGCAAGCACGAGATGAAATCTCTAATTATCATTCCTTACCGCTGACCTCTGCTTCCTCAAAGGTAAAGACCTCCTTGAGTATTCGGGCTCCAGCTTCAATCAGATGCAGAGCCAGCACCCCCCGTTCCTTCTCCAAGTCGCATATTCAGGTTGAGAATGGGCTTGAGGCCCATATGATTTAGCATGTGCTTATGACCGTGTTCCCCAGCGCAATGACCTGCGGACATGTAATCTACTGCTCTGGGGTACAATGAATAGGCAAGCAACGCACCAGCAGTAGAGATCAATGCGTCGATAACCCTGGCATCTTGTTATGGGCCGAGGCAAAGACTGCCCCCGCAACTCCTCCTCTCTTAGGGAGTATATCCAGAGGGTCTTCAGGATCAGGGGCGTTGAGCTCAATACCTTTTCTAATAGGCTGACACTTCTTGCTCAGAGTTGTATCACCTATTCCTGCCCCTCGTCCTCTCATGTTTTCCATAAATTCTCGTGTAATTACTGCACCTATTGCACTTGCCGAAGCAGCGTTGGCAATCCCCATGTGGCCTGTTCCAAGAAGTGCCACACCATGAGAGAAAAGCTCAGAGGCCGGTTCATATCCTGCCAAGACAGACAGCCCAGCCTGGTCACGGGACATGGCCGGCCTTTGCTAAAGTTCCCTGTTCCTTTTCCATCTTCTTAACGATCAGTCTGTTCTGCCGTGTCGATTCTTCAGAAATATCTGGAATGATACCCATTGTCCACAACTATCACATGGGCTCCGATCTGGCGAGATAGGACATTGATACCGGCACCACCCCGAAGAAAGGTTTTGACCATCTCTCCACTTACGGACTGAGGATGTGCACTGGTTCCTGATCTGGCAATACCGTGATCACTGGCCATGACGAGGATAGCTTTTTTGTCGATAGCAGGATGGAGACTTCCAGTTACGCCACAAAGCGGTTCTCCAATAATGTGTAGCTCCCGAAGTGCCCGTAATGGCATGTCGAGTTGAGCAGTACGTTTACGAGCCTCTTCAATAACGTTCTGATCCGCTGGTTCAATCTCTTTCACGATTTTGTCGATTCTTGTCAAATCTAAATCCCTCCCTTTCTTATGGCGAATAACTATTCAGGTAAAAACCGTCATGCTGAGCCAAGCGAAGCATCTTCATGAGATTCTTCACTCCGTTTTGCTCGTCCAGAATGACGATAGGGAGTACAACAAGCCTGTAGGAGGAGCATCCATTCCGGAATGCCTGAAGGAATCGAAACAGGAGCATGCCGAAGTCGAGAGGTCAAAAGGTTTTTTCTGGACCGTCCATTCTGACCCCGAGGTGGTTACGTTTTATGAATACCGGTATTCCTGCGACCATCCAGACCACATCATCTGCAATGGCCGCAATGCGCTGGTTCACTGAGCCAATAATATCCCTGAACTGCCTGGCCAGGGGATTAACAGGGACTATTCCAGCTCCCACCTCGTTAGAGACCAGCACAGTAGTACATTCTCTCTCTTGTATTGCGTCTGTAAGTTCTTCCAGGCGCTGCATGATCAGTTTTTCGTCTTCCCCTTTCATGAGGAGATTGCTTACCCAGAAGGTAAGGCAATCGATTAATATGATTTGTGCTTTGAACTTGTACAGATTTACTGCTCCTGAGAGGGCTATGGGTTCCTCTACTGTCTTCCAGTCAGGACCGCGATCTTGTTGATGCCGTCTGATCCTTTCTTGCATCTCCTTGTCCTTGGCTTCACAGGTGGCTATGTAGACCTTGTTCTCGTAATTCTTGTTTGCATATTCCAGGGCAAAACGACTCTTGCCACTTCTGCAGCCCCCTGTAACAAGTAGAATCTCTTTCATTTGTGAACAATCTCTCAATCAATAGTGATGTTTACTTGTAACACTTTAGCCTCTTGAAACAAACCCGACCGCATCATCGGTCTTTTTATTGAGTCTAGGTCGAGAAGGACGGCGCTCTTTGGGTCGATAATATATC
>DTYH01000104.1 GCA_012961955.1 Desulfobacterales bacterium | reverse complement strand
CTGAAGGATGAGAAGGAGCGCCTGGAGAAGACCGTTGTAGAGAGGCCGCAGAGCGGCGTTGTTAAAAAAAAAGATCGCTCGGCCTAGATGGTGATATTGGGAATTATGTGGCGTATGGTATGGGTGAGGTAGCATCAATCTATCCTATGACTCCTTCAGAGCAGTACGGCCGAATACTGTGATGAATGGGCGGCCCATGGAAGGAAAGACATGTTTGGCCACGTCTTGAAAATGGTAGAAGAAATGCAGCCAGAAGCTGGTGCTGCAGGTGCTGTACATGGAGCACTCTGTGCAGAGGCCTTGACCACTACCTTCACGGCATCTCAAGGATTACTCCTGATGATCCCCGATACGTACAGGATATCTGTAGAAGTCATGCCTACCCTCTTTCATATACCGGCCCCTTCCATTTCCACCCCCATGTTTTCTCCATATTTGGAGGTCATTCGGATGCTAGTGACGTCAGACCGAGTGGTTTTTGTCTGTTGGCATCTGCATCTGTCCAGGTGGTAACGGATCTTGGCCTGGTAGCACATCTTGCCAGTATTCGCAGCAGGCTTCCTTTTGTCAACTTCTTTGAGGGATTGAGGACCACCTCTACGGAAAGACAAGAAAAGATTGAAAACGTAGATTACGCATGGCAGAGCTTGTGGACTGGAAGGCCATAGAGGACTTCAGAAGTAGGCCCATGAGTCCGCAACATCCCCAGCTCAGGGGATTGCCCAGAGTGGGGATATGTTTTTTCAAGAGCGGGACGCTGCTAATCCCTTCTACAATCGCGTTCGTCAAATCGTCCATGAAGAGATGAAAAAGGTGGAGACCGGGTGGGCGCTCATACGATCTTTTCGATTATCTGGGGGATACCGATTGGTATTCTTGATAGAACCAAGTCCCCAGGAGCAATGTGAGAACCGTTCTATCAAGGTGTATCTACTGTGTTCCATGAGAAAGGAGACGTTCCAACTTTTGTAGGTGGTCGATATGGGCTTGGTAGAAAAGATTTTGCTCCTACCATGGTAAAAAAGCGGTATTCGATAACCTCCGTTCGTCTGTCCCAAAAAACCGCTTCATAGTTGGAATTGTCGACGATGTATCTCATGCTTCGCTCGAGCTTGTCTTGAAAGAGTTCCATCTCCGCAAGGCACTGTGCTATGTAAGTCCTGGGGATAGGGTCTGATGGAACTGTTGGAGCAAATAAGAACACAATAAAGATTATTGGCGAAAATAGAGACATGTATGAACGGGCCTGTTTTGCGTACGATCCAAAAAAATCCGGCGGTATAACCATGTCTGATCTCAGGTTTTCACCCCGCGGTATTCATCCCCCCTTATCTCTTGACCAAGTCCTATTTTATCACATGTCACAAGTCTGAATTTGTTGATAAATATTGATATATTAGAACGGATCAGAGAAGGTGGAAGGTTCCTCGTCGGCTCACCGTGCAGTGCGGAAGAAATGGGGACCGAACTTCCAGACCATATCAAGAGAACTATTGCTCAGAAACAGTAAAAGTTTTGCAACATGGATGTTGTGAAGATCGCATCTGAACTGCGACTGGGTGGACATGTTGATATTGATATGATCATGCAGGTTGCATTCTTTAAGATACCTACCAAAAACGTTTATTCCCCCAGAAGATGGTTTTAAACACATGAAGGAGGCCATTAAAAAGACATATGCAAGTGGGACGCAGTTGTACGGATGAATGTTGATACGGTCGATGAGGCTGTAACTGCGTTAGAAAAGATAGACGTTCCGGAGTCATGGGCTACCAGGGGACACGAAGCCTATTGAAACAGAGGAACCAGAATTTCCTAAGAAGGTGATGAGGCCGATGTTGGTCTACCAGGGGGCTAAGTTGCCTCTCCGTGCGTTCATGCCTGATGGCATATTTCTTACGGGTTCTACTATGTACGAAAAACTGGGGATTGCCATAAACGTACGTGAACCGATACCGGATAACTGCATTCAGTGTAACCAGTGCTCCCTTGTATGCCCCCATCCTGCCATCCGAGCTGTCTTTGTTCGGGAAGAAGACTTAGTAAAGAATGGTCCAAAAGATTTTATAACCGTTGAAGCTAAACGAAAGGGATTGAAGGGGTTAAGGTACAGCAGCAGGTAAGCCCTCTTGACTGTGTGGGGTGTGGTAATCGTGTTGATACGTGTCCTGCCAAGAAAAAGGCCCTGCTCATGAAGCCATTAGCAACGCAAACGGAGATGCAAGCACGTAATCGCAAATTTTTTACTGAGCTATCTATCATTGATGACGTGGTGCCGGCCAGATCTGTGAAGGGTAGCCAGTTCAGACGGTATCTATATGGGTTCTCAGGGGGATCTTGTGGGTGCGGGGAGACCGTTATATAAAGGTTATTACTCAACTATTTGGCGACCGAATGATGACCGTAAACCCCACGCGCGCTCATCCGTTTAGGGTGGATCACCGCGTGTTTGTCCTTATGCGGTGAATGAGAAAGGTCACGGTTCTACATGGGCAAGCTCGCTTTCCGAGGAGAAGGGAGGATATGGTTTTGGAATGGAGCTCTGGGTATAACCCAAAGACGAGAAAAGCTAGCTCAGATGATTTGTGAGGCCCTCAACCTGAACATATCAGGCGAGCTCAATGTACCGTTCCAGGGATGTCTAGAAACCATGAATGATACAGACAAATCAAAGGAATATGGTAAAAGAATAAAGGAACTTCTCAAGCTTGAGATTGCCAACGACAAGGATAGAATCGATCCACTACCCTATTATATATCCAAGTTGTCTGATCATCTTATCAAAAAGTCTACCTGGATATTTGGTGGTGACGGCTGGGCATATGATATCGGTTATGCCGGATTAGACCATGTTATTGCAACGGGTCATGACGTAAATATACTCGTCTTAGGTACTGAAGTCTATTCCAGGTGGTCAATCTTCAAAATTGACTCCCACAGGTACCGTAGCCAAGTTTGCAGCCAGCGGCAAACCGGTCTGCAAGAAAGGGCTCAGGATGATAGCGACAACCTATGGTTATGTATATATATGGATATGTTGTCTCCGTAGCCATGGGAGCGAACAAGAATCAGTTCATTAAGGCGCTGGTAGAGACAGAGAGGTGCCCAGGACCTTCTCTGATTATAACCTATACTCCATGGATAGACCATGGGATCGATATGAGACAGAGTCAAAAAGGGGATAAGAAGGCTGTAGAGATAGGTTCCTGGATACTCTACCGCTACAACCCTAAGCTGAAGGCGGATGGTAAAAACCCGCTTATCCTTGATTCAAAAGACACAAAAGGCGATTTTCAGGAGTTCCTCATGAGTGAAGGGCGCTACTCCAGCCTTGTAAACACTTTCCCAGTGAGTGCAAAAATGCTAGTTAAGAAATCAAAAGAAGGGATGAGAGAGAGGTACGAGACATATAAACGCTTGGCAGGGCAGACAGATCAATTAATTGCTAAAACAGCTATCTGATTAGACTGGAAAAAAGTTGAAACATTTTGTCGAATCTGGTACTTTACGACGTCCGCTTTGCAGGATGAAGGCGTACGAGAGAAGGATTTGTGATTGTAAAAATAATGGCACGATAATATAATAATATCTTTATTAAAAGATGTAATTGAAAAAAAAACGTTCCATAGGTAGCCATCCCGGTGCAGCGGACTCTCGGAGATGAGACACATTTAATGGAACTCTTGAGCCATGCGAAAAGGTGCTCAAATAATTATCGAGGAGTCACGTAACCATGAGAAGAAAGGAAGGGAAGCGCTCGTCACCCCATGACCAAAGGTCAAATGGAGGCAGAGATCAGCAAGGTCCTCGTTTCATTTGAAAAGGAGTACCTGGGTCGAGGGCCGGTCGAAGGCAAAGCATATATTGTTCAAGACATTGTGCTGATGCGCGTGAAGAGAGTCTTAACCGCAGCTGAGATTCATCTAAGAAAAGATGAGGAGGGTATTCAGCTGGTGAAACAGTTAGTATAAAGCTCCTGGAGAAATCTCGGAGTGTCTTGGACGAGGTGATTCCCGAGATAACAGGACGCATAATAAGGAGTTTTTTTCGGATATTAGTACCAAAGCCGGCGAAAGGTTTATTAGAATTACATTGGCAGAAGATTTGGTGAAAGAATAGCAAGGACATTGTTCGTCTGATCAAAGTTTAGATCGGTTTCGCTCTTGGCGGACAAGGGCGGGGATCATGCTACCACATCCTTTGGTGAACAGCGGTCTGCTAGGCCAACAGCTGGTTAATATAGATAGTTAAAACCCGTGTATTTGCCTTTTTTGTTTTTCGGGCATTTAGAGATAAATATGAAATCCCTAACCGAATTGTCGACACTAAAATGGAGAAACTTTGATTCGCTGGTTTATAATTGGTTTAAGGTGATTAAAACTCACTTAATCTTTGTATTTGAGCCAGTCGTCTTTTAAGGTACAGGACAAGTCTCAATCCAGGCGTTGTCCGTGGGTGTTTTACAACGTGAAAAGAGTTGTTTGATGCCAAAAGTCTTTCAAGAAATTGTTTAGCGCTCTTTTCGCCCATTTGGATACTATGATCTGATAAGGCGACGGGCATCATACGGGTTCCGACTACCGCAATAAGACCCTCGTTCCCCAAAGCGTTGTTCCAGACCTTTTTCATGGATTCAACCCTGGCATTGAAGCCGATGTGTCAATCCCGAATTGCCGTTTTTCCATTAACTGCTCTTGTTTCATTGGTTTATGGGTACTGAACCTCCTCACCGACTCCATAAGCAAGATAACAGCAACTCTTTTGGTCTCCTTGTCAATGTATTTGCCCTTACGGTCTCCATCTGAGCCGAGCGATATTTTTTCAGTAATGCCAGTTCCGCCACGTGCTCTACATGGTTTTCTCCAGCCGTTCTTTTTAAGCTTTTACGTGTTGATATTCCTCATAATCTACCCTGGGTTTCCTCGGCTTTAAAGTGACCAATTGGAGCTTCCTCTACCGCTTTTCTGAAACGGGTTAGATCCCTTAAACGTATTTCGCAGGGGCACAGTACTTTACTGATACTGCTATTCCATTTTCCCTTAGGGTAGCTTCAAGAAAAATCTAGTAGTTCTCCTCGGCCGATAAATGACGGCGTTTCAGGAGTAAGCAATATATGTATTTGAAATTACATACTTTTGTTAATGATATCGAAATTTGTAATGCTCAATTCAGGTAGTTACAAAGACCAGTTGAAGGAGAGTTGGTAAAGATGAGATTGTTTCTGTCTGTAGGGGTTTGGTTATTTCCCACAATTGTATCTGCTTCTGAAGGTG
>DTYH01000103.1 GCA_012961955.1 Desulfobacterales bacterium | reverse complement strand
CTTGGATAGGTGGTAGTAGCCGTGCCAGTGCCCTGACTACCGTCGACTTGGCCGTTCCCCTCTCTCCCCGAATAAGGACGCCTCCTATTCGGGGGTTAATCACGTTGAGGATTAAAGCAGTTTTCATGTCCTCCTGGCCCACAATGGCAGTGAACGGATATACTGGTGATTCAAATCTGTCTTTCATGGCTGGAGATTGTACTTCTTCAATTTGTATTGGAGCAAGCTCTTTTGAATACCGAGCAGTTGTGCTGCCCGGGTCTGTACATTATTAGAGAGAAAGAGCGCCCTCTGTATCATCTTCTTCTCGATCATCTCGAGTGCATCAGGAAGTCTGGTAAGTTTTTGCCAGTCTATACGGAAGCCGAGGTCACCAAACGATATTAAATCGCTGGGAAGATCCTCCACGGTAATTTCGCTCCCCTGACTCAAAACCACAGCCCTCTCAATGACATTCTCAAGCTCTCGGACATTTCCCTCCCACCGGTGATTACACAGGATACGCATTGCTTCCCTCGATATTGTCATTTCACCCTTTTGGTTTTCTTCTGCAAATTTCCTTACAAAGTGTAGTGCTAGAAGCGGGATATCTTCTGTCCGTTCCCTGAGAGGGGGTAGCTTAATGTTAACAACATTCAATCTAAAATACAGGTCATCCCGGAAGCGGTTCTCTTTTACCTCAGCCTTCAGATCTTTGTTTGTTGCGGCAATAAGACGAACGTCAACAGAGATGGGCTTTGTCCCACCTACCCGTTCAAAACTCATCATCTCCAGAACGCGCAGCAGCTTAACCTGCATAGGGATGGGAATTTCTCCAACCTCGTCCAAAAAGAGTGTTCCGCCATCGGCTAATTCAAACCGACCCTTCTTCGTAGCTAAGGCCCCGGTGAACGCCCCTCTTTCGTGACCAAAAAGCTCGCTTTCCAGCAATGTCTCGGTCAGGGCCGCACAACTTACTGCAATGAACGGCCTATTCCTTCTCGGGCTATTGAAATGTATCGCCTTGGCAATAAGTTCCTTACCGGTTCCGCTTTCTCCAGTGATCAGTACGGTCGCCTTTGTTTGGGCCACCTTCTGGATGAGATCAAAAACCGCTTGCATCTGCTTGCTTTTACCTACGATATTTTCAAATTGATACCTTGTCTCCAACTCCCGGGCCAACCGTCTATTCTCTTTAAGGAGCAAGTGCATGTCAACCGCCTTCTTTATGATCTGTTTCAGAGTTTCGTTCTGAAACGGTTTCAGCACGTAATGAAACGCCCCTTTCTGCATCGCCTCCACTGCCTTTTCCACAGTCCCGTAGGCGGTCATCATCACCACAGGTAGGTCTGGCTTTCTCTTCTTGATCTCTTCTAAAAGTTGGATACCATCCATGCATGGCATCTTCATATCAGTAAGCACCAGGTCTATCTCGGTCGAATCCACAATCTCCAGGGCACGAGCGCCACTCTCCGCGGTAAGAGTCTCATACCCCTCTTCGGATAGGAGGGCGCTTAGAACCACAAGATAGTTTTTTTCATCATCCACAATTAGAACTGTTTCCATTTCCCTATTCCGCTGT
>DTYH01000102.1 GCA_012961955.1 Desulfobacterales bacterium | reverse complement strand
TCCCAGTCCTGTTATTGTCCGTCACTTGAACGTTATTTTGTTTCAAAAAAAGCACCACCCAACCTGATAGGATTCCGCGTTCTTTCGGCCCATTCCCAATATAGCATCGGGAAGAAGTTTAACGTTTAGTTTCTGGATAGACAGTACTTAAAAAAATATAAGTAAAAAAATATTTGGGGGTCAACAGAAAATTACACTACACTGAAATGTGACAGCTAAAAGCTTAGTATCTATAACTGTTCACGGGGTGAAGCTTTTTCTGCACCCCGTTAGAAAGCCTCCGCATCGATCGCGAGATCAACTATATCTTGGCTTGTCTTAGAAACGGAAAAGGGGTCGATGTCCCCGTGCCCTTCTAAGAGGGTTGACTTCGGTGGCTGCGGCTTCCCCCACTCTGAAGTCACTGTAAAAACTAAAGGTTTACGCCAAGCCGTTTCAAGTAAGGCTTCGCCCAGTGAACAGTTACTGGCATCTCGCACGGACGAAAGAGTCACAGACCCGATATGTTAGGCACGTCGTTTCTCGATTTCATGGCCAACCATAGTAGATAATGTACAGGTATCTTTGTGATACCACAGCATATTGACTAAAAAATCGAGCAACCTACGTGGTAGGGTTAATCTTGAAGTGATGCCACTAAGAGTCTGTGAACGCCACTCTGTCTGAAAATCTATTTGACAACGGCACCCAAGGTTACTAATTTGAATTATCAACGAATTTTACCCATGCCTGCTTATGCTAAATCTGAATGTCGTTAAGTAAAAAAGATCTCACCGTCTTTTCAGGATTTAGTGAGGAGGCCCACAGATGGGTCAAAAAGCTTGTAGGCTCGAATGAGAAGTGGTTTTGCAAAGGTCTCATTATGGCTGAAGGATATGGAAGAAAGACACACCTGAGTATATCGGTTTTTTTTACATGTATTTTGTGCTTCAAACCGTGAGTTATAGACACAAAGATTAGTAACACTTTAGCCTCAAGAAAAAAACCCGGGTACATCAAAAGACAACCCAAATACTCTACATGATATGGGATGCAGGATGCAAGATATAAGATTATACGGTATCAGGCAAAACTCGTTGTAATTATCGGCTGCGTGCAAAACCCGGTATAGGGCAAACAGCCATAACCTTTAGGAGAAATTTCGGTGGCACATGAAATGCCGGTCTGCATTTGGTTTTGCATATAAGAGGGTTGCGCGGATAAGTATGTGCACGTGCAAGGTTTTCCCGCCCATGCATCGTGAGTGCAGCATGCTGTATCGTAACTTGAGCTTGGGTCTGATGCAACCGGTTTCTTCCAAAATGCTAACATGTTACAAATATTATTGTCTGTAGATTTAGGCTATATTGAGGCTGGGAAATTAAGGGTGATCGAGAAGAATATATCAGTGGTAGAAAGGATGCTTTAGGCAGAATAAGGTTCTTAGAAAACAAACACTTGACCCCTTGAATCCCGGAATTCTCGAATCCTTTGTTACCACACAAATAGTGGCGAGGAATGAATAGATCTTCAAAAGATGAATACGGAAAACTGGAAGGTACTTATCATAGATGACGAGGAAGGTATCCGCAGGGTCATGGCCATAACGCTGGGAGACGCTGGGTATCAAGTATTCACCGCGGCAGACGGGGAAAGCGGTATTGAGCTGTGCAAGAAGGAATCTCCCCACATTGTTATAACCGACATTCGTATGCCTGGTATTGATGGAATCGAGGTTCTTAAAAGGGTGAAGGAAGAAGATCCTGACAAGGAGGTGATAGTAGTAACTGCCTACGGTGAAATGGAGATCGCCATCCGCGCGCTACAGCTTGACGCCTCGGACTTTATCACCAAGCCTATAAATGATGAAGCCCTATTGGTAGCACTGACGCGTGCCAAGGAGCGCTATACTACACGGAGAGAGCTACGGGATTACACTAACCTAATAGAGCAGCGGTGGATTTCTACTGCCGAGGAGCTCAAAAAGACGTTCAATTTCCAGAAAAATCTGATCGAAAGTTCAATCGACGGCATCATCGGGTGTGATCGAGAGGGGAGGATCATTACGTTTAACAAAAGTATGGAAGATATGTCAGGCTATTCCAAGGATGAGGTAGTTGGTAAGGTGAGTCTGGATCGCTTTTTTCCAGTAGGGGAGGTGGAAATCCTAAGGGAGAAGTTGTATTCTGAAGAATACGGGGGTAAGTATAGACTTTTTCTTTTTGAGAGCACCCTTATCAGCAAAACAGGCAACAAAATCCCGGTGCAACTTTCGGCAACGGTTCTGTTTGAAGATGATGAGGAGATCGGGATGGTGGGATTCTTTCGTGATTTGAGAGAGATCAGAAGAATGGAACAAGAATTTCTGGACAAGACCCGGTTGCTCCATCAAGATAAGATGATATCACTTGGAAAGCTTGCCGCCAGTGTTGTGCATGAAATCAACAACCCCCTTTCAGGAATCCTGAACTATATTCGGCTCATGATCAAAATCCTTGGCCGGGGAGCCCCCACCCAAGAACACATACAAAAGTTTCAGAGGTATCTTACCTTGATGGAAAGTGAAACCGATCGCTGTTCCAAGATTGTCTCCAACCTGCTGGCATTCTCTCGTAAATCCAAAGTGGAATACACCGGCATAGATATTAATGATCTAATTCAAAAAAGCATCATGCTAAGTCAGCACAAACTCACCCTTCAAAATATCCATGTTGAAACTCATCTGAATCCTGAGATTGCAAAAGTGTGGGGGGATTTTAATCAGATCCAGCAATGCATTATCAACCTGATTTTCAATGCTATTGATGCCATGCCTGATGGGGGTACCTTAACTATCGAGAGTTCTTTTGATTCCCAACGGGGTCTGGTCGAAATTCGGGTAAAAGATAGCGGCTGCGGCATTGCCAAGGGAGATATCCCCTATATTTTTGACCCGTTTTTTACTACCAAGAAGGAAGGGAAGGGTATCGGTCTCGGCCTTTCAACGGTTTACGGGATAATAGAGGGACACGGAGGAAGCGTCAGCGTAGAAAGTGAGTTGGGAAAGGGGACGGTGTTTGTCCTAAAACTCCCGCAACATCCTAACCAGTAATCTGGTTCATGTTTCGCTCCTAACTCTTCACTATTCCTAACCTACGAAGGAACAGGATCTTGCTGCGACTGTTTTTTTTCAAAACGCTAAGTTGTTACTAAATAACAAGATGAAAGCGAAAAAGTCTGTATTGTGTTACTTCTGATTGACTCATCCGTCTTTGTCATGCTATAAGAGATAAATTTTGTTAAATCCCTAATGCTTTTCGGTACGGTATGCCTATAGCATCCTTCCCTTCCGAGCGCCTCCGGCCTCCGGGACGTAGGCGCTACTGCTTCTGCCTCGAAGAAACCGGAGCTATCAAGGGGGGAGTTAAAGTTTCGGCCCCCTAACTCGACAGCATCGCGGCAAGGGTGATTATGTCTTCGCTCTTCCTTTGTCCCCTTCTTTGATGGTGGATACCTTGCAGTTGGCCACAAAATCGTTCGCTAAAGCTTATATAATACGTATCTTGGTTGACACTACGCCAAACCCTACCGATAACCTTTTGTTGTTACCGACTATTTGGTGAGGCAGTGCCTCGTCTGTTTGTGTGAGCTGTTTTTTTTTGTTTGAATAGATGTCGCTTTGACATTGTATTATTATTGAAGTGGGGGTTTTCTATATGTATGATCTAGTTACAGGCCCATTTGCCTGGGTAGCGTTTGGGACTTTCGTTATCGGGATGATAGTTAAGCTTGTTTCTCTTATTATCCTTGCCAGGAAGAAGGATAAAGTGGTTTTTGATCATCTTGATTTGGGCTGGTCGATTCGTTCTATCTTCTACTGGCTAATCCCTTTTGGAAGTAGGGGTATGAGACAGAAGCCTGTTTTTACCATAATATCCTTTGCCTTTCACGTATGCCTACTCACCACTCCTATATTCCTCCTATCTCACAATATACTTTGGGACGAAAAATGGCACATTACGTGGTGGACTGTATCGGAAAGGACAGCTGATTATATGACCCTTATCTTGATTGGATCAGCTATGTTTCTCGTGATTCGTCGTATCGTATCTCCCGAGGTCAGAATAGTGACCACTGCCTACGATTATATCCTCATTGCTATTGCGACTGCACCATTTATTACCGGTTATTTGGCCTACCATCAATGGTTCGATTATAAAACAATCTTGATCATCCATATTATTTCCGGAGAAGTGATGCTTATTGCTATTCCATTCACGAAGTTAAGCCATATGGTCATATTTTTCCTTTCTAGGAGTCATATAGGGAGTGAATTCGGTCAGAGGAGAGGTTCCAAAACCTGGTAAGATACAAATGAATCCTTAGGAGGTTTCAAGCATGGACGATGTTGATGTTGACACAGAATTTATTAAAGAGACTTTAAAGGCCTTGAAGGGCGCTCGATTCAAGGCATGGCTTCAAATCTGTGCCCATTGTGGGTTGTGCGCTGATAGCTGCTTATTCTATTTAGCCCACGACAAAGACCCAAAGTACATGCCTTCCTATAAAGTAGCAAAGACCCTTGGGAAACTTTACAAAAGAAAAGGCAAGGTAGACAGGGGAACATTGGAGGAAATGGCCGAAATACTGTATGGAAATTGTACTCTCTGCCGTCGCTGTGCTATGTACTGCCCATTTGGAATAGACATAGCTATTATGATGTCTGCAGCCCGAATTATCTGTTGTTCCCAGGGTCTTGCCCCGGACGGTCTGAAAGCAACGATAGAGAATGTAATAAAGACAGGTAATCAAATGGGTATGTCCACAGAGGACTTTATTGAAACGTGTGAATGGATGGCTGAGGAAACTGAGGAGGATCTGCCTGGCCTTCAGATCCCCATTGATAAAGATGGTGCAGAGATGATGTACACAGTGAATGCTCGTGAACCTCAATTCTATCCTCAAGATATTGCTGAAGCGGCTATGATTTTCCATGTAGCTGGCGAAGACTGGACACTTCCCAGTGTGGGGTGGGATTGTACTAACCTGGCAATGTTTGCAGGTGATACAAAAACCATGGCTAAACAGGTTAAGCTTGTATATGATGCGGCAGAGAGGCTGGGAGTAAAAAAGATAGGAATAACAGAGTGTGGGCACGCCTATCGGGCCTGTCGGTTCGAAGGGCCGTACTGGTTAGGGTTCCCAGGAGGGGAGCCGCCGGTTCCCGTTGTTCACAGTGTAGAATTGTTTGCACGATACGTGCGGGAAGGTCGCATCAAGATAGACCCTGCCAAGAGGGTTACAGAACCAGTCACCTATCAGGACCCATGCAATATCTCCAGAAGTGGCGGGCTTGCCGAAGAGGCAAGATATCTGGTGAATGCCCTTTGTACCGATTTTCGCGAGATGGAGCCAAATCGTGAACACAATCATTGCTGTGGCGGCGGCGGAGGGTATATGCCAATGGGGCCTCGGTTTAAAAAGAGAAGATTAGAGTCGGGTAGGATTAAGGCCGAGCAGATCCGAGAGACTGGAGCAAAGATAGTAATAGTCCCCTGCCATAACTGTTTTGATCAGATAAGGGATCTTGATAAGGAGTACGATTTAGGGGTGAAGGTGGTACATTTCAAGACACTAATTTCACAGATGATGATCATCCCGGATGACATGAAACCTAACCAGCAAGCTTCTTAGTCAACAGGAAATCAGGAATACTCTAAAGCCGATGGTTTCGTAAAAGGCGTAATTTAGCGATTTCAGTGAGGAATTTTGGGGTAGGGCGTGTAATTGTAACATGTTATGCGAACATAAGTTCATCAAAAGAGGTTAAGTGAACATGAGAAAAGAGAGAATAATCTTGTACGTAGCAATAACAATTCTGATTTCTGTATTTGCACTTATGCATGTTTACGCGCAGGAGGATGTCTTTGTTGTGGAAGATAGCGCGTTTAAAGATAATAGACAGAGACCTCCAGCGCTTTTTCCCCATGATGAGCATAACGAAAAGGCCCGGATTGAGGAATGTAGTGTGTGCCATCATGTATATCAGGATGGAAAAAGGCTGCCAGAAGAATCGTCAGAAGGCCAGGAATGTTCGGAGTGCCATAAATTGAAGAGACAAGATAATGTTAGACCTCTTATGAAAGCATATCACGACATGTGTAGAGGCTGCCATCAAAAAAGAAAGGTAGAAGCGAAAAAGTTAGGTCCCGTTACCTGCGGCGAGTGTCATCCCCGGAAGACGGAGATAGCCAAAGGGCTTATGGAGGATTAGGTAACTTTTTGAGAAGATCAGTTTATCTGTGGTGCTGGTCCGGTAAAGGTGTGTGGCCTATGATAACTTTGTCCCACCTATGGCAGTCTCAATGGTTCTGATAACTGGATGAAAGCGCAGATCACCGGCTTCTCGCTCAGATGTATTTCTTGAGTATCTTTTCCTTTTTTATTTCCTGAGAAACAGATTAAGGCCGTAATCCATTATGAGCTCCGATTTATTATATTATAGATCAGAGGTTGAAGTCTGCAGAAGAACAGGTGATCCTTGAAAAGATGGCGTCCGATTTTCTCATCCAGCAGAACAAAGAGTGTATTGTTATATTGAATCCAGATTTCACAATCGTTAAGGCCAATCAGGGATGCTTGAGGGCCCCAGGAAAAACAAAAGATAAGGTGATCGGTGCCCATTGTTACGAAATAGCGCCCGGTCTCAGCGCTCCTTGTTCGAGCTCGAGGCCGTGGCTGGGATGTCCCATGGTGGAGACTCTGAGGACCCGTGAATCTGCTCATGTCATCCATGACCATCCCTCGTTGGAAGGCAAATCAATCGACTGTGATTTGGTCACATCCCCGGTAAAAGGAAAGAACGGTCAGATATTACAGGTAATCCGAAACACGGAGAGACATCACGTGGAAGCTTTCATACGAACTGGAAAGGCGAGTCAAGGCCTGAAGGCTGATCTAAGGAGACCAATCCAGGAAGATCGAATGATTTCTGTTCTGCGTAGGCTTGTGGCTAGTTGCGTGCATGAGATAGACAACTCTATTCAGGTGTTATTGACCTTCAGCCGTCTTGTACAGGGAATCCTGGCTGAGGCAGGACCCGGTCCTGAAAAACTAGAAAGGTTTAGGGGTTGCCTTGACATGATGTGGAGTGAGCTGGAATGTTGTGGCAATATCGTTTCTGGACTCCTTTCATTCTCGCGTGAATCACCCATGGAATAGAAGAATGTGGACACTAATTAAATCATTAAAACAATTATTTCATTGATTCGACACAAGATGTAACTCGAGGATATCGAATTGATTAACCAGTCTTTCGCCGGTGCCTTTGGTGATACCGGGCGACTCCAACCAGTTGTAGCAATGCTTTCTCGACCTTGTCTTCAATGCCGTTGAGGTCATGCCCCGTGGGGGTAAGCTGAGCGCGATCTCTGAACTGCGAAGGACTTAGAAGCACGTACGTGTAGAGATCAAGGAGACGGGATATGACATCCATGTACAGATATCTCAAGGGTTGTTTAGAGGAAATGATCCGTTCTGACAGTATCATGGGTAGCCCTCTGGAAGGTAGGAGGTCTTCAACCTTATCCCGGATGTTGGACAGAGCGATTCTTCAGTACTGATTATTTGGGGAGACCGGCACTGGAAAGGAGGTGGTAGCAAAGGCCTTCCGTGTCAAAAGTAGACATCCAATCCCGCTTTTATCGCCGTGAACTGAGGAGCGATTCCGGACACCCTGCTCGAAAGCGAGCTCTTTGGGCATCAGACCGGAACCTTCACTAGTGCAAACCATCCCCATAAGGGTTTCCTAGAAGTAGTCTGCGGCGGGACCCTTTTTCTTGGTGAAGCCGGCGAGATTAGCCGAAAGATGGAGGTCAATCTCTTGCCCGTTCTGGAAGAAAAAAAGATTACAAAGGTTGGGGACACGGAGCCGATTGATGTGGATCTTCGGCTTATATCAAGCAACCCGGCTGGACCTGGAAAGAAAGGTGGCTGTCGGGACTTTCCGGAAGGATTTTTTTCTATCGTATTAATGCAAACACGATTCACATCTCTCCTTTGAGGAAAGGAAGGAGGACATTCCCTTATTGATTCAGCACCTCCTTGAGAAGTATAGTCATGAGACGACAAAGCGGGTAGACCAGGTTATCTGCCTAGCCACGGAGCTGTTGATGCCTTATAACTGGCCGGGAACGTGGGGGAGCTTGAGAATGCCATTGAAAGGGGGTGGAGTCCCCTGCAAATCAAGGAGCCCGGGAGTCGAGTATTTCTCATTCCTTCGAACGTCTTTAATGACGATCTCAAGACCGCGATCGTTACGTGAGATGGAGAGAGGGTATATTCAACAGATCCTCGAGGAAAACGACTGGAACATAACCAGGGACTCACAAGTTCTTGGCATGAACCGGGTCACTCTTCATAAGATGATCAAACGATACAAGTTAGGAAGAAAAGGGTAGAGCCTGTCCAAGGAGTATTTTTCTCCATGAGTTCAGGAAAGAGATGGATCGGAGTGGTGTTTAACGGGAGAAGTTCCCGAGATCGCCCCGAGAGTTATAGGCGCACATCATCGACTATCTTAACATCCGTGCAGATATCCTGTCCCCGTTAAACATCCCACGTATAGGTTTGATGAAAGGCGGCTTGGATACAACGTGGGTACCATCCTCAGTCCCCTTCAGCATGTGCCTTTCGACGATTATGAATATGAAAAGGTGATGGTTGTCGTAGATGTGTGGACATCTTTATACCCATTTTTACCCATCTCTTTGGCGAAGCAAAGCAAGGGGGAAGTATGCCCTTGTCGCGCTATTCAGGCTGGGGGAGAATCTCGAGAGGGTGGCAAACGTGACTCTTCATGAGTTGGGGTACCTCTTAAATCTTCACCATAGTAGAGATAGAAGATACCTTATGCATTTCTCGGGTGGACTCGGGGATCCATATAACATGCCTCTATATTGTTACAGATGTTGTTCCACATGTCTTGTGGATATTCTTTTCCGAGACCATCATCCTTGATTTCATGTAACACTTTGAAAAAAGTTGTAATTGGTTAATCTTGCGAAGGGTTTTTAACGGTTTCGAAAGAGATTCAAGATTCGCATGATGTTAGGAATTTCAAAGTGGCTGAGGGCGTTAACCCGAGTTTTTGAAATTTAGATAGGCGAATCTTGAATCCCAAAATTGTCCACGAAAGTGTGCAAGATTAACCGATTACAACCATTATTACTCAATTTTTCAAAACGCTGAATGGCTACGATTACATCTTCTTGGTCCTTAAGAAGGTTTGGGCTAGCCGATCCCATCGGATTTTCGGGAAATGACCGAAAACGTCGTCGATGGCTTCCCGCCCTTGGCAGCCATTTGTTCGTCTTCCGATCCAATAAGACTCAAGGGTCTCTTACATTCCTGTTCCATCCATTGAAAGCTCTCTTTTCCAAAATAGAGCTCTCTTAGATTCATCTTCGGAGGGTCTGGTTCTAATATAAAAGCCCGGCCCTCGTGGTAAGGATCCTCACGAGTGATCTCTGGATGTTGTTGTGTCCTGTGATTAAAGGAGAAAACAGTGCCTGTCACTGAGGACAAGACCGTGGCCTTGTGATCGTCCCCACCTAATCTCCATCCCATCTGATGCTGTTTCAGAGTTGCTCCCAACATGGGAAGCTCCAGGGTTTGCATGGACGCGAAAAATCTGACCAGAAAGTCATCAAATCCGACCCTGATGCGTCCGCCATGCTCTAATCGGGCCCATCCGTGTCCCATGTGGTAATAATATCCGTTCGCCATTCTAAATCCTTTTACTCTTTCGTAGCTGGGGGAATCTGTAAGTTTACAAAAGTCAATGTAATCCAGCATTTGATGAAAAGATGGAATGGTAGCACTCATACTTTAACGTATTTACCTTTGGGGCATTGATTCGGCCTGTCGGAGCACGGCGGCATGGCTGGATGCGCCCTGAAACCGCTTTTTAAGTTGGTCAACCCAGGTCACCCGCACCCTTTTCTCTCTTGTTTCAGCAGAAGATTTCATACCCATGGTCACCTCATCCCGCGATCGAATGGACGTATAGCAATCATAGGCATTATTGCCTAAGCAGAACTTTTTATAACCCTTTTCCTCATCCAAACACACTCATCTCCCAGCCCGTGGAACCCAAGAACCGTATTCTGTTTACCTGCTTTGCTATTCTTTTCTCTTTATCTCTCTAACCCCCTTTTGGTCATATAACTTTGTGATTGCAAAAAGCGAACACGGTTGCAATCCTGACAGGCTTGCGCCTGCCCGTCTTACACGAAACAGGGGTGGCTAGATAGGATGTATGATCGGTCTATACGTTTGTATTTGAAATCATTGAGGTTTCCCTGGATAATCTGTGATAAGATATTGTACGGAAATTAATGACAAGAGATAAATATGAAGGTATCGGCTACACCTTTATTGGATGTGAACAGGGAGGGGTATGAATACCTAATTAGAGTCAGGTTGTTGTAAACGTGTTGCGTTTAGCTGTATTAGCTGTTATAGTTACCTATAGTATATGAAGGTGCAGCCGCTAAAGTAAAACTCAAAATTCCTTTTTCATAGTGCTAAAAGCTTCAGGAGATAACGGTACAATGACGAGAACGAAAAAGACGAAATTTTCCAAGAAGGGGGATAACACAGAGACTAGCTTGCTAGGCGGGCAACGGGTATCAAAAGCGAGTTTACGCCCAGAAACCTATGGTACCCTTGACGAGGCGAGTTCTACTCTGGGGCTGGCTCGTGCGCTAACAAAAAACGAACGGATCAAGGAGATCATTGTTGATATACAACGCGACCTTATGGTACTCGGTTCTGAGTTGGCAACGGATAATAGTGATCGGGATAGGTTTTCCTACCGGATCAAGGCCGGAAATACGTTGCGTCTGGAGGAGCTGATCGATAGCCTGCAGGACGAGGTTTCTTTACCCAACGAGTTTATCCTTCCTGGAGAGAATTCTGTTTCAGCAGCAATAGATATGGCAAGGGCCATAGTTAGGCGTGCCGAACGTCGTGCCACACAGATGCGTAACGAGAATCTTATCGATAACCCGGAGGTACACAAGTATCTTAATCGCCTTGGTGATCTCCTTTTCACTCTGGCACGTTATGCGGAAGAGATGCCATAAATGATTTCAGACCAATACAAATAGTAGCTCGGGGGCACCCTTCGATCGCATAAAGATAAAGATGTTATCTATTTGCGCGGTTTGGCAAAAGGCCTGATTTTGCTCTCTTCGTCAGCAATTTTGGAAGAAGATTGGGAATTCGCCTGGCTAAATTTCAAAAACTCGGGCTA
>DTYH01000101.1 GCA_012961955.1 Desulfobacterales bacterium | reverse complement strand
GGTCAATACCACTATATCTTGTATCACCCACGGAAAACTGTGAAGGACCAAAAAATAAATATGACGGTTTCGTAAAAAGTCCAATTTTCCCTTCTCCATGAGCAAAATGGCTTTTTACGAAACCATCAAATATGGCTCGGATCAAGAAACAAATCTTTTGGGTAAGACGTCACGCAAGACATGAGCACGGAGACAGTTTTCTTCTGGTATGCTCGACAAGAATTCTGTTTTTGCCCAATAGAGCACGAAATATAAGGTAAAAGCGTTTTTGTTCGTCAATGGAAAAAGAGCTGTGAGGTCAAGGATCCAGGGGGGACTTAAAGACTATGCAGTGTTTAAAATTCGTCTTTCAGGTTGCCATGGTCATCGAATTCCATTGGTCTCCAACCTGTTACCATTCCTAGATCCGGATTACTTGCAATCTCTTTTTCCAGGGCACGTGATACCTCAAGGACATCCAGAGTAGAAGTATTTTTTATACGGACTATTCGGGCAGCCTCAGGCAATATGTCTCCGATCATATTGAGGCATGCCTCAATACATTCTCTATCAGTCTCAAAATGGACTGGGATGGCAGCCTTTTCAGGGGAAAGAGCAGCAAGGGCATTTGTATATGTCGTTGTCAAATTAAGGGCCTCTACTAGCCTATTCGTGGTAAAATCTGCCAGGCCGATCCCGTTCCCGTTCCCCGCGGTTTTTCGACTCAAGTTACGTACGAATATTCGTTTTATATGGGGATACGTAAAGAAATCACCCACAATATCCCTGTGCCTCCCGGTTATATTGGAGTCCATCCCGATTCCGCTAACATCCTTGCCTATCTCATCAATAATCAGGACATCTAAATTATCAAAGGGTATTTTGGGTATCATTGATTTGGCCTTTTCTAAAAGGAAAGGTTCGATCTTGAACCAATCGTCCGGCTGGACAATATCCAGGGAGGCTGTATGGCCATAACCGTCTTCAAGTATTGCCAGCCCAAATAGGACGGAACAATTCTTCAGGATAAGGGATGCTGCGTCCTGTAGGATTCGAAAGGTATATCGGATTGCGGCCTGATGATATTTGGTTGCTCCGGCTCTCTTCCCGAGACCTACCGTCAACATCTTGGTCAGGCCGCTCTCGACAGAGGCGTTAAACTTGGTGTGCGGTTTTATACGGTTGACAACAACTATATGGTCGGCAAAGGCAGCTCCTTTGTCCATAAGTACGGGTATATTCTCCCTGATTCGACCTACCTCCACCACATCCGTTCCGGTTGCTAACGGAACACCCATGGTGGCTTCGGTAATTCTAAGGCCTGCGAGGACGGCTAGCTCGCCTTCTATTGTACCACCACCGTGACTGCCCATTGCCGGAACAATAAATGGTTTCAAACCTAAGCCTTTAAGAAAAGAAACGATCTCAAACACCAGGATATCTATATTCGTGATCCCGCGGCTACCCACAGCCACCGCAACCGTATCTCCCGATTTCACTCTATCCCTTAGATCCAAATCCTGAAGCTTGGACCTTAATGTTGAAGGGATATCTTCAATCCTTTCCGAATGAAGTCTTTGGCAGACTATTGCCATCTCTGGGAAATACATGAATTGTATAAAAACGCAGCCTTGATCCCGTCGTTGCCACGGGATCAAGGATAGAAGTATAAAGGATGGTAGTATAAATGTATCAAGTCTCTTCGATGGTAATCGCTCCTTGTTCACACACCTCAACACAACTGTCGCATCCAAGACATTCCTCAGCATTCACTGGCACGGCCTTTTCGTCTTGAATCTCGTACACATCAACTGGACAAACCTCCTCGCATTCTCCGCAACCGATACATTTTTCATGATCAACAGTTGGTGTAAACATTAACTGCACCTCCTTTCTCTCGTTTATCTACAGGGATTTGTATCCAAGATCCACGCCTCCCAATTTTGCAACTGCTCATGCGGTGAAGCTTTTTCTTTACGACGTTAGAAAATCATGATCAATCTTCAAACATGGACCTTTACCTCTCTGGTTTAAGACTAGAGGGACGTTGATTTTCCAACGGGGCTTACACTCAGATGTCTCCAACCTTTGTTTTTCCAGGGAGTTGAGAGTGGGGACGGAAAAACTAAAGGTCTTCGCCAGGTCGTTTCAACAAAAGCTTCACCCCATGAAGAGTTACCCATTTTTTTAAGAGAAGACCCATATACCAAATATTACAAATCGTCAAGTATTCTTGATTCTTCTTAATGGATATCGCCACATCTATAAGTCGATGTTCAACTGGCCCAGGTGGGGTAATCTTTACTTTTTATTACTCTACCTCCTTCCATAATACTACGACCCTAAGTCCAAAAAGAAGAAAGGACCTTAACCTGGTTCGTGACCATGTACATAATAGCCCAGGACCTTCACACCTTTTTGTCCCTCACCTCAACACCACGCGCTAAGAGAAGCTCCCTGATCTGATCAGCACGCTTCCAGTCCTTACGTTTTCTTGCTGCCTCTCTTTCCCGAATCAGCTCTTCAACTTCTGGATCAGTGGGTTCTTCTTCAAAGCGAAAGATATTCAATACCGAATCTATTTTCCTAAGGGCAGCTAGAATCTTGTCCCTTCCTGAACGATCAATAGCCCCCTTGGATAGGTACCTATTTGTTTGTCTAATAAAATTATAGATAGCGGCCATGACCAGTGAGATATTCAGATCATCATCCATGGCGTCTGCAAATCTCTGCTTAAGATCATAGATTGACTGATCCAGTTCGTGATATGCAGGAGACCCCCCTTTGACCGATTTAAGAGACTCCACAAAATTATCCAGTCTCCTCAAGGCACGTTTTGCCTGGTTAAGTCCCTCTAAGGAAAACCTTAGCGGTTTTCGATAATGTCGGGAAAGGAAAAAATATCGGATTTCTCTCCCCTTGTACCCGTGTTGTAACAGCTCGCGAAGGTTTGTAGCACCTGGATCAAGATCTGAACCCTTTTCACTGCTCACCACACGCTCACAATGTATCCAGTAACGAGCGAGAGGCTTCCCTGTTAGGGCCTCGCTTATGGCCAATTCGTTTTCATGGTGGGGAAACATAAGCTCTCTGCTACTGGTATGTACATCAAATGGTTGGCCAAGATATTTTGTGGAAAGGGCAACACATTCTATGTGCCATGTGGGCCGGATATTTCCCCATTCTGTCTTTGTATATATACCCCTTTTTAATTCAGATAGCCTTGCACGCTTGAGGAGAGTGAAGTCTTTTGGGTTCTCCTTTTCATATTCGTCCAGGTCGACTGTGCTCCCTATCCGGATCTTGTTCAGGTTCACGCGCGAAAGTCTTCCGTACCGGGGCCATCTGGAGATATCAAAATAGACCGACCTTAGCTTCTCATAAGCAAACCCTTTTTTTACAAGCTGAGCAGTTAAGGATACCATATCGGAGATATGCTCACTCGCTTTCGGATACATTGTGGCAGCCTTTATTCCCAGGGTCGTCATATCATCTTTGAATGCCTTTATGTACTTTTCAGTAAAAGATTTCAGGTCCATTCCCGCCTTTTCTGAACCCTGGATAGCCTTGTCATCAAGATCAGACATATTGACTATATGATTGACGCTATATCCTTTATATTCAAGGTAACGGCGGATCAGATCAGCGGAAATAAACCGACGTAGATCCTCGATGGATATATGGTCATGGACAGCAGGGCCGCAAGTATATATTGATACTTTTTCTGGATAGACAGGTACAAAGGCCTCCTTTCTTCGAGTAAGGGCATTATAGAATCTAAGATTGGTCTCTTCGCGTAATGTAAAAAGAGGGGTGCTTAGATAACGTTCGCCACCATCGGGGAAGATGACCACAAGGACTCCTTCAGTCATTCTTGCAGCCTCATTTTGAGCCACAACCATTGCTGCCCCGGAACTCATACCGACAAAGATTCCTTCCTCTTTGGCCAGTCGTCGAGTCATCTCAAACGACTCTTCATCTTCGACATTAACCTTTTCGTCCAGTCGAGTTTTGTCGAATATGCCGGGTTTATACGATTCCTTCATGTTTTTCAAACCCTGGATCTTGTGCCCCAGATACGGCTCAACACCAACGATCCTTATCTTTGGATTTAGCTCTTTTAGGCGCCGTGATACCCCCATCAGCGTACCACCAGTCCCCATAGTAGCAACAAAGGTGGTAATTCTGCCTCCCGTTTGTTCCCATATCTCAAGCGCAGTCCCTTTGAAATGGGCCTGCCAGTTTGCCTCGTTGTTAAACTGATCGGTCATAAAGTAGGTCTCTGGATATTTCCGAGCCAGTCTGTATGCCTCTTCGATTGCGCCGTCCGTTCCGAGGTGGGCTGGCGTCAACCTTAATTTAGCTCCCAGGGCCTTTAATATCTTTTGTCTTTCTATACTTACCGATTCTGGCATAGTTAAAAGAAGCTGATAGCCCTTAACCGCACAGACCAACGCAAGACCTATTCCAGTATTTCCACTTGTGGCTTCCAGGACGATCTTCTCCTTGTTCAGTAACCCGTCCTCTTCTGCTGCCTCGATCATGGACAAGGCTATACGGTCCTTGACTGAACCTCCAGGGTTGAAGCTCTCCAGTTTAGCAAAGAGCCTCACATTAGGATTTGGATTGAGGCTTTTTATTTCAACGAGAGGAGTATTACCAATGGTATCTAAAATAGAACTGGTAGCTTTATATCTAAATTGATACCTCATGATATATTACCGGTTGATCGGGCTATGAACTGTTTTAACGTAGGAGTCTTTGGGAAATGTGGCTGATTGCCGACAATTCACCCCGTATAAACTTTTATGAAGTCTTATTACTCACTTTTACGGTCCTGTCAATCATTAAATCAGTACTACATTCAAAGGTTTTTTACCGTTTGTTTTCACTATTGTGAATCCTTCTTGATTTTCTCCGAAACGTTTTTTTGATAAACGCAGTAAGAAAGCTGGTAGTATTCCAAAAGTCGTGTAAAATTCCTTGATCCTAAAAATTCAAGGGCTTAACCTTCCCATAGGAAAAAACCAAAG
>DTYH01000100.1 GCA_012961955.1 Desulfobacterales bacterium | reverse complement strand
GGCCGGCTCATGATCTGCCAGCATCTCGGCAAATGCAAGGTGACTCATCTCATTGGCCTCGGCCATGGATAGCAGTTCATCAAGGCCATTGGCAATGCCATTGAATCGAAGGGGCTTGTACCTGTTGGCTACTGTCTCAATGGATGCCATGACCACCTCCTGTGATGCTATACCTGGCTTTGGTGGCCTCAGACGAGCGGCTTTCTGTCATCTCCACGGATATGGCATGAGCCTCAAGGTAATCCCTTATCCTGGTAACCGTGAGCCTCGGACCCCCTGATAGCCTCTCCATGATCTAAAGTACCTTGAGCAACCCCCATAATAACTGGTCCTTGTATATATTAGGTGAAGTCGTTTTCAGAAGCCTCCATATCCTCGATCCCAGCTCCTTGCCCCTATCTTCACCTCAAGGTCCTCTATCCGCTTCGATAGATCACGATAGTGGTGGTTATTCTTTATGGTTTGCCCCTTACCATGGTGAATCTTGTGCCCTGCTATCTTCTCGCCTGTACAAAGATCACTGATTGCAAGCATTGTCCCTACTTCTTCAATCCCGACTCTCGAGCCCTGATACGCCATGGGCACCGAATACTTGTTGCCATCCCAGGGTATGGGGCCGGTCTTATCTACCTTGTGCTGAATCAATGCATCAGACACATTCACGCATCCAGGGGTTAAATAGGGCCTCATATGTTCACGCTCCTCTTCCTCGTACATCTCAATGGGCTTCCTCCCTGTTGTCCCATGGACCTGCGCATTCGCTGTATTCTCCAACCACTCCTTCATATAACCTCCAGGTCCGTCCAGTCAGAAAAGCTCTCACCATAAAGAGCATTATTCTTTACATATTTCACCCCAGCCTCCACCTTTCCCTTGCTCTCAGGATCGTACCCCTCACATGCCCGTATCCGAAATCCCACCATGGTGGCATATTGGTAAAACCGATTGTTCAACTCCAACCCCCGAAACTCCTCCCTTATAACCACAAGCCTCGTCTGATCATATACACACTCCTCAGGACAACCACCAAAATACCTGAACGCCTCGTCATGAATACGAATGAACCCTTCTGTATCTATAGGCCTGAGACTTACCGAAACATACATCAACCTCGAATGCGAAAGCACAAACACCACAAAATATACCTTATACTCCTTTCCACCTATCACTATCCCGCTCATTCTTCCAAGGTCAATCTGAGACTGAACCCCGGGTATCATATCCAATACCGGCTCATAATACCGACGGCGCTTATGAGGCACACGCTCCTCCAGTGACCTTAAATACCTACTCACACTACGCTCGGATATCTTCAACCCCTTCACTTTTTTGGCAACCTATCACGCACCTTCACCGCGCTTAACCCAGGATACTCCTCGAACAAGTGCCAAATATATTCCTCACAATCATCCACCACCTTTCTCCTTGGAGGGTTATCAAGCATCTCTGCTACCTCCGCCCCTTCCATCCGCAAATACTTCCGTACCGTATTCCTGGATATCCCCTTGATAGACATGCCCCTACCTTCACCATATAGCGCCTCGATCTTATGTATCACGACCCACTCCCTCAAAATCCGCCTCCTTATGCCTTAATCCTAAAGGAGGACTATTAACCTTATTAACTCCCATGAGAACCGGATCCATCCCCTCTGGGTGGGTCAAGATCATTGTCCGACAGTGGGTCATTTTAATCGGCCATTTGCAATTTTTTTAAACAGGAAAAACCAAATGCAGCATGGCATTTTATGTGCCACCGAAACCGCGTTGGGTGTAGAATCCCAGCCTACAAACATTGTGAACTGGCGAAGGCGGCCGGGTTCATTTCAAGATGCTAAAGCGTTACAGAACGCTCAATTTCGGACAGCCCAACTTCAGAACGAATAATGATCTTGGTCCGATCGTTTATAACGTGTATTGATCATGTGAACGGCCAATCCACACACGCCTGTAAAATCCTAAAGTGGTCAAGCACTAACTTGGTCACTCGCTCAGGGTCAATGTCAGACTCAGACTGCATAATAACTCCAATCGGTTTAACCCCGTCTATGTTACAAAGAAGACCCACAACCTTATCAGACACTAGTTTACTTTGAAAAAAGCGTTTCTGCGTAGTTCCTTGCAAGTCATACGGCTGCACGGCTATAATTTTTCAAGCTGGAGTTTTGAGGTACCCAAAGCCGACGATGAAAAAAGGTTTCAGTATGGCACTAAATATCGGATTGTAAACTATAAAACAAAATATGGTTGACAATTACCCCTGTTGTTGTTATCAGAAACTAACTTGTATCATCCTATGTTCACCAAGGCTTTTGAGCTTTGCATGATCATTTGAGCGATCACTAAGACGTCTTTTCATAAACCCTATACGGAGTCTCGTAACAGCCAAGGCGCGCTACAGGAAGCTCTTTACTCCTCTCGACCGTGAATGTCACTATCCCTTTTATCAGACCTTAAGTGAAACCCATAGAGTATCATACAATATCCATCCAAGGACTAAAATCCCAGGGCCTTTACAGGAGACCTTTTCTCTGGTCAGGGGAGCAGAAACCAAGAGGAAAGATTGAAGGACGTCCTGTATTGCTAATGTGTTCCAATAATTACCTGGGCCTTGCTTCAGATTCCCGCTTAAAAGAAGTCGCCGTTCGTGCTACAGAACTGTACGGCACGGGTGCTTGTGCCTCACGCCTGATCTCAGGAACCATGGAACCTCACCACGAATTAGAAGAAAAGATAGCCATATTCAAGCAGGCCGACAGGGCCTTGCTCTTCAGTACTGGATACATGGCAAATATCGGCATACTTCAAGGACTCACGAACGAGGAGGATGTGATCCTGAGTGACGCCCTAAACCATGCAAGTATAATCGATGGTTGTCGTTTCAGCCGTGCTGCCGTAAAAGTATACCGCCATAAAGATATGTCACATCTAGAAGAACTACTTAGGTCGTGCCAGCATTATCGCCAAAGGCTTATAGTAACTGACGGGGTGTTCAGCATGGACGGCGATACAGCTCCCCTTAGAGATATTGTTACTTTGGCAAAAAAGTATGAGGCCTTGACGATACTGGATGACGCCCATGGGACAGGCGTATTGGGAAGACATGGTAAGGGAACAGCTGAGTATTTTGAAGTAATGTCTGATATTGATCTGCATATGGGTACACTGGGTAAGGCACTGGGAGTCTTTGGGGCATACGTTGCTGGAGATAAGATCCTTATTGAGACCTTAATCAACAAAGCGCGCAGTTTTATCTTCACTACTGCCCTACCGCCTGCAGTGGCGGCAACTGCCAGCGCTGCATTAGACATTGTGATTGAAGAGCCCGAACGTCGAAAACGACTTCTTGCTAATGCAGACTACTTCCGTGAAGGCCTAAAGAGGCTTGGGTTTAACACCTTGGAGAGTACCACCCAGATCATACCTATTTTTATTGGTGATGCAGAAGCTACAATGACTATGAGTCGTCTTCTATTAGAAGAAGGTATATTCATCCAAGGTATCCGTCCACCCACGGTCCCTCCTGGTATGTGCCGTCTCCGTATCACAATTATGGCAACCATGAATCGCAACGATTTGGACTTTGCTCTGGAGGTAATAGGGCGTGTAGGTAGACAAATGGGAATTGTATAGACCAACGACAACTGTTCACGAGGTGAGCCTTTTCTTACCCGAGAACAGCCACAACTAAGGAGGTAGACACTGGAATGAACGAAAATAATATTAATAACTTGAACGTAGAGGAACTTGAACGTCTTGATAAAGAATATGTCTGGCACCCCTTTACTCAAATGCGGGACTGGCTTAAGGGAGACCCAACGATAATTGCAGCTGGCGAAGGATCTTATCTCATCGATGTGAAGGGGAATCGATATCTGGATGGGGTTTCCTCTCTCTGGGTGAATGTTCATGGCCATCGCCATCCAAGAATAGATGCCGCAGTTAAGGCTCAGCTGGATCGTATAGCACATTCAACACTACTGGGTCTGGCTAATGTACCTTCGATCCTTCTGGCAGAAAAGCTGATAAGGGTCGCCCCTCCTGGGCTAACTAAGGTATTCTATTCTGATAGTGGTTCTACAGCGGTCGAAGTGGCATTGAAGATCGCATTCCAGTACTGGAAACAGAAGGATCCATTAAACCAGAAAAGGTATTTTATCATGCTGGACCAGGCCTATCACGGTGACACCCTTGGTGCTGTCTCCGTGGGGGGTATCGATCTGTTTCACGGAATATTCAGACCATTACTATTTAGAACATTTAGAATGGACACCCCTTACTGCTATCGGTGTAAGTATCACAAAACATTCCCGGAATGTGATTATTATTGTCTCATATCTCTGGAAAATATATTGAAACGTTATGCACCAAAGATCGCAGCCCTGATTATCGAGCCATTAATCCAGGGAGCTGCTGGAATGATTTGCCAACCACCGGGGTTTCTAAAAAGGGTGGAAGGAATCTGTCGCTCAAGCAATATTCTCCTTATCTGTGACGAAGTAGCTACCGGTTTTGGCCGGACCGGTAAGATGTTTGCGTGCGAACACGAAGATGTGAGTCCTGACCTGATGTGCGTGGCAAAGGGCATATCTGGCGGCTACCTTCCACTGGCGGCGACACTTGCGACTGATGAGATCTATAACGCATTTCTGGGGAGGGATCATGAGTTAAAAACCTTTTTTCACGGCCATACATACACTGGAAATCCGCTGGCGTGCGCTGCTGCAATAGCCAGCCTGGAACTCTTTGAGAATGAGAAGACGCTTGAACAGTTACAGCCAAAGATCTTGCAACTGAATAGGCTACTCGAAGAGTTCAAAGAACTTACGCATGTCGGGCAAGTACGACAAAAGGGCTTTATGGTGGGTATAGAGCTGGTTAGGGACAAACAGACAAAAGAACCATACCCATTGGAAGAGGCGATAGGCCGTAAGGTAATCATGGAAGCCCGAAACCAGGGTGTAATCCTACGTCCTTTGGGTCCTGTTATTGTACTCATGCCTCCACTTTCCATTAGCGAGACAGAACTGGATACGCTCCTATCCGTCACTTATGAATCCATTGTAAGGGTGTGCGGAAGATAGTAAGTTGGTATACCAGGGTATAAAATTCAGGACAGAGGTGATTAACAGAAAAGTTCCAGAAGATACAAGACTGGAAGAACTAAAATATTGGTGCAGGCAGTTTCACCGTTTCAATCTTGCTCCACCGTATAAGGGCGGTTCTTATGGAAATCTAAGTTTTAGATTTAAGGATGGTGAAGACTCGTTTATAATTACCGGTTCAAGAATCGGTCTTAAAGATAAACTCTCAAACGATTGTTTTGTAAAGGTACTCTCATGTGATATGGAGAAAGGGATAGTTCATACATACGGGGTAAGAGAACCTTCTTCAGAAAGTATGTTACATTTTGCAATCTATCATCATAGAAAGGACGTGAATGCAATATTTCATGGTCATTGCCAGGGGATACTGGCCCACGCAAATAGACTGAAAATATCAGAAACAAAAAAGGAAGAACCTTATGGAACAATCGAATTGGTCCAAAGAGTCGTGGATATACTCAATGATGAATCTTTCCTGGTAATGAAGAATCATGGGTTTATCTCTCTTGGGAAGACTATGAAAGAAGCTGGGGAGCTTACTTTGCAGATATATAAGAGATGTTGTAACTACACAGGAACAGAATTCAGAACCTGGGATGAATAACCTAACAAAACCTACTGGCTGCGGTTTTCCCCGATTGCTAACTCCCGGAAAGACTAAAGGTTTCCGCCAATTCGTTTCAGGAAAAGCTTCCCCCGTGAACAGTCACAAGGTGCTATGACTTTGATTCCTCTAAACCCCGTTAGAAAATCAATCTCCCTTTAATCCTAAACCGGGTAGTACTCAATTCATACTGGACAAAGGTTGATGTTTGAAGATTGATCATGATTTTCCAACGGGGTAAACGTTTTACGTTTTGACTTCTGAATACTTTAGTATTTGCACATATGATAGATTCGATTAACGACAAATTGACTGTTGATTGCCTGTTCCATGGTCAGATCAAGGTACTCCAGGAAAAAAGGGGTTACCGATTTTCTATTGATGCTGTCATACTGGCCCATCATGTAAGTTCGATACCTTACGAAAGAGCTGTAGACCTTGGCACCGGTTGTGGGGTAATTCCAATAATACTTGCTTACAGGAAACCCTCTGGTCATATCTATGGTGTAGAAGTCCAAAAAACCCTGGCCGAGCTGGCCCGAAAGAATGTTTTCTTGAATAAGATGGAGGACCGCATCTCAATAATAGATCAAGATCTAAAGGAGATAGAAAAGGTATTTGGATCAGCAAGTTTCGACTTGGTTTTCAGCAATCCACCGTATCGAAGACTCAACTCTGGTCGGATCAATCCATATTCCCAAAGGGCTATTGCCCGGCACGAAATCATGGCCACGCTTGAGGATATAGTCAAATGTGCAAGTCATATTCTAATCAATAGAGGCCGTATGGTGGTTATTTATTTGGCAGAGCGAATCGTCGACCTTGTCGTTAAGATGCGAGAATTCGATATTGAGCCCAAATTGTTACGGACAATTCATGCATATGACGATTCAGAAGCCAAACTCATCATCCTGGAGGGGATTAAGGGTGGAAAACCAGGGTTGAAGATTGGACAGCCACTCGTGATCTACACAGGTAATAGCAGCTATACGGAAGAAATAAAAGAAATGCTCGAAGGATAGAGTTTCATATCATCTCAGGTATCCGTATAATGGGACTACCTCTCCTTGTTAGTCACCCCTATCTGAAACCGAATATCTTTAATCTTCTTACTTCCCAAGACCCCCTGAAGATGTTTCAGTATATCCTTTTTTAAGAATCGAAGTTGCTGCATCCAGGGAGCACTGGAGACGTTTACCACAAGAACATTCCTTCGAACCTCATACGGTCGTGTGTTCTCCGCAATTTCTGGTTCCACTATCTCATTCCAGACATCCCATATATCGCAGACTTCCTGAATATTGGTCGATTCTAGTGTCTGCTTAAGAATATCTCCAATAGGGACAGGCTTTTCTAAATTTTTTCGTACCATCAGGAATTTTTAGACCTCTATGCGTAAAGATTGCTGGCTTCGTAAAAAAAATCATTCTGCGAACGACATCGAACAATTTTGGACTTTTTACGAGACCATCAATATTAATAGTAGACTAATCTTTTCTAGAAAGCCAAAGCGCTACAACGGATACCGATCTTTCTATCTCCCCTTCACCTTGTAATCATAGAATAACTAATGTGTAAGATATCTTCAAGTATAAACTGCAATGAAAAACTTAAGATGACAGATAAAACCGATGATACAGAGAATATTACTTCTAATCGTCGAACAAAGGGTATGTACTACATAGAGTCTTATAAGGACTAGTGCAAGCATTGTGGCATCTGTGCAGCCTTTTGTCCTGCTTCAGTATTAGTTTAGACGAGACAGGATCTCCTATTGTAGTTAATGAGGAAGAATGTAGGGGTTGCGGCCTTTGTGAAATGTCATTGTCCAGATCCTGCATTCGAGATTATTAAGCTAAAGGAGGATGAGCTTGACAGGTAAGAAAAAGGCTTCAAGGAGGTTAAGGCCAAAGCCTATATTGGTACAGGGGAATGAGGCTATGGTAGGAGGAGGATTGGCCACTGGTTGCCGCTTTTTTGCAGGCTATCCTAATCACTCCGGCGGCAGAGATTTCTGAGCTTAAGTCGCTCCGGCTATTCGAACTCGACGGCACTTTCATCCAGATGGAAGACGAGATTTCCAGTATGGGAGCTCTTGTTGGAGCTTCTCTAGGAGGGAAAAAGGCCATGACGGCCACTAGTGGCCCAGGATTTTCTCTCATGCAGGAAAACCTCGGGTTCATACGTACGGCAGAGGTTGCATGCGTGGTGTTGAATGTCACGAGAGGTGGCCCAGGACCGGTATACCGACCGCACCTTCCCAAGGGGACGTTATACAGGCCCGTTGGGGTACCCACGGAGATCATCCAATAATTGTTATGGCTACATTTTCAATGATTGACTATTTCGAGATTACAGTCACTGCCTTCAATTTTTCAGAAAAGTACCGCGTCCCTGTCTTGATCCTTTCTGACGAGGTGGTTGCCCATACGAGGGAAAGGATAACCTTACCTCTGACGTCGTGCCTAAAGGTGATAAACAGCATGAAGCCGAAGATGCCGCCGGAACGGTATATCCCTTACGAAAATAGTCTACGGGGAGTTCCCCCAGTGGGTATCTTTGGGGACGGTTATCGCTATCACGTTAGCAGAAATAGCTATCGTTGCCTATGGTTCAGTGGCTCGATCGGCCGTGGAGGCAGCAAAAGACGCGCGTAAACAGGGTCTTAAGGTGGGGGTCTTGCAGCTGATCGCCCTCTTTCCGCTTCCGCGAATCGTGGTGGAAGAGAGAGCACGACGCTCAATGACAATTATTGTGCCGGAGCTAAACATGGGTCAGATATCCCGAGAGGTAAAGCGGGTTAATCAGGGAATGTCTCGTGTGGTCAACCTGAACAAACTCGACGGTAACCTGATTACTCCGGCCGAGATACCAAAAAAGAATACGAGAGGTAACTTAGATGGCAAGGATGACACGCCTTATTCATCAATATCTAAGAGATGACAAGAAATTTCCTCATGTCTGGTGTCCTGGGTGCGGTAACGGAATTGCCTTGGGCGCTCTTCTTCGGTCTATCGACGATCTCGGTTATAACAAGAATGATATAGTATTGACTTCTGGGATAGGCTGCTCAGGTCGAATACCGGTCTACGTAGATTTTAATACACTACATACTGTTCCCGGACGTGCGCTCACCTTCGCTACCGGGATCAAGCTGGCTAATCCATCATTGAAGGTGATCGTTATCATGGGAGATGGTGATGCTGTAGCCATTGGCGGAAACCATTTTATCCATGCAGCACGGCGCAACATCAACATCACCGCTATTACCATGAATAATAACATTTTTACAGGATGACGGGAGGTCAGTATTCTTCAACTACTCCATATGGAATGAAGGCCACAACAGGGCCTTATTCCAGCATTGAACATGCCTTTAAGATCTCTGAATTAGCGGTGACCGCAGGGGCAAGCTTTGTTGGACAAGGAACGGTATTCCACGCCGATATGCTCCAAACCCTCATGAAAAAGCACTCCAGAAGGAAGGTTTTTGGGTTGTAGAAGTTATTACTCATTGTCATGCTCAATACGGTAAGCTGAACAAAATGGGAAACCATATTGACATCTTGAAAAGGGCCTTGGTCGCACACGTCCCAGAACGTACTGAATCCCTTAATAAAAAGGCTCTAACCGCAGGGGCGAGGACAGCCAAGGAGTACCTAGAAGAAACTAGGTAGGCAGAACGCTATACACGTTCTATTGTGACAATTTAGCGTTTTGAAAAAACTTGTCGCTCGAGGATGCTGCTCGTACGGGGGAATTAAGAATAACGAAGAGTTAAGATTGAAAAATGAAAAGTGAATCGATTAATCGATATTAATTCTTCACTTTTCACACTTCGTTCTTCACTCGTAGGAGTGGCTTCCGGCCAGGATGGAGCCGTTGCTTTTCAAAGAGTTAAACTCTTGCGTTCTATTTACTTGTTAGCATCGCCTACGTTCAGCTATTGAGCTAACCCCCGTTTTTTCCAGACACGAAGACACAACCTCGAAGACCTTATCCACAGTAATCGCCTTCATGCACCTGGGATCTGTACAACTGGTCTTTCTGTGGTTGTATGCAGAAAGGCACGGACTACAGGCTAGGCCTGAGAGGAGGCAAATGGTATTCTGACCAAGGGGGGCGTATAGCGTAGGAGTCTCTGGCCCGAACAGGACGATGTTCTTGATGGAGGTCAGAGCAGCAAAGTGTGCAGGGCCGCCATCTGCCGTAACCAGCACATCAGCAAGATCCATAAGACAGATTAGCTCCTTGGATGTGGTCTGGTTGGTAAAATCGATACAGTGTCTGGAACCAACGTAATCGAGTATCTTTCGAGCCTCACGACGTGCCCCTTCAAGCCCTATTATTATGATAACAGCGTTAAATCTCCGAATAATTTTCCTGGCTAACGCTGCATAATATTCCACAGGCCATGCACGGACACGGAGGAAGTCTCCGGCATTAGGGTTGAACAGAATCAAGTGCTTGGCTTCACTTACGGCCGGATTGATAGCGCTCAGACGTTCTCGTAAGGCCTTCACCTCTCCTTCGTCAGACTGATACTTGGGAACAATCAGCTCATGTTCTGGAATTACAGCCTTTAGAAATGGATACTCTCCCTTTCGTTCAATCGATTTCACAAGCGCTAAGAAGTTTTTCGATATGTGCTGGTGGCAGTTATACAGCACACGGTGTGTCATGAAGCTGCCACGATAGAGACCTTCCTCATGATACCTTCCATACCCAACACGGACACGAGCCCCTGAGAGGCCGCTCAAAAGGGAGGAAAATCGCGAGAAAAGCTCAAGGTCGATGACCGTATCGATCCCTGCCCTGCGGACTGATGATAAGGCTTTGAGGGTACTGAAAAAGAAGTCGAATGGTGAATCCATCCTTATAGTAAAGACGTGATCTCGTGGGATGATATTGAGAATGTCCACTGAGAAGCGGTTCTGTTCAAAGATGAGAAAGTAGAGCTCGGAATCCGGATACCTATTTAGCATATACTTCATAGCTGGGTAGGCGAGTATGGCGCTTCCCATCTCCGATAGTTCAATAAATAGAATCCTCTTCGGTCTTCTAGGTTGCTCGGACTCATTTGCTCGACTAAACTTTGAGCGGTAAAATATGTTATGCGCGATTGTAAGAAAGAAGCAGGCAGGTATACCTATCCATTTGTCGATGGCTCTAATCAGATCGATGTTCATGATAACACACTTTTTTCGTTGCACATCTCATTCCAGGCGTGATAAATAGTAACCGTTCGCAGGACGTATTTTTTTACGTCCTATCAGTTTGACGGTTTGCTAAAAAGTCCGTTCTGTTCACTTAGTGAGCATCTTGCGAAAAAAAACAAGTAAAGCCAATGTTGTTAGTTTAAAACAGAATGAAGATGTTTTTTCAATAAAAAGATGTATGCCAACACCTTTACCCTTGGAACTGTTCACGGGGTGAAGTTTTCCTTGGAAAGGCTTGGCGGAAACCTTTCTCGCTCTCAACTCACTGGAAAAACAAAGGTCTAAAAAAATATCGGAGTGTAAACCCCCTTAGAAAATGAGACCTCTGTCTAAGCTTAAACCAGGGTCTACTCAATTCATGGTGCTAAAGGTGCATGTTTGAAGATTGATCATGATTTTCCAACGGGGTAAAGAAAAACTGCAGCCTGTGAACAGTTACACAGGAGTTATCAACTCGGGAGGGGAGCATGGACACGAACAAAGGGTCAAAAGAAACGACCGGTCAGGTATGTCCGATTTGTGGATTATTGACATGTTTCATTGAACTCTTTGGTCAAGAGAGTGATTTTTTGAAGCATATGAACAACTCCTGGATCGAGTTTCTAGAAGGGATCAAATCGCTTCTTGACCATTATATAGATTATCTTAAAGAGAAAAAATCCACGCACAAGAAAAGAGAGCTCATCAGGATAGAGGTAGAGGATTGATTGTCTGCGAATTAGTAGGACCGAAAGACTTTAGCCTCT
>DTYH01000099.1 GCA_012961955.1 Desulfobacterales bacterium | reverse complement strand
TCATGGCCCTTTCCGTTCCTCCAGCCAAAACTATATCACAAAAACCTGAGGCCACCCAAATGAAGGCATTCCTGATAGCGATAGAGCCAGAGGCACAAGCACCTTCCACTCTCGTGGAAGGAACATGAGGGGGTATTCCCAGTTCTGCCGTACACATAGGAGCGATGTTCATTTGACCTTCCTCAAAATCCCCCAAAACGTTCCCAACATATACAGCCTCAATATCCTTAGGTTTGATGTTGGAAGCCTCGATCGCTTCCGTAGCTGCCTCTGCAAACATCTCCACTTGACTCTTTTCGCTAATACCGAATGGAGTCATCCCCACGCCTAGTACAGCAACTTCTCTCATCTCTAAAATCCTCCTTTAATTTTTCGTCAAATTGTAACTATTTAGCCAAATAGAGTACGTTCAGGTAAAACCTTAGACTTTAAACAAAGTTTTAAGGACCTAATTCTTTCAAAATGTTAAGCTCTTAACTAAACATACCTTTTTTGGTTAAATGGTTACACCAAATTGGTTCTGCCGCCAAATACTTCTCTACAACCCACCTGGGCTCTTCTACAAACCTAACAAGTTTTCCCTGAAACGTTTTTCAATAGACCCCGAGAGAAAACGCCATTAGATAATCGCTTATTCCGTCCCGTGCTTAAGGTGATCATAAGGTTTTAGCAGGTTCCAATATATTTTCTTCGTGAGGTCAACAATTTCGTGTAGTCACTATGAATGCCACAGACCACCCCCCGCAACCACCAAAAATATCAGAATAGCTCTCTTGACTCTTTTCCGTTTGCCCTCACGCAAAAAAAACATATTGGCATCTGTTTTACTCCCTGATCCTTACCCCCATAATCCCTATACGCATATGCCCTGGCGTGCGGCCGCAAAAATATATCCACGACCACTCATCTATTGCGTAGACCTAACTAAGATGGAATAAACGATTCACATCCCAACAGTTTCGAGGTGATTCTTAGCATATTCCAGATAGTTAATTGAGGCCTGTCTGATACGCTCAAGGTCTTCGTCCTGGACTTTACCTATAGGCTTTGCCGGCACGCCCATCATTAGTGTCCTTGGCGGAACATTTGCTCCTTCCGGAACCAGGGCCCCGGCAGCGATAGCCGACCCTTCTCCAATCCTCGCGCCGTTAAGAACAATAGCACCGATACCGATCATAACGAGGTCCTCTACTTCACATCCGTGCAATACGGCATTGTGGGCAACAGTAACGTCGTTCCCTATAACTACTGGATGGAGATCCCTCTGTCCGTGGATAGTGCAATTATCTTGAATATTTGTCCTTTTACCTATACTTATGCTATTAGAATCACCACGGATCACCGTTCCATACCATATGCTCGAGTATTCTCCAATCTTTACATCCCCGATGATACAGACGTCAGGAGCAACGAATACTGTTGGGTGGATATCCGGTGTTTTGTCACGATAATTGCAGATCATATCATTCTCGTGTTTACCGGGTTAGAAACGCCTTGCGCGGAAACACGTAATCTGATGCCCCGCGTAAAATTCTAACGGACTTTACATAATCTGATAACTCTTTTTCTTCAAATAGTCAATTACTACATAATGATCAATCTCTTCTGGTGGAGTGAAGAAGGCCTTTCCTTTATTGATCTTTTCAAGAGCCTTCACGAACTCTTCCAGGGATTTATCCTCAGATAGCATAAAAGTGGTTATTCGTATTCCACATCTTGTGCATCTCGTTACCTCCCTCAGGGTCTCGTCAAATATATCAGAGGTGGGTGGGCACTCTAAATATACTATTCCCTCTTTAATGCATGCGGTAGGCTCGCCATCTGTAATCAAAAATATATGTTTCTCCTCGTTCCTGTCCCTCAGCAGGAGTTCACGAGATATGCGTAACCCTTCCTGGATATTCGTAAAATCTCCTGGGAAATCCAGCCCTCCCTTCCTTTCTCGCTCTCTTAGTTCCTGATATTCGATCATCCTTGGAACGTGCCCAGTATAAAACGGTATGGTCCTAAGCTCGATCAACTCATCCATATTGACGGGACGTGCAAGGGTATAAAACCCCACAATCTTCATGCTGTCACCTGGAAAATAATGACACACCAGTTGTTTAAGAGCCAAAGCAACCTTTTTCGCCTTGGGAAACTTATCAGACATAGAACTGCTCATGTCGATCAATAAAACAGTGGAGTTCTGCGAAATATGTTCAGGCTCATAAACCTCAAAATCTAACGGATTTATGGATACAGGGGGGTGATTTGTGGGGTTTCTTCTTAGTGCATTAAAGAGTGTGGAGGATA
>DTYH01000098.1 GCA_012961955.1 Desulfobacterales bacterium | reverse complement strand
TCGAAACCATCTGGACTTTTTACGAAACCACCACATTTGCGCGATACTGTAATAATCTTGCATCCTGCATCCCCTATCGTAACTTCAGCCTGAGTCTAGTGTGACCGGCTCGCTTCAAAATGCTAACATGTTACAAAAAACCAACAGAGGTATTTGTAGGTAATCATAGTCAAAGGAGAATAAAAATGGATGACATCAAGGTTCTTTTAGTAGATGATGAAGAAGACTTCGTCAAGACTCTTGCAACACGGATGAAGATGCGGGATCTTGGTTCCGAAGTCGCTTTGAGTGGTGAAGAGGCCCTACGGATAGTTCATGATAAAGTTCCTGACGTTATGGTTTTAGACCTCAAAATGCCCGGCATTGATGGGTTGGAAGTGCTTCGACGGGTGAGGAAGGCTTATCCTCATGTTCAAGTTATTATCTTGACAGGACATGGTTCGGATAAGGACGAGGAAGAAGCCCGGCGGTTAGGTGCTTTTGAATATCTTAGAAAACCTGTCGACATTGGGAAACTCGTTCATACACTGAAGGAAGCTTATAAAAAAAAGGTGGAAGATCCTATGATGGCAGCCACCTTTCCTGAGGCGGGAGATTTAGGCCCGGCAACGGACGTTATGGACGAGTGTAAAAAAAGGTGACGAAAACAACGGGCTAATGCACTTGCCAACGTGGATGCCTTTTTAATACGCTTCTTGATCAAACCTTAGGTTAGGCATCCACATTTACATTATCAATTATTTCCTCTCCCAATTATGATGGTTTCGTAAAAGTCTCCTCACTCGTCACTCCCGAGAAAACGGGAGTCCATAACACGCTGTAATAACGAAATTCCGGCGTAGGCGGGAATGATCCAAAAAGGCAAACTCCGACCTTTTACGAGATCGTCGACCACGTACTCTAATCTTTTATCGATTAATGTCCAACTGCCAGTATTCCACTCGCTGCCAAGGAAAGAATTATTACCTCCAGCAGGGCCATGGCCGCATAAACCTTGTCGTTGTTTTTCAAGAGTAGCGGTACGATGACCAAGTAGCAGATAATGGTAACTCCAGCAAGGATTGCGATCCCAATGAAATTAATAAAGTCTCCATACTGTAGCATCGAAAGCCAGCTCCAGCCACCCTTGATATTGGCGTTGTGGAGATACTCATGCACATTCATACCCCAATATGTGGATATCTTGTCTAAGGGAATGTAGGGTTTCATGATGCCTAAGGCATACATAGTAAAGGTAATAAAAAGGATGGCTATACCCAAGTACATCCCTTTTTGGAGAATGCTCGCATAAAGGAGCTGTTCAGGCCCTGCTTCTAATGATGGTTCCGATTTTCCTACCATTTTCTTTCCTCCTGATTACGTCTTATTTATAGATTTCGCATTGTTAGTCCCTCTAAATTCTGGTTGCACTCAAAACCCTAGACCTTTGGATAGAGCCTTGATTCCAGCAAAGGCTAGCATGCCGATAACTATCCAGCGCACATAAACGGGCTTGGCGATTTTAAGGAGCGGGACTCCCACGAAGGAACCAAGCATGATCCCCACCAATGATGGAACTACCATCATCGGGATTACGCATCCTTTGTTTAGATATATCCAGGCTGCAGATGTATCCGTGATGGACAGAAGGAACTTGCTGGTAGCTACACTTATCTTCAATGGTGCACCCATCAAAAGATTAAGTACTGGTACATTCGCCCAGCCGGCTCCAAGACCGAACATTCCGGCCATGATTCCTATGATAACAAATAAGCAAAGACCAAGGGGTGTCCGGTGTATCTTCCAGTTAATTACATGGCCTGTGCTTTCTTCACGATAAACCCCATATATCCGCAAGGCAGACGAAAGTCTGTCGGCCTGAGGTACATCAGGAAACTCAGCTTTTTTGGCTGTAACCATAAGGATACAAATGCCGATAATGGTCACTCCCAAACAAATCTGAACTATATTGGTGGGGAGGGCTAGGCCGATCATAGCACCTACAATGGCACACGTGGAGGCAATAAGGGCCACAGGAATAGCAAGCCTTAGACTTGCCAGGTTCATTTTTAAGAGTCCCGGCCCAGCAGCTAGCGCCCCCGCAAGGGCCACAAGAAGGCCGGTTCCCCTCACAAAATCGAGATGAAAAGGGAAAAAACCGCTTATAATGGGTACAAATAAAACCCCGCCTCCAACACCTCCCAAGACAGCAAAAATCCCCATCACAAAGGTAACCACAAGAAGAACAAATGGCCAAAACCACCAGGCGTGTGCTCCGGCTACCGTTTCAGGAGAGTGGACCGTGACTTCTGCCCACGCGGGAGAAGTCATGATCGTCATCCACAAAAAGCTCAAAAGACCAAATATCGAGTGTATACTATTTTTTCTCATTTCTTCCTCCTTTTTTTCTGTAGCTAGGCTATCGCCTTTTGTGGCTAGTCTTATTCAGTTCTCTAAAAAATAAGAGAAATATTATCTCCCTCCATCACGTATGGGAGACTTTTTCTTTCCAAAGATTAGGGCTTTTCCAAAAATAGTACTCATTTTCACAAATCGACGGCATAATATAAAAATGTTCATTCCTTGTCAAATGAAAAGTAGGCGTGACACAGGGAAAAAATCGTAATCCTAAGTTCCCCTTCCTAG
>DTYH01000097.1 GCA_012961955.1 Desulfobacterales bacterium | reverse complement strand
TGCGGTTTCTGATGCCATCCCAGGGATATGGCGAAGGGGTGAGGATCTTTATCCTAGGACGTTTGAGCCGAAGCTTGATCGACTTTACGGGTTGATCATGAACGTAACATAGGCAGTTCAGGGTCTGATGCGTGGTTCCAAACTTGAGGCAAAGGATATCTCTAGATTTGGCTAATACGTGCCCGACCTGAGGAGCTACAGGGATCTTGCCAGGTCTTTAAAATAGACCCAAGGGGGTGCAATCGTAAGATCCTCTATTTGAGAGTGTGGGGATAACTGGAGCTGCGCACTCGTTCCTTCTCGTAGGAGGACTTGAGGGTGCGAGTTCAGGAGACAGAATTGTGTGTGCCAGCTACGGTGACGGGAGCGATGCGTTCTTGGTTAAGGTTATAGACAGGATAGCGGAGGTAAAGGGGATCCCCAAAAGGGACGGGTTATGTATCCTCAAATAAGATGATCCCTTCGTAACGCCAGTTTGCTGATTTCAAGAAGATACGTGAGACAGGCTGGCCTCCAGAGGACCTGAAGGCATCAGTAGTGAAATATTGGAGGGATGAGAAGTGGGAATTGCCTCTTTACGGAATGAGGTGCCGGAAATGTGGAACCTTGCAGTATCCCATTAGCAGGTGTTGTATGATATGTGGTGAGAAGGACGATCATGAAGAGGTAGAGCTGTCACATGAAGGCAAGGTCTTCTCGTCTACGCACGACTAGTTATTAGGCCCAGGGATGGTTCCAGGGGATGGCATAAATCCCGCCACAAGAGTTGTTGCAGATATCGAAGACGGTTGCAGGTTATGGTTGGGGATGAGTGAGAGCGGGGTTGACGAAGTCGACATAGAGATGCCCATAGAGCTGACGTTCAGGGTGTTTCATCAAAAAAGGGACTTTCGGTACTATTCCTGGAGGGCGAGGCCAGTAAGATGATTAAACTTACTCTGACCCTTTAGCCTTTTGAAAGAGACAGGCAGCATCAAACTCAAGCTGACCGTAAGACACAGGATACATGATGCAGGACGGGTGGTGTCCGTTACGTTGCTGCACGATATACCGTGAATCACGGATCCTGGCTTACCTGAACTCATTACGTTCAAATGGTTGAGGTGTAGTTTTTTAAAGGTCTAAAGTGCTACAAATTATTTGTATTTGGGAGGTAGAGAGATGAAGAGAGGAATAAGAGACAGGGTTGCCATAATCGGTACTGGTGTTACTAAGTTTGGTGAGCTCTGGGATAAGGACGAGGAGGATTTACTGGTGGAAGCAGTATTTGAGGCGTGTGCTGAGGCGAATGTTGATTTAAGGAAAGAGGTTGAGGCAGCCTGGGTCGGTACATTCTACGATTTTTCAGGGATTGCAGGTACTGCTGCCGCCGATCCGTTGAAGTTTTACGGAAAGCCTATCACCAGGTGTGAGAACTACTGTGCAACAGGTATGGACTGTGTCAGGAACGCGGCATATGCTGTTGCTGCCGGGATATACGATATAGTTCTGGCCTGTGGTGTAGAAAAGATTCTGGATCAGGCGACAACAGGTCTTCCCAATATAGACACGATGTATCCGCACCCCATACTGGTCGGCCAATCTGCTCCCAGCATATTCTCCCCAGGGGCTGTTCGTGCCTTCAAGGAATGGGGGTGGACCAAGGAAGACCTGGCGAGGGTTGCTGTAAAGAACCACCATAATGGTGCAAGGCATCCGAAGGCGCACTTCAGGCGTGAGATAGATATCGAGACTGTACTCAGGGCGCCCATGGTATCGTATCCCCTTGGAGTATTCGATTGTTGTGCCATGTCAGACGGTGCTGCAGCAGTCATCCTTACAACGCCTGAGATAGCAAAGGATAAGGTAGGAAGCAACAATTACGCAACCATAAAGGCCATAGGCCAGGCAGTGGAGACGATACATCCGTTTTACAGACCTGATTGGACTGGCACATCGATTCCGTCCAATGTAAAGGCGGCAGAGAGTGCGTACAGGGAAGCGGGTATCCAGGACCCCCGTAAGGAGCTTGACTTTGGTATAGTCCATGACTGTTTTACCATTACAGAGTTGTTGAATTACCAGGACCTGGGGTTATGCAAGCCTGGGGAGGCCGCTGATCTGATAAGGGAAGGGGTGACAGGAATAGATGGAGAGTTTCCGATAAACCCTGATGGCGGCTTGAAGTGTTTTGGTCACCCCATAGGTGCTACTGGTGTCAGGATGATAGTCGAGCTAACCAGGCAGGTCCTGGGAAGGGCAGAAGGCTACCAGGTCAAGGACGCTAAGGCAGGTTTTGCACATAATCTGGGCGGTCCGCTCTCGGTTGCGATTGTCGGGATTGTTGGAACCCCGGATTGGGAGCCTGGTGGATAGAAGTGAGGCTATCTTTTTGGAGCGGTAAAGTTTTACCGCAAGGAAAGGAGGGAATAGGAAATATGGACACAGTAAAGACAGATATTCCCATTGAAGAGCGATACTTTGAAAAGCCAAAGCGGCTTCGTACGGCTTCCGGCTATCCTCTAAAGGAGATATATGAGCCAGAGGATATCGAGGGTATGGATTATAAGCGAGATATCGGTCGTGCTGGAGAATACCCGTTCACGAGGGGAATCTTCCCTGACATGTACCGTGGCAGGATGTGGAGCCTTCGTGAGATATGCGGCTACGATTCCCCTAGAGAGACCAACAAGAGGATAAAGTTTTTGCTTTCCGAGGGTGAGAGCGCCCTGAATGTGATTCCGGATTTACCTACGCAGAACGGTATCGACTCTGATCATCCCCGGGCACGCGGCGGAGTTGGTGTTCAGGGTCCCCCATGGTGTTCCATGCAGGATATGGAGATCATGATGGAAGGTGTCCCTTTTGAGAAGGTAAGCATGACGATGTCGGTGTATCTGATGCCTGTCTTTGTGTTTTACGTGGCGGCAGCAGAGAAGGCAGGAGCATCCCTGAAGAATCTCAGGGGTACCTTGCTCAACGACACTCTATCATTCCCCTTGGTTCGTTTCAATCCCCCGGTGGTTCCCCAGGATGTGGCCACAAGGATGACGACCGACACTATCCTGTTCTGTGACCAGTTTGTACCGAAGTTTTATCCCCTGAGTGTTGGTTCAGAGGGGTTGAGGGAGAGTGGCGCCAATGCTGCTCAGGAGATTGCGTTCGATTTCTGTCTGGCCCGATACTATATCACGAAGGCACTTGAGCGAGGTGCGGATATTGACAAGGTGGCCCGAAGGATCACGTTCACACACCGTTGCGGAATCGATATCTTTGAAGAGGCGGCCAAGTTTCGTGCTGCACGGCGTGTTTGGGCGCGTATGATGAGGGAGGAGTTTGGTGCCAAGGATCCTCGTACCATGACCTACAAGGTTCATGTAGTGACCAAGGGTAGTGATCTTACCGCTCAGCAGCCTGAGAACAATGTCATCCGAATAGCCTATCAGGCGCTAGCTGCCGTCCTGGGTGGCGTTCAGTCCTTGCATACCACATCCTTGGATGAGCCGATCTGTTTGCCAACCGAGGATTCGCAGAGGATTGCTGTCCGTACCCAACAGATCCTTGCATATGAGACCGGTGTGGTAAACGTAGCCGACCCGCTTGGTGGATCCTACTATGTGGAGTATCTTACGAACAAGTTAGATGAAGAGATAACAAAGATCATCGATGAGCTTAAGGACGATATTGCGAAGTATGCATGGGAAGGAAGGCTTCTGGAGATGATGTACAAGAATGCGGTCGAAGAGCAGAAAGAGATTGAGAGTGGAGAAAAGATAGTTGTGGGGGTGAACAGGTTCAGAGTTCCCGAGGAGGCAGAAAGGGAGATAAAGGTACACGAGCCATCTCAAGATGCTGTGAACGAACACCTGAACAATCTGAAGAGGCTGAGAGAGACCCGGGATACAGAAGCTGTGCGTGCCAGATTGGAGGAGCTTCGTAAGGCTGTAGAGGTACGGGATAAGAATACAATACCCTACGTCATGGAGGCAGCCAAGGCCTATGCCACCCTTGGGGAGATCATGGGCGTATTCCGTATGGCATACGGGCATCCCTACGATGCCTTTGGGGATCTGGAGTATCCTTTCTGAGCTTGGATTGTGAGAACAACCCCCAGAAATTAGACAGGAGGTCTCAAGATGACAGAAAGACCAAAGATTATCTTGGCCAAAGTAGGTATGGACGGTCATGATCGAGGAATAGCGACGTTGTCTGTTTGGCTGCGAGATGCAGGAATGGAGGTTATAAACCTGGGAAGGTATCGCACTGTGCCAGAGGTGGTCAGGGCAGCTATTCAGGAGGACGCCCATGTGATCGGGCTCAGCTTTTTAGGGGGAGAGCACCTCCATTTTGTACCTTTAGTGTTGGAAGAGATGAAGAAGAATAATATCAGTATTCCGCTTGTTGTCGGAGGTATTATTCCCAGAAAGCATATCCCTTCGAGGCAGAAGAATGGAGGGATGTTGTGATAAATGCCTTTGGTTTAATGCACGATTATAATATAGTACCAGCATGCACCTTAGTT
>DTYH01000096.1 GCA_012961955.1 Desulfobacterales bacterium | reverse complement strand
GTTCGCAAGATTAACCGATTACAACTTTTTTCAATGGGTTAAGGTCTTACGCTCTTTGAAAGTAACTGTTCACGGGGTGAAGCTTTTCCCTTGTCGCCTCTGCGGCGAGATGTGAATTCGTCTGAAGAAAAGGGGGTGTTGGCGGTAACTCTTGATCGTTGGTTTCGGTAAACCGACCACTGACACAGGAGGCACACAAAAAAGTTTTTCAACCTAGCTTAAAATGTATCGATTTTGACCGGGTGCTTCCGCACGGGTCTTCTCTGACAGGGTGGATTGTGAATATGTTGGTTCATTTAGTCCTAAATTGAGCGTTACGAATTTTGATATCATTAAAAAAATTATATAATTACAAGCACACGTGTTACCTACTCCTGCTAGCCAGAGTAACCGATTGGTAGCGACCGTGGAATTGAAAAAATATCAAGGTTTGTAACCCTTCGGGATTGCCGATTTTGTCGAATCTGCTGCGTTGGCAAGGGATTGAAGTACCCTAGTATGTCTGCGCCCTTGCCGCTTTGCATCTTCGGCAAACTCGACAATTGCTCAATTTAGGTTAGTAAAATATAATACAGTTGGAGAGGAAAGACCATGAAAGAGCTTCTTGAGAAGATCGATGAAAAGAGAGCAGTCGTTGGAATAATTGGACTTGGATACGTTGGGCTCCCGCTCCTTATCCGGTTCGGAAAGACAGGCTTTCCTGTAATTGGATTTGATATAGACACAAAAAAGATTGAGAGTCTTTTGCACGGCCGTTCATATATTCAGCACATTCCTGTTGATTCCATGAGCGAGCTACTCGATACTGGCCACCTCCAGGTCACCACAGATTTCGAGTATTTAACAAGGGTAGATGCCGTCATCATCTGTGTCCCTACACCACTTACGGAGAAATTGGAGCCGGATCTCCGTTTTCTTAAGGAAACAACGAATGTTGTGGCTGAATACTTACAACAGGGTCAGTTGGTAGTTTTAGAGAGCACCACATACCCTGGAACCACTGAAGAAATGATGCTTCCCCGGCTAGAAAATAAGAACTTCAGGGTAGGGCACGACTTTTTCCTTGCCTTTTCTCCTGAACGTGAAGATCCGGGAAACAAGGAGTTTACCTCTGCTAATATACCGAAAGTTGTGGGGGGAATAACGCCAAATTGTCTAAGGGTAGCCACTGCCCTGTACGAGAACATCGCTCCCCGTGTGGTTCCCGTTTCATCGTGTAAGGTTGCCGAGATGACCAAACTCTTAGAAAATATCTATCGATCCGTTAATATTGCTCTGGTTAATGAACTCAAGATCCTGGCAACCAAGATGGGTATTGATATATGGGAGGTAATCGAGGCTTCTTCTACCAAGCCTTTTGGGTTCATGCCTTTTTATCCCGGGCCTGGCCTCGGAGGTCATTGTATCCCCATTGATCCGTTCTATCTTTCGTGGAAAGCCAGGGAATACGACTTTACCACCCGGTTTATTCAGCTGGCAGGAGAGATAAATGTCTCCATGCCTTATTACGTTGTGGAGCGTACGATTGAGGCCCTGAATGGGCGGGGAAAGTGTCTGAAGGATTCCAGGATATTGATCCTGGGGATCGCTTACAAGAAGGATATAGATGATGATCGGGAATCACCAGCTTATGCAGTGATCGATCTTTTGATGAAAAAAGGGGCTCAAGTATTGTATAATGATCCACTGATTCCGAGACTTAAGCCCACCCGGAAATATAAATTTAACATGTCTTCCGTCCCTATTCAAAAGGAGGTTTTACAGAGTATGGATGCAGTCCTGATCCTGACAGACCATAGTGCATACGATTATCAAGAGATTGTACGTCATGCGAAGCTGGTTATTGACACCCGGAATGCCACCAAAGATGTAAACGAGGGAAGAGGTAAGATCGTAAAGGCGTAGAGTACTCTGCTTTGTTTGCCTACCACTTATCTTCTCTATGTCACCGAAAGAATCTCCATATAAGTCATTCTGTAAGTTAGATAAAATTGATAAACCAAAAATTTAACTTGATTTTTCCTTTGTCTTATCCTAATTTGAAGTAATAGTAGAAATGCCTTAACGATTCGTTTTTACAATTTATTTAGGGAGGTCAATGGTGAAAAGGAGAGGGAAGCTGCACAGTTTCGATGCCGTTATAAAGTTTTTCATCCAGCAATATCAACTGTCAACAAAAAAGGATATTGACAAGTTATTAAAGAGGATTGACCAGCTTGAAAAAAAGATTTTCAATAGAATAGGCACGGACAGAACAATAGGGACAAAAAGGGAAGCTTCCAAAACAGAACCTGCTGAGACAAGAACAACAGCCGCCCAGGAAGTTTTTGATATAATAGAAAAATATCCTGACGGTATTGGTATAAAGGCATTAAAAGAGGAGACCGGATATAATGACAAAAAGGTCCGGAACGTAATCTTCAGGCTTTCCAAGCAGGGAAGGATCGAAAGAAAGGGGCGAGGAATCTATATTATAAAACATTAAACATACTTATAATCGAAGACATCTCTTGATGGTTTCGTAAAAAGTCTAATCTTGCTCTGTCTGTGATCAATCTGGGGACTTAGGATTGCCTAATGTTGATCGCAAAATGACTTTTTACCAAGCCATCATGTTTTGACTTGCGTGGAGAAATTTTTGCTTACTAAAAAAGAGGGGGGTATGAGGAGGGAAGACTTTTTTAAGAATAAGATAGTTCTTGTTACGGGCGGAGCTGGGTTTCTAGGTAGTCATCTTTGTGAACGTTTGGTTGAAGCTGGAGCGGATGTTCTGTGCTTGGACAATTTCTTTACAGGCTCTAAGAGGAATATCCGTAACTTGATGGACTACAAAAACTTTGAATTGATTCGTCACGATCTGGTGCAACCGATCTTTTTGGAGGTCGATTTGATATTTAATCTGGCCTGTCCTGCCTCACCAATCCATTACCAACACAATCCTGTAAAGACGGTCAAGACCAATGTTATGGGGACTATTAATATGTTAGGTCTAGCAAAGCGGGTAAAGGCACGAATATTGCAAGCATCCACCTCTGAGGTGTACGGTGATCCTAAGCAACACCCGCAAAAAGAAACCTACTGGGGTCATGTTAATCCAATAGGTTTACGGAGCTGTTACGATGAGGGGAAGCGGTTGGCAGAAACCCTGATGATGGACTATAAAAGACAAAACGGTGTGGATGTCAAGATCGTACGTATTTTCAATACCTACGGTCCCAGGATGGCCGTGTCAGATGGTCGTGTGGTGAGCAATTTTATTATCCAAGCACTTCGGGGCGAGCCCATCACAATTTATGGGGATGGGTCGCAAACTAGGTCCTTCTGCTATGTTTCGGACATGATTGAAGGGATAATTCGCATGATGACCTGCGAGGATTTTGCGGGCCCAGTAAATCTCGGAAATCCGGTTGAGGTTTCTATAAAATCTCTCGCCGATCTGGTGCTAGAGATGACAGGTTCAAGGTCTGAGCTTGTTTATAAGGATCTGCCGGAAAACGATCCTGTGCGCAGGCAGCCGGATATTTCGTTGGCAAAGGAGAAGCTTGGTTGGGAGCCCATGGTTGAGCTGCGAGACGGGCTTAATCATACTATTGAATACTTTAAAGATGTTTTAGAGTGTCCCTAACGGTCTATTCGGTTATCTTCACAGGTTTATAAACGGCACTACGTACGGCCGTTCACAGGGAGAAAAGTTTCTACCAGTGAACGGTTCCAAATTAATACGATGGTTTCGTATAAAGTCCGTAGAAAGTTAGCTTTGCTTACGGAGAGAGCACAATGACTTTTTGCGAATCCATTAATATGTAAAACGGAAGGTCAGATTTAGTGTACTTAAGGTACTGCGGTTTAAAATTTCTACCTTTCGAAAACGTAGCTTATCCTGAATTCTTTTACTATTCGCCCTAGGACAAGGAGGCCCTGACGAGGCTTCTGTATGTGGTAACGTTTCGAAAAGGGTGGGTGTCCTAACGGGGAGACACTCCCTGGTAAGACGACCAGTAGCAGGGTGCTTATAGGACGAATCGCTGTGGATAGATAGGAAATTGGGCTGATTACGAATCCCACCACAGGCCTTGTGGAATTACTAAAGGAGATATTGTATCAATTAGCGATCGATGTTCCTATCCTCAACGAGAGTGACATCTTGCACTCCTTAAATGATAAGATTTTCGACAACGTAAGGAACAATAAAGGTACTGTAATAACAATCGATGAGGCTCATCTGATAAAGGATACCGAAATTTGTGAAGGGCTTAGACTCCTTTTGAAGTTTCAATTAAATGACCGATTCTTAATGACGCTGATACTCCTCGGACAGCCGGAACTCAAGGAGCGTACAATTCGATCCCACAGTTTGAGGAATGCATATCCATCCGATATCATGCCTATTCGTTTTACTTTGAGGAAATGGTTAAAGTATCCTATTTTCCGTGTTAAAAAGGCAGGTATGAAACGAATTGCCTTCTCCAGGGAGGCACTACAAAAGACATATGAGTACTCGGGAGGATTTCCAGAAAGATTAACAACATGTCTGATTTAAGTCTGCTCGTGACTTCAATCAAGGGAGCATTCATAATAGATTCAAAGACTGTTGCCGAGTTAACAGGGGAGCGTAGGTAAAAAATGGTTAAGGCGACAGATCTAATAAAGGGGAGGACGAAAAAAAAGACCCTTCCTTTATCTTTACCAAACTCATAGCCGATCAAGAAAAAGAATTAATAGACAAGAAGCGAAAAAGGATCCAGACTACTGGTGATGTCTATCAGCTTGTACGCACGAGTATCCAAGAGGATATCGATCGTGTAACGGAGGAGAAAACGTTGCATGCTTAGTCGCAATTGTAACTCGCACGGTTGAGGGTGACGGCCTTCGGGACAAGAGCTCTATTATAATGCTCTTTATACAAAGATGGGGAAAGCAGACCTTCTTGCCATCCGCCTGATGAATGTTCCGGTATGTGCTGTGGAGATTGGACTCTGACTTTGCTGTTCAGAGGTTGACCTTATCCGTATCGGGATAACCGGAATGGTATATGATTCAGGGATGCCAAAGATACGAAAAGAGATTCTTAATAAAAAAAGAGAAGCTTATCGACAGAGAGGTAAAAACATACGGTGACAGGATATAAGCTGTTGCAACGGCTGGGAACCGATTATGGATGGCCAGCGGAAGTAGCCCTCCACCATCATGAACGAGAAAATGGTCCTGGATATCCCAAAGGATTAAAGGGGGACCAGATTAGACCATTCGCCAAGGTTGTTGGGATTGTGGGTGTATATGACGCTGTGACCCACGCCAGACCACAAAGAGAACCTTTTTTACCTTTTAATGCCATAAAGGAGATTGTATAATGAGAAAGAGGGCTTTTTGATCTCAAGATCGTAAAGGCATTACTGAGTCGGTTATCTCTCTTTCCAGTTGGCAGCTTTGTAGAGCTGAATGATAACACATCGGACAGGTTGTTGAAACTACGGAAAGAGAACCTTTACGACCTCAGGTTAAGGTCCTACTCGATTCTCAGGGGCGTGAGGTAGAAGAAAAGAGGAATATATTGACCTAAAGGATTCTCATCTATTGTACGTCGTAGGATCCGTATTTGAGGAGGACGTTCCGCACCAATAGCAAAAAGTGGTTGAGTTCTGCAAAGGTCTGGCCCCAAATGTGAATTTTTGTCGGTGGACCGTGCTTGACAGAAATATGTTTATATGTTAGATAATAGGAAAAAGAACGGGCAGCATGCGAGTTCAAGCAAAAGGGGTAGATTTTGCTGGTTATCTACATCCATTTTTTTGAGGTGATTGAAAAACATCTCGTGATTAGGTGATGCTCTCTTTTGTTTACCCGTTTAAGTTACTTGCAAGTTATCTGGTTTTGGGCCGTTAGCTCAACTAGGCAGAGCAACTGACTCTTAATCAGTAGGTTGAAGGTTCGATTCCTTCACGGCCCACTAAGGAAACCAAGGCGTTATGGGAGCGGGCGTGAAAAGTTCTTGATCTACCTACTCGAAGTAGAGATGAATCAGCTTTTCTCTACCTCTTATTATCAGCTGAGCCAAAGTTCGGCAGGCGACCTGACGAATTCTTGTAGTGTAATTCTTCTAGGTCCGACAAATATTTCTTTCGGAAAATTCCCTTGAGAAGGCCTCAATTCCGGGAAGGCTGGTTCTTTTTTGGCAGCTTCTTACCTCAAATTGCAACTTTGGTATCCCGCCTTTGAAAGAACGAAACCCACTTCCCTGTTTCGGCTTAACCAGTAAAGCAGCTCCAGTGGCAAGCCATGAACACTGTTGGCAATTGCTGTCCCTACAGAAGATTCAACAAGACGCCCCCGCAGGTTGAGTTGCATCTAAGCTTCTTCAAAAAGTAGAAGTCGAAAGGGGACGCACGAGCGCTGTATTAACCACCAACAATTTAGTTAAGGCTTGACGATTTTTGGAGCATTTTTTTGACCCGCACATTTCTGGAGTCCCATAATAAGCCTTGCCCCTTCCAGGAGATCTAAATAATAGGTGAGGGTTTGGGTATTTCCTGCATCTCGGAGTTGGCCTATCATTTTTGGTAGGAAAGGACTCGGCCTGAACAGATGCTCCTAGTTCAAAAGGGCGCAGGAAAAGAGCCGCTTCGTCCGCCCTCTCCTCATGAGGAGCACACCCTTGAAACCGTGCTCTCAATCAAAGAACCAATAATGTAACGCTAGCAGCTTTCCTGGTCTTCAATCAAGCTGGCTGCACTAGGAAATTCACCGAAAAAAGCGCACCGATCCATACCCCGTCATCCAGAAGCATCCTGGATTTCTGCGAAAGACCAGGGAATAACTGGTATAATCCCAAACCGCCCAGCAAGAGTTTCCGTCAATCCTTGCTGGACAAGCAACTGCTAGGATCCCAAAATGACCACATGAAGATCTCGACCGTGGCCGGTATCTCCGTTCCAAAGTCTTTTTACAGTCTCAGACCACCCGGGCACGTTTTGGATCTCATCTAAAACGAGAAGGGATGTTTGTATTGGGTTCTCTGATTTCAATTTCGTACGTGCTATTTCCCATTGCTGTTCAATCCATATCCTGTCTCTGGGTATGGTTCATTTGCGGACCCATAGTGTGAAGGAGTGCCTATTTGGAGAGAATTTGACAGCCAACGGTGGTCTTTCCCGTGAGACGACGTCCCATAAGGATCTGAATAAATCGCCTTGGTTGATTCAAGCATCTAAGTAAAACCTTAGCTATTGGCCTTAAAAACATAATGATTACAACAAGGTATCGACTTACTCAGAGCCTTGCTAAAATGTCAAGAATTTATTTCGAAAAATGACAAGAATTCCTTTGGCGTGTGACCGAGTCTACGAAGCCTGGCTGATACTTTTATTTTGTTCAGGACACCACAATAGATGTGGCAGGCATTTTTCAAAGAGAGTGAGCTCCTTTTGGGATGGAAGAAGAGCAAGGTCCTTTGACTACACTTAAAACAAGTTTGATGGCCTGCCGGATTTGTGCCGTAATGAATCTCTCCTGGTACTTTTTCCAACGCCTTGATGTTAATCCAAAATATAGTTTGAATCCGTCAATGCAAGAAATAAATCGGTGGGGTTTCATAGGGAGTCAATAAAAAGAGAGCGCCTCCTTGTGGAGGCGCGCACCTACGATACTGTCGCAGGTGGGGTTAAGTGATTGTGTATTTATAACTGCAACAATTTGTTCTAAAAGTCAACGGTGTATCGGTCAACACTTTCTAGACACCTGATTAAGCATTTTTAAGCCACTTTCCGTGTGGTATTTAGCTGTTCTTCCCTGACCTGAGCCGGGGGTCTTGTTGCCATTGAGCGTTCAGCCCGCCCATTACCT
>DTYH01000095.1 GCA_012961955.1 Desulfobacterales bacterium | reverse complement strand
TTCTGCGAAAGCATCAGGGTTAACCTGCTACTAATTTTTCTTGTCACCATAATGGGCATTTGATATCATCCACTCCATTGTACAATCATAGTAACCGCTCAGATGGTTTTTATCTCTGTTGGTGTGCTTCGGTCATTTGCAACGAAGATTGTTACCAGGTCATCCTGAACGGAGCAAAGCGGGGTGAAGAAAGTCTCGAGATGCTTCGCTTCGAAATACTTGGCTTAGTCTCAGCACACCGTTTTTGACCAGAATAGTTACGAATTGAGGAGTACTTTTTCGTTTATTTAATAATATCTCAGTTTCGGACTCCTAAACAGGGTAATAAGCACACGTATCCTTGGGTTATTCATGAAATGGAAAGTGTAAGAATAGATCTCCTTGATAGCCTTAAAAAAAGCCGAATCTTGCTCTCTCTGTGAGGAATTTTGGGATTCAAGTTTCGCATGGCTAAATTTCAAAAACTCGGGCTTCCCCTCTCAGACCGTTTGAGATTTTTGACGTGATGCGAACCTTGAATCTTTTTCCAAAATTGCCCAAAGCCGTTAGCAAAATGGCGTTTTTTAAGGCCATCAAGTCCTCAAATGAGTCACTTTTTTTCCACAAGAGCATTTGTGGGAAAACGGCTCGTTGTATATTAGGAGTGGGAAAGTTGAGTAATATATTGTGGGTTTGTTAAAGAAAGAGATACTATGTTTAGAAACAAAATCGAGGTAACAACTTAGCGTTATGAAAAAAAATGTCGCAACAGGATGTTGCTCCTACTGGGGTTAGGAACGGTGAAGAATTAAGAATGAAGAATGAAAAGGGAATAAGTTATTCCAGATTCATTTTTCACTTTTCACTCTTCATTGTCCACTGTTAGTGGGAGTGGCTTCCATCCGCGGCTGGATAGCGGTTTTTTAACGTGCCAAACTGTTACGAATCGACAAATGACCTCGTAGGGTTGACGCTATTTTGAGAAATCTCAATTGAATATTACGCGAGAGAGGTGACTATTCAAAAAATATGATAGGAAAGTTATTGACGTCTCTCTTCGGGAGTAAGAACGAAAGAGAGCTTAAAAAGATATATCCCTTGGTTCAGCATATAAATAGCTTAGAAGCAAGGATGAAGGCCCTTACCGATGATCAGCTAAGGGCCCAGACCGGGCTGTTCAAGGAGCGAATAGAGCGTGGCCAACCCCTGGACGAGCTTCTGCCAGAAGCCTTTGCCGTAGTTCGAGAGGCCTCTGTACGTACTCTTAAGATGCGTCACTTTGATGTGCAGCTGATCGGAGGTGTTGTTCTCCACCAGGGCAAGATTGCCGAAATGAAGACTGGTGAGGGAAAGACATTAGCGGCTACCCTTCCGGTCTATCTCAATGCCCTCACAGGTCGAGGTGTGCATGTGGTTACAGTAAACGATTATCTTGCGCGCAGGGATACCGAATGGATGGGAGTCATTTACAGATTCTTAGGGCTTTCTGTTGGAACGGTAGTGCACGGATTAGACGATACCGAGAGACAGGCTGCTTACAATTCCGATATTACTTACGGAACAAATAATGAGTTCGGCTTCGATTACCTCCGTGATAACATGAAGTATTTCAAAGATGAGCTTGTGCAAAGAGATCTACACTATGCGATTGTGGACGAGGTGGACAGCATCCTGATAGATGAGGCAAGAACACCGCTCATTATTTCCGGCCCAGCCGAGAAATCGACATCCCTTTACTATCGACTCAACAGTGTGGTGCCCAAACTGAAAAGGGATAGAGACTACACCGTGGATGAGAAGTCCCGAACAGTGGTTCTCTCTGAGGAAGGGGTTGCTCGCGTGGAGCAGATATTAAAGATTGACAATCTGTATGATCCCAGGAACATAGAAATTCTTCACCACCTAAACCAAGCCCTTAAGGCCCACACACTTTTTAAGCGAGATGTAGACTATATAGTCAAGAATGGTCAGGTCATTATTGTAGATGAATTTACCGGCCGATTAATGCCCGGAAGACGCTATAGCGAAGGGCTACATCAGGCACTGGAGGCCAAAGAGGGTGTGAAGATTGAAAGTGAAAACCAGACGCTTGCCTCTATTACGTTTCAGAATTATTTCAGGATGTACGAGAAGCTGGCGGGTATGACAGGCACGGCTGATACCGAGGCTGCAGAATTCAAAAAGATCTATAATCTGGATGTGGTGGTCATACCAACAAACAAACCCATGATTCGAATCGATTATCCAGACGTGGTTTATAAGACAAAAGCAGAAAAATTCGATGCTGTCTTGGACGAGATAGAACGTCTGCACAGCAAGGGCCGGCCAGTCCTCGTGGGCACAATATCGATCGACACGTCTGAGATGTTAAGTAAAGCCCTTAAGAAGCGAGGTATCAAACATTCAGTCCTAAACGCCAAAAACCACGAAAAAGAAGCCGAGATAGTGGCCAAGGCAGGCCAGAAGGGGAATGTAACCATATCGACGAATATGGCCGGTAGAGGGACTGATATCGTTCTAGGAGAAGGGGTTAAGGAGTTAGGAGGGCTACACATCCTGGGTACGGAACGACACGAAAGTCGACGCATCGATAATCAGCTTCGTGGGCGGGCGGGCCGTCAGGGTGACGAGGGTTCTTCACAGTTCTTCTTATCGTTAGAGGACGATCTTCTCCGGATTTTTGGCGGGGAGCGGATCACATCGATTATGGAAAAGCTGGGTCTTGAGGACGGCCAGCCGATTGAACACAGGATGATCAGTAAGGCCATTGAAAATGCTCAGCGGAAGGTTGAGGCACAAAATTTCGAGATTCGGAAACAGCTTCTTGATTTTGATGATGTCATGAATCAGCAGCGCGACATCATATACAAACAGAGGCGGGAGGCCCTGAGTGGAGAGAGCCTGAAGCCTACAATAGTGGAAATGATACGCGAGTGTGCAGACAAGATCGTGAAGACATATGCCAGCGAAAAACTCCTTCCAGAGGAGTGGGACCTGAAAGCCATAAAGAATGCCGTATTTAAGCAGTTTTCGTTCCGTTTGAAGCTTGACGAGGAAAGACTCGACGGCATGGACTCTGAAGCTCTGGCCCAGTACATATTTGAGTCCGCGCTAGATATCTATGAGGAAAAGGAGAGGATGATCGGTCCCGAGAACCTGAGACACTTGGAGCGGGTGATTACACTTCAGACCGTGGACAGCCTTTGGAAGGACCACCTGCTGGCAATGGACTACCTGAAGGAAGGAATAGGGCTTCGTGGTTACGGGCAGCGTGACCCGCTATTGGAATATAAACAAGAAGGGTATGCCATGTTCACGGATATGATAAGTCGGATCAAGGAAGAAACCGTGGAGATCCTATTCCATATTAGTCTTACTCGACAAGAACCTGTGAAGATCATAGATCAACCGGAAGAAAAGGATCTGATATTTTCTCATGGAGAAGAACAAGCAAGAAAACCTGTCCGAAGGAAGGGGAAGAAGGTGGGGCGGAATGAACCGTGTCCGTGTGGGAGTGGCAAGAAATATAAAAGGTGCTGTGGGAGCGGGAAATGAATGATATGCGTATAAGGGTTTCCGGGTTTTTAGCTGGCGGAATTGCTTCTGGTTTGAAAGAGGACAAAAACAAGGATCTTGCGCTGATCTTTTCCGAGGTACCTGCGGACGCTGCTGGGGTATTTACTACCAATCGCATTCAGGCAGCTCCGGTTCTTTTGTCTCGGGAGCGGATTAGATCGGGAAAGATCCAGGCCATTGTTGCTAACAGCGGAAATGCCAATGCCTGTACTGGGGTTCAGGGCCTGAGAGATGCCAGGCTTATGGCCATGGCTGCCGCTAGAGCGCTTTCTATACCAGAGCATCTGGTGGCAGTAGCCTCCACGGGCATTATCGGACAGTCCGTAAATGTGGTCTGCATAGAAAAGGCGTTGCCAGGGCTGGCAGAACGACTTTCCCCTGACGGATTCCCTGAGGTGGCACAGGCAATCATGACAACGGACAAGTCTCCAAAAGTGGCTTCTGGCACTGGTAAGATTCATGGTAAAACGTTTAACGTTATATCAGTGGCCAAAGGCGCAGGGATGATCAGGCCTGACATGGCCACTATGCTTTGCTTTATATGTACGGATCTTGGTGCTGAACCTGCTGTTCTGGACCGGATCCTAAGACAGGCCGTGGCAAGATCGTTTAATGCTATTACTGTTGATGGAGATACCAGCACAAACGACACGGTACTCATTATGGCCAACGGCCTGTCCGGATGCCGTCTGAGAGACTACTCATCATCCGGGCCGTTTCAGGAGGTATTAGATGAGATCCTTATAAGGCTGGCAAAGGAGATTGTCCGCGATGGTGAAGGAGCTACAAAGCTTGTAACATTGAGGGTCAGAGGCGCACTGAGTGATCCTGATGCTCGGGCCGTTGCCGATGCAGTTGCAAACTCCATCCTGGTGAAGACAGCCCTCTTTGGGGAGGATGCCAACTGGGGACGGATACTGGCTGCAGCAGGCCGGGCTGGAGTGCCCATTAATCCAGATCTGATCGATCTATATTTTGACGGGATTTGTTTAGTAAAATGTGGAATAGGCGTAGGGGATGACCTAGAAGGTCCAATAGCTCAGGTACTAAAAAGGGACCAGTTTACCATAACACTCGATCTAAATATGGGCTCAGGAGAGGCTACTGTTTATACATGCGACCTTTCTTTTGATTATGTTCGTATCAATGCCCATTACCGTTCATGATAATGGGTAAGCCAGGACTGAACTTTCAGCGTTAAATAACCAGGTGATTTATCGATATTGTAAGTCATATATGCTCGTGCTGAAGGAGGTCTCTCTCTTTGTTCTGAACCAGCTCCCTTTCACGTCGTTCTGAACGGAGCGGAGTTGAGAAACTCTTGAGGTACCCCGCTTAGTTTAGTATGACGCTTTTGATTTCTACATAGATTGTAGCGCGGCATTTTATATGCTACCATCTTAGTCCTTTCGTAACAATTTAACGTTTTGAAAAAAATTGAGTGATAATGTTGTAATCGGTCGATCTTGCTCACTTCCGTGACAATGTTGGGATTCAAGATTTGCCTGGCTAGATTTCAAAAACTCGGGCTTTCCCCGTCGAACAGTTTGAAATGTTCAACGCCAGACCAATCTTGAATCTTTTTCCAAAAATTGTTCGAAATCGTTCGCAAGATTAACCGGTTACAACTTTTTTCAAAGAGCTAAAATGTTGAACTCAGCGGTGTTGTCCGCCAGGAGAAGGAGATTTCCTTGAAGAAAACGAGCCTCTCGCTTTTAACGATCATATGCATTGTCATATCGGGGTTTTCCAAGGTTTGTGCCAATGACGAGATCACTTTTTGGACCACTGAGGTAGAGATGGACAGGCTGGATACCCAGCGAGAGATTGCCCGCAAGTTCACAAAACGGACCAGAATCGGTGTTCGCATTATACCTGTGCACGAAAATCTCCTGGCAGAGCGGGTCACTGCGGCCTATGCAGCGAGGTCTCTCCCTGATGTGATATTCCACCCTATCGACTTTACCATTGGATGGGGAGAGGCTGGGATTCTGGATGGTAGGTCTGCGACAGAGGTGGTGAACCGTCTTGGAGAAGAGACATTCAGCAATGGGCCCCTGAACCTCGTACGCGTCCCTGAAGGCTACGCCGCCGTACCGATCGATGGATGGGGTCAGCTCCTACTGTACCGCAAGGACCTGTTCAATAATGCGGGGCTGGCAGTGCCTGATCACTGGGACCGTATCCTTCAGGCGGCCAAGGTGCTGCACAATCCGCCTTTGATCTGGGGCTTTGAAGTCGGCACAGACCCTGGACAGACCTACACCCAGCAGGTGTTTGAGCACTTTGCTCTGTCAAATGGGGTTAGACTGACAGACTCTTCCGGAAACATACATCTGGACACACCTCAGATGGTCCAGGTCCTCGAGTTTTACAAAGCTCTTGCCAAGTTTACCCCACCTGGAAATATCTACTGGCTTCATACCAGGATGGACTTTCTCTCCGGACGAGCTGCCATGATCATCTGGTCACCTTTCATACTTGATGAACTCTCTGGGCTTCGGCAGGATCAACCGGTAGTTCCAGATATGGCCAAAGGAAAAAAGGGATTCCTGGCCAGGAACACCGGGTTTGTGAGCATCATTTACGGCCCAAATGGCGCAGCTCAATACGGCCAGATTAACTACCTCGGGATTACCAGGGATGCGGACGTAACAAAAGCAAAAAAATGGGTGGAGTTTCTCCTCACCGACGGGTATCTGGAGTGGCTGGGTATGGCACCAGAGGGTAAACTCCCTGTACGTAAAGGCACCCTGGGTGAACCGAATCGCTTCATTGACGGATGGATGAGACTCAGGTTTGGAGTGACAACCAGAGTCAGGATATCAGAGTTTTACGGGATGGATTTAGTGAAAACTATCATGTCTGGGATGGACGGTTTAGATCGCTGGGGTTTTGCAAGGGGAAAGGGTGCCCTTATCTCAAGGGTATACGGCACAAAGGTAATTCCTGAGATACTAAAACGATTCCTTAACGGTGAAATCAGTGCAAAAGAAGCAGCCAGGATGATGGAAAGGCGGGTAAAGGCACTCGAATGAGGGGTATGGTTGCAGAGCAACTCTTCACGGGGTGAAGGTTTTTCCTTACACTTCGATGTCTCTAACCTTTGTCTTTCCCGAGAGTTAGCAACGGGGGAGGCTCTGCCCCATCCGCATTCCACCTCAGCCTCTACCTCGTCAGTTTGGTCAACCAAACGACGAGATAGACGAGATGAACCAGATAGACGAGCCCGGTGGCAGCCGTTTCCCCCATTGCCAACTCACGAAAAAACTGAAGGTTCCGCCAAGTCGTTCCAAGAAAGACCTTCACCCTGTGAACAGTTAGGTTACAGATACAGGGTCGGCATGTGAACTAACACACCTATATGAATTATGAAACAGCAAGGCCGCACTTTTTTAGACCGGGAGACCAAGCTCGCATTCTTGATGGTTGTTCCCACATTCTCAGTCGTCATCTCACTAGTAATATTCCCGGTGATCTGGAACATATGGCTGAGCCTCAAACCGGTCTCTCTGGGGGGCCTCCGTGGCGCCTCCCTTCTCAAATTTAACCTTACCCTGGAGAACTTCAGGAAGGTTTTCAGCGATCCGGGGTTTGCCACTGTGGTCCTAACCACGTTGATCTATACTGTTGCGGGGAGCGGTCTCTCCATTCTCCTCGGGTTGTTAGCAGCGCTTTTGGTCCGTGGGGAGTTTCCCGGGCGGAGTTTGCTGAGAGGGATTTTCGTTTCACCGTATATTGCGCCTGTCGTGGCTGTGACATTCACCTGGAGTTTTATCCTGGATCCACAGCTGGGTGTTCTTAATTGGCTGGCCATAAATAGTGGCGTAATAACACAGCCGATTCCTTTCCTATCCCAGCGCTGGTGGGAATTTGATCTAATGGGTCTGAGGTTGCGCTTGCCTCTGGCGCTCACCTCTGTGATCCTATTTGAGGGATGGCGTTACTTTCCCTTTGCCTTTCTGTTCATACTTTCACGACTTCAGGCCATCCCAGATGAGCTTTACGTGGCCGCATCGGTTGACGGAGCGAGCCCATTTCAGCGTTTTTTCCACATCACACTCCCCCAGCTTTCTACGGTTCTGTACACTCTTTTCCTGTTCCGCTTTATCTGGACATTCAACAAATTCGACGATATATTCCTGCTCACGAGAGGACAGGCTGGGACAAAGGTTTTAACTATTAATGTATATGATTACGCATTTGGTGAATTCGACATCGGGGCGAGTTGCGCGGTTGCAATGGTTCTCTTTGGCATTTTGTCAATCTTTACATTCGTTTACCTTCGATGGATCGTAAGGGAGGCGTAATCGAGTGAAGAGAATCGCGAATGGATACAAGGGGGAAAGGGTGAGCAGGGAGCGATTCGAGCTCGCTATTATCTATGTTCTAAGATTTGCTGGTATTCTATTCTTCGTAGCCATAGTGGTCTTCCCCTTCTACTGGATGATCGTCTCTTCTTTAAAGTCGCTGGACGAGTTGCTCATGAGGCCTGCTAACCTGGCACTGGACATACGTAAGATCAATTTTCGAGCGTACTATGAGGTTCTCTTTGAACACGGCTTTCAGAGATACATCTTTAACAGCGTATACGTCTCAGTGGCCACTTTGGTGTTATCTGTCGTACTAGCTACACTCGGAGGATATGCGGTTACGCGGATTTATTTTCGGGGGCAATCATTTATGTCGTACAGCATCTTGATAATCTACATGTTCCCTGCGATCGTGTTGGTGATTCCCTTGTACGTAGCATTCTCCCGGCTGGGGCTTCGCGATTCGATCCATGTACTCATCGTTGTTTATCTGGCCCAGACCATTCCCGTCGCCCTATACATGCTTCGGAGCTACTTCAAGACCATTCCACCCGAGATGGAGTACGCAGGGCTTGTTGACGGGTGTAGCCGCCTCGGCGTGATCTGGCGGATCGTCATACCCATATCCGCCCCGGCACTGGCCAGTGTGGCCGTGTATACCTTTATGATCGCATGGAATGAGTTCCTTTTTGCGTTCATGTTTCTGGATACACCTGAGAAGTTTACCCTATCCAGGGGAGTGGTTCAGATCGCTGAAAGCGTGCATCTATCCAAGCAGCTGGTGATGGCCGCTTCAGTGGTGGCGACACTCCCGATCATGATCCTATTCCTCTTTTTTGAACGCTACCTGGTCAAAGGATTGACCGCTGGGGCCATGAAGGGTTGAAAATGGCATCCCTCACCCTAAAAGGACTTACCAAGCGATTCGGAAGGACTACAGCACTCTCCTGCGTGAATCTTCACGTAAAGGACGGGGAGTTCTGTGTCCTGCTGGGACCTTCAGGCTGCGGGAAGAGCACCTTGCTTAATATTGTTGCCGGCCTTCTCCCCCAGGACGAGGGTACAGTACTGCTGGATAGTCAGCCCGTGGACTCGCTTTCCCCCAGAGACAGGGATGTGGCCATGGTGTTTCAGAGCTATGCCCTTTATCCCCACATGACGGTGGCCGAAAACCTGAGCTTCGGGCTTCGTATGCGTGGTGTCCCAAAGGCAACCATTCGTGAACGGGTCCTGGAGACGGCCCGCCTTCTGGGGATCGAAGACCTCCTTGAGCAAAAGCCTAGTAGACTATCAGGGGGAGAGCAGCAGCGTGTCGCCATGGGTAGGGCTTTGGTCCGTCGGCCTAGGCTGTTCTTGTTGGACGAACCTTTGAGCAACCTTGATGCACGTCTGCGGGACAGCGTACGACTGGAGCTAAAGCGGTTACATCGTCAGATACAGGGAACCATTGTATACGTCACGCATGATCAGGTGGAGGCCATGACACTTGGAGACAAGGTAGTGGTCATGTGCGACGGAAAGGTTCACCAGGTCGGTAGCCCTGAGACCATCTACTCCCAACCGGTAGACACGTTTGTGGCTAGCTTTATTGGATCGCCAGAGATGAACCTGTATAAAGGGAGGCTCATCCGAAAGGATGGTTGCCCCCACTTCGTCGGGTCTGGCTTTTCATTAAAGATCGAAGGGGTGCAGCTGGATCTTGACGGGTGCGAAGTGGAGGTGGGCATCCGTCCAGAAGATATCAGAATCGGTCAGGGGGTGTCTGTAGCCCTTCAGGTGAAGGTGGAGATGACCAGCTATGTGGGCTCGGAGAAATATATGCATGGCAGGCTCGGTCAGGAGAGTGTAACTGTTCGAGTCCCAAGGGAGGCGGACTTTCGCGCGGGGGACATTGCTCCACTCAGCATCAATCCTGACCGGGTGCATATCTTCCATGAGGGGAGGCGTATTTAGGTCCTGTCACGTACAGGCCCCTCTTCATCGGTTGGACCTTTTGTGATCTTCGCCGGGTAGAAGATTCCGATGGATGGGGTAAAATGTTTTACGCTAGCTTTTTTATTGTATAAAAGGACGACGCGCCAATGAAAGTTTAAGCCAATAGACCATCTTTTTACGGTGCTTATCCTTGGAGAAGATTCCCTGATGTAATGAATTTAAAGGAGTAGCACGTGAGTGAAAGGATGTGGTGTAACGATCGCTGACCGACTGATCACCCCCGAGACTTACTGCCTTGAAATTGGTCGTCAATTGTTAGCTTGTATTTTGATGCTAAAAGAATTGTCTATGTGTAGATTCGAAAGGTTAGAAATACTGCATCCGTATTGGATCGTTTTCTATAAGTTAGAATTGAGGTGATATTCCAAGATGAAACTTACATCGGAAATAACCAGTGATACTTTTAATGCAGTTAAACTACCGGCAAAAGAAGTCGAGCAAGAATTCTGAAAAGAACTTGCGTTAGGATTGTATGAACGGGGTGCTCTCTCGTTGGGGAAGGGAAGAAACCTTGGAAGGATTACGCGTTGGTAATTTCAGGGATTATTGGGGGAGCGGAAAATATTAGGGCATTATGATGCGACCGGTTTAGAGCAAGGTGTGCAATATGCCCAGGACGATTAGTAATTCTTCAACCTTACTTTGTTAAAGGGCGACTGGATGAAGGCGAGGCCGGGCAATCGCGCCTGTGATAGAACAAAAGGGAAAAGTGATTTCTTGGATGAGTTCGATGCTCGCAGGATTCCAAAGACTTATAGATTACCGAGGACAGGAGTTATTGGACTACTGATACGGGCAAAGAAAAAGGTAAAAATCGAATCTCTTAAGCGTGGACTGGCCAATCTTTGAAGCAGGGCAGGCTTCTGGGTTGATGGAGACATTATATGAAGAAGCATTAGACCGAA
>DTYH01000094.1 GCA_012961955.1 Desulfobacterales bacterium | reverse complement strand
TTAGATCTTACCCAGTATGAGGCGGGGCCTACATGTACCCTATTCCTGGCATTTTTGGGTGCAGAGGTAATTAAGATTGAGAACCCGGCGCAAGGAGAATCCTGTCGCCACCTGTTTTACGGGAAGGGGGCAAATGAGGATCTCTACTTTGTTTTGCTCAACCTGAACAAAAAGAGCATCACTCTTGATATTAACACTGATGAGGGGAGATCCATTTTTATTGAGCTGGTTAAAAGGTCTGATGTGCTTGTGGAGAATTTTGGTGGGAATAAGATGGAGAGGCTAGGGTTCGGTCCAGATCAGTTAAGAGAGTCTAACCCGCGGTTAATATATGCCTCTCTCAGTGGTTATGGATCCTATGGACCTTATGCCTCCTACCCCAGTATGGATATGACGGCGCAGGCGATGGGTGGTGTGATGAGTGTTACGGGGGATGAGGATGACCCGCCCCTTCGATGTGGCGCTGCCATAGCTGACAGCAGTGGTGGCGCCAATCTGGCCCTAGGTATTGTTGCCGCCCTTTATCAGCGGGAGAGGACAAAAAAGGGGATGAAGGTAGAGGTATCATTACATGACAGTGTAGTAAATCTGGGGAGATCAATCTTGGGTGCCTACATCGCCTATGGGTCAAGGATGCCAAAATTGGGGAATCGATTAAAGGATGTAGTTCCATGGAACATCTATAAGACCGTGGACGGAGGATATGTGGCCATATGTGTAATTCAGCAGCACCTGTTTGAAAGGTTGATGAATATTATTGGAAAGGGTGAACTGATAAAGGAATTCGACCTCACTTCCCTTAGAAGGAGAAAGGAAGAGCGCAAACTGATAGAAAAAGCCATTGGAGAATGGATCCTTAAAAGGAATAAGCATGATGTGATGAAGAGATTGTGTGAACAGGACATTCCGTGTGGGGCGGTTTTAGATTCTATTGAGGTTAGTCGTGACCCTCATCTAAAGGAACGAGAGATGATCGTGGAGATAGAGCATCACCAGTGGGGCAGAATAAAGGTTTTGGGATGTCCCGTAAAGTTTTTGGATTCTAAGATGGAAGTAAGGTCTTCTCCATGTCTGGGGGGGCATAACAGAGAGATTTTTTCAGGCTTGTTAGGGATGAGTGAGGCGGAGATTCAGCACCTCAAGGAAAAGGGAATCGTTTAGATCAGTAAGAGAATACATCGATGAGAAGATACATATATGAGAAGCGATACTATGAAGAGGCCTGGATAAGTAATGCCAGAGTTATTCTGAGACAGATCACCTATGACGGGCTAAGGCGCAAGGGTTTGACAGAGGACGATCTTGTTCGTTACGATCAAATTGATCACGTGGGTGGAATCAGGAATACCCAGATGCTCGCGGACAAACTCCGTTTCGAACCTGGAATGAACGTCCTGGATGTGGGTGGTGGCATGGGGGGAGCGGCACGATTCCTGGCCCACAAATATGGCTGCCGGGTAAAGGTCCTGGACTTGATACCAGAAAGGTGTGTAGGAGGAATGGAACTTACCAGAATGACGGGTCTGGATCACCTAGTTTCATTTCAAGCGGCTGACGCACAGTGCATCCCTTTTAAGAACGAAGTGTTCGATGTGGTATGGAGTCAGGACTGTTTTGACAGTATAGCAGACAAGGGGCTCCTTTTTCGGGAGTGTTATCGTGTCTTGAAACCGGGCGGTCAACTGATATTTACGGATCATCTGAAGGGACAAAACAAGCCCGTTCCTGATGGAATCTACCTTTGGCCGGACGATATCGACAAAATAACATTTGAGGATTATGAGAGACTCCTGGAAGGGTGTGGATTCAGGCTGGACGAAAGTATAGATTTAACCTATTGGGCCATATCTGTCATCTATCGAGTTAAGACAGCTATTCTTGATGGTCGTGGCAGTCTTATCCTGGAAGCTCAGGGGAGTGAATACTATAAGAAACTGGTCTCCTTCATCAATTCGTTTCTGGGATATTTACAAGGTGGAATGGTACAGTACGGAGCTTTTCAGGCGACACGGGTATGATCCTTTTGTGGAAACCCCGTTAAACAGGGCTCCCCTGGGGAAACTTAACGGGTTGAAAATGAGGTAAAATATATCGATTTTGATCCCGTCTTTCCAGACGGGGCTTTTCTAACTGGGTAAACCTGAATAGATTTACCAATTTAGGGTATGAAAAAACAGGTGCAAGAAGGGTGGTTTCAAGATGAGAAATTTAGAAGGGATAAAAAAGATAACTATTCCATTTGATATACCGGGTGGTCCGGGACCGATAAACGTCTACCTATTTTGTGGTTCTCCTCTATCCTTAATAGATACCGGGATAAAAGGGAGGGAGGCCTTCCAGTGTTTGGAAAGGGGAGTCGAGGATGTTGGCTACAGATTATCGGATATTGAAAGGATTTACATTACTCATGGCCATATAGATCACTTTGGCCTGGCAAAAAAGTTGGCCGAAATCTCGGGTGCAAGGATTTTTGTGCATCCTGATGATCAATACAAGGTGGAGACAGAATTTAAGCACCAATTTGATAAGGAGTTTTCCCTCATTGAGACCTACTTTCGGGAGTCGGGAGTACCTGATATTTACTGGACAGGTTTTGTCTATGCCGTCAAGGAAATGTTTGTCAAGCTTGCTGACGCGGTTGAAACTGGGGTGGAGAAAATATCTGACGGTGATATTGTACACTGTGGCGAGAGAAGATTAAGAGTGATTCATCTTCCGGGCCACACCTCAGGAAGTGTCTGTTTTTATGACAAAGAAAGTAAGCTCCTTTTCGCTGGGGATCATCTCCTGTCCGAAATAACCCCGAATCCGCTGCTAGAGCTCTCTACCAAGGCTAATAACAATTATCAAAGCCTTAACAGCTATCTGAATTCGTTAAGGGTGGCAAGACAACTCGATGTGCAGTTGGTCTTGCCAGGACACGGTTCTAATATTGATGATCACAGAAGCCTGATTGATGGATTTCTCAAGCATCATGAGGAGCGAAAGGATAGAATAATCGATATTGTATCGGACACTGAAAGGACGAAATGGGAGATCTCGCAATCTCTTTTCGGAGAACTGCAAACCAAGGAGATATTCCTGGGTCTCTCCGAGGTAGAAGGACACATAGAGATATTGGAATCAGAGGGGAGGATAGTGAAAAGAAAAAAAGGGGAACATCTGTACTATTGTGCAAGTTTCTGAGTAAGGATATCTAGTTTGATGCAAGGGAAACAAAGATGAAAAGAAGGGTAGTAGTTACAGGGATTGGGTTGATAACATCTCTGGGAACCGGTGTAGAAAATTGCTGGAAGGCCCTGTGTGAGGGAAGATCAGGTATAGACAAAATTCAAGGTTTTGATGCCTCGGATCTACCAGTAAATATTGCCGGGGAGGTGAATGATTTCGAACCTGAGAAGTTTTTGGAGAGGAAAGAGATTAGAAGGATGGATCGCTTTGTTCAATTTGCCATTGCTGCCACTAAGATGGCCATCGAGGATTCCGGAGTTAAGATCGATGAAACAAACGAGGATCGAGCAGGAGTTATTATAGGAACCGGGTTCGGAGGGCTACATACCCTGGAGAGCAATTATTCAAATTTACTGAGGTCTGGTCCGAAAAAAGTCTCTCCCTTATTCCTTCCAATGATGATTGCAAACATGGCATCCGGGCAGGTTGCTATACACTTTGGTGCGAAGGGCCCCAATAATTGCATGATTACAGCTTGTGCCGCTGGTGCTCACTCGATTGGTGAGGCGGCCAGGCTTATTCAGTATGGGGTTGCTGATATTATGATCGCAGGTAGTTCCGAGGCAACAATCAGCCCTTTAGTAATTAGCGGTTTTTATAACATGAAGGCTATGACAAGGGGTCTTCGTGAACCGAAAGAGGCCTGCCGTCCATTTGACAAATTACGGGATGGGTTGGTGCCTGCCGAAGGCGTAGGAATAATGATCCTTGAAGAGCTTTCACAGGCCCGTAGGAGGAGGGCCGAGATCTATGCTGAATTGATAGGTTATGGACTAAATGGTGATGGATACCACATCACGATGCCCGATCCGGAAGGTGAGGGTGCCCGAAAGTGTATGCAGATGGCCCTGGACGATGCCGGAATATCGTATCAGGAAGTCGATTATATAAACGCACACGGAACATCTACTCCCCTAAACGACGTCACTGAGACAAAGGCCATAAAGTCGGTTTTTAAAGAACATGCCTATGAGATTCCCATTAGCTCTACAAAATCTATGACCGGTCATGCACTCGGGGCTGCTGGAGCGATAGAAGCAGTCGTTTCGGTTTTAACGGTCAGCCGTGGTATTATCCCTCCCACAATTAATTATGAGGTTCCGGATCCCGAATGTGACTTGGATTACGTACCAAACGTGGCCAGAGAAAAAGAGATCTGTGTTGCAATGTCCAACTCCTTTGGTTTCGGGGGGACTAACGGATGTTTGATCTTTAAAAAGGTGTAACACGTTAGCCATTTGAAAGTATAGAGTTCAGGCAGGCCAAGATACACGACGCATGATTCATGATTCATTGGGGAGGAACATAGTGAACATTACTTACCTGTACCCTGTATCGTACCTGCAGCTTGAGTTTGACGCAACCGGTTTGTTTCGAAATGCTAGACTGTTTAAGATTGAATGGAGGCCAGAAACATGACGAATGATATCCTGATTGGAGCATGGAAGCTGGAGTCATTCCGTATTATCAGACCTAATGCCCCTGTAATACACCCTTTTGGTGAAGGTCCGGCAGGTATTCTTGTATACGATAGTTGTGGCTATATGAACGTGGTGATGATGAAGAGGGGTATGCCATTATTTAAGAGCGAAGACCCATTTATGGCAACAGAAGAGGAGAGGGCAGGAGTATTTGCGGGATTTCTTAGTTATGGGGGTAAGTATCGGATTTCAGATGGCGTTGTGATCCATGTTCCAGAGGTGAGTTCGTTTCCCAACTGGATAGGGAAAGAGCTTATAAGGGATATTAAGCTCTCCGGAGATGATTTAACACTCACAACACCAAAGAATAGTTCAGGAGAATATGCTGAACTAGTGTGGAGGCGTGTTAAATAAGACCTAAATTGAACTATTTCCAAGTTTGCCGCAGATGCAAGAAAAAGAAACTTTCCCAAAATTTGATGGTCTCGTAAAAAGTCGGAGTCTGCCTTTTTGAGTCATTCCCGCGTA
>DTYH01000093.1 GCA_012961955.1 Desulfobacterales bacterium | reverse complement strand
CATATATCAAGATTATTCACTAAACCCTGTTAGAATTTCACACGCGGCATTAAATAATACAGCGTTACTTTTTGACGTTATACCCGCAAAGACGGGCACCCAAAATCCCAGCCAAATTGAAAAGAGGATAGATCCTCGCCCCTGATCGGGTCGAGGACAAGCTTTCGAAGGAATGACATTAGAAATAATTATCTCATATAATTTGGGATGAATTTGAGATGCTTAGCCATAAAATCCCTCTTGAGCGTTTAATACCCTGTGGAAACAAGGTACAGTATTTCGATTATAACCCCGTGCCTTCGCACGGGACTTTTCTAACGGGGTAAAAACAGTTCTTTTGCAGGATTAAACGTTTCGTAACACTTTAGCTTTTTGAAAAAGGTGTTACAAGATTATACCATGAAGACAGTCACCATAGAAAACATAGGAAAATACGAGGACGAAATCGTCACGGTAAGGGGGTGGCTTACCCATAAACGCTCCAGCGGAAAAATCCGCTTTCTTGTCCTGCGTGATGGGACCGGGATTATTCAAGCCATACTGATAAAGGGAGAGGTGGAGGATGAGATCTTCCAGTTGTATAACACCCTTACTCAAGAATCATCTATTGCTATTACCGGCCGGGTACGACGTGAACCGCGATCTCCTGGAGGTTATGAACTCCTGGTGTCTTCGATCTCCATATTTCAGATTGCTGAAAACTATCCTATTACACCCAAGGAACACGGGATTGGGTTCCTGATGGATCATCGTCATTTATGGCTGCGTTCCCAACGGCAGAACGCCATCCTCCGCATCAGGCATACCGTAATCAATGTCGCACGTCAGTTCTTTGACAGTAGGGGATTTATCCTGTTCGATGCGCCCATATTCACCCCGTCTTGCTGTGAAGGTACTACTAGCCTCTTCAGGACCAGATATTTTGAAAACGAAAATGCATACCTCTCTCAAAGCGGGCAGCTCTATTTAGAGGCAGGAGCTATGGCGCTAGGAAAGGTCTACTCGTGCGGCCCAACCTTTCGTGCAGAAAAGTCGAAGACCAGACGACACCTTACCGAATTCTGGATGCTTGAGCCAGAGATTGCCTTTGCCGATCTCGACGAGATAATGGCTCTGGCCGAAGAACTCGTAGTTACAATCGTAAAGGGGGTACTCAAAACCAGGCAAAAGGAGCTTCAAACGTTAAATAGGGATATTGCAAGATTAGAGAGAGTCTCCTCCCCTTTTTATCTCATGGCATACGATGACGCGGTTCAGCTCCTCCAGGATTCTGGTGTGTCATTTGTATGGGGTGACGATTTCGGAGGGGGAGACGAAACCATAATCTCTAATCATTTTGATAGGCCTGTTATGATCCATCGCTACCCTGCCCAATGCAAACCATTTTATATGAAGAATGATCCAGAACGTCCTGAAGTAGTCCTCTGTATGGACCTCCTAGCTCCAGAAGGATACGGTGAGATAATCGGAGGAGGGCAGCGGGAAGACTCTCTTTCCGAACTGGAACAAAAGATAGCCCATGCCGGCCTTCCAGCAGCAGACTTTGCCTGGTACGTTGACCTTAGGCGGTATGGAAGTGTACCCCATGCAGGCTTCGGTTTGGGCATAGAACGCACTGTTGCCTGGATATGTGGCATTCCACATGTGAGGGAGACGATACCCTTTCCAAGACTTCTACAGAGATTATACCCATGAATCGGAAAGATGATTCGACTTCCTTTGGGAGTTATCTCCGGAAACATAGACAGAAACGGGGTATCTCTTTAAAGGATATCGCTGATGCCACGAAAATTAACGTTAATAGCCTGTTGCTCCTCGAAAGAGAGGAGCTGGATAAACTTCCCCCGGATGTAATCGTAAGGGGCTTTATAAAGGCTTATAGCTCGTTTATCGGACTGGACAGCTCTGAACCTTTGAAGCGTTATGAATGTCACTGCAAAAAGCATTCTTTACTACTGGAACCTGAAAATCAATATGATAAAAACAGAACCACGAGCCTCCGGTTGCACCGGCAAATGGGTATAACCATTGCCTGTTTTTTTCTACTTGTTGTATGTGTTGTCTCTTTCCAGAAGTATTTTTCCAAGGATATGATCAAACCTGACACTCCACAGCAAATGGTTAGGCCGCCCACCGCTGCTCCAGAACAAACGCTTCAGAAATCACAATTGCGTGGAACTGAAGCCGAAAGTCGCGTTGTAAGTAGGCCAGAAGAAACACAAGAAAAGCACCGACTAAATATATTGACGATACAGAGGACGTGGATCAGAATAACTATTGACGACCGGGAGACAATGGAATATCTACTTACCCCAAAGGATAGGTTGACAAAAAAAGCGGCTGATAAGTTCGAACTTTTGATCGGCAATGCCGCAGGCGTTATCCTAAACTTCGATGGCAGGGAACTCGGGCCTCTAGGCAAACCCGGCCAGGTTGTCAGGATTACCCTTCCCTAGGATCATGCGCCATGATGTTATCATCAGAAAGTACTAAGATACTCTTAGAGACAATCAAAAGATTGATCAGACGCGGAGCGATGTCCAACCTGCGAAAGATCATCAACAAGACACATGCCGCTGATCTGGCCTTAATCTTTCGCCTTCTTACCCCGCGTGAGCAGAAGCTGATCTTCGATCTGATGGAGAGGACCGAGCAGAAGGCCGAACTTTTCAGGGAAGTGGAACACGAACATCTGGTGAATGTCATTGAGGACATGCCTCCGGAAAAGATCGTAGAGATCCTGCATGTAATGCCCAGAGACGATGTTGCTGATATCCTGGAGAAGTTTGACAAAGAACAGACCAGGTATATCTTGGAATTAATGAGGGAAGAGGATTCCGCCAAAGTAAAGGGTCTTCTCCGATACGATACGAAGACGGCTGGCGGGATCATGAGCCCGGACTTCATCGCCCTAACGGAAAATGCAACAGCCAAAGAAGCGATTGCCTCTCTCCAAAGAGAGAATATAGAAATGGCTTTTTATCTCTACGTGGTCGATGACGATATGCATCTTGTAGGCGTGATCTCCCTAAGGCAATTAGTTCTAGTACCTCCTGAAACCAAACTAAAGGAAATCATGAGTACTGACATTGTGAGTGTACAAACCAGCATGGACCAGGAAGACGTGGCCAAGATAGTTGCCCGATACAACCTTCTGGCTGTGCCCGTGGTTGACGAAAACAACAAGCTGGTCGGAATTGTAACCGTAGATGACGTTATTGATATCATCCGTGAAGAAGCTACTGAAGATATCCTGAAGATGGCAGGTGCTGGAGAAGAATTCGTTGCTGGACCCTATTCTGTCCTGAAAAGTATACGAAAGCGGATCCCATGGCTTTTTGCCAGCTGGATCGGTGGGATCATCGCTTCCTACGTCATTAAGCATTTTCAACATGATCTGAACAAATTGGTATATCTGGCAGCCTTTATGCCCATAATTATGGGCATGGGTGGTAACGTCGGAAACCAGTCTTCCACAATCGTGGTTCGGGGGTTAGCCACCGGTCGTCTTAATGTGAAGCAGTTCTGGCAAATCATATCCACAGAGCTCTCCACCGGTTTTGTATTGGGTTTTATTTATGGAACTCTTCTGGGTATGTTTGCCAATTTTCAGTATGAGATCTGGGCGCTCGGATTGGTGGTGGGGCTGGGTATGGTCTGCTCCATGACTCTGGCTGCCGCGGTTGGATCATTCCTCCCGTTGATATTTATGCGTTTCCATGTTGATCCGGCCGTGGCTACCGGACCGTTTGTTAGTACTGCTACTGATGTCTTAAGCATGGTCTTATATTTTAACATCGCTAAAATGCTGATCTTTTAGCGCTCAAACACATGGCCAATCTTTCCACTCCTGCTATTGTCCTACGTGTACTCACTCATGGTGAATACGACAAGATTATAACCCTTTTTACCTCAACTCAGGGCCTGGTTTCGGTGATCGCCAAGGGAGCCAAAAAGAGTAAAAGACGCTTTAGCGGTGTCTTAGAGCTCTTCTCTGTTCTGGAAGTAGTATGGAGCCATGGCACAAAGAAGGGTCTGCCTGTACTTCAGGAAGCATCAGTGGTCCATTGTTTTGAAACGATCAGGAAGAATATCGTCAAGATGGCCTATGCCAGCTGTTGGACCGAAATGGTATATGCATGGATGGAAAAAGGCGAGAGTCACCTCTCAATATTTGAGCTCTTGAGGTCTTCACTCGAACTTTTAGACAAGAACGTAGTGTCAGATGAGCTCCTCTCGATCCATTTTCAGACGAATTTTATGGCGGAGATAGGCTTCCAACCCCGTTTAGATAAGTGTCTCGCCTGCAATATTCCACTGGAGAAGTTTCCCACTCAATTTGCTGAATTTAGCCTACCACGCGGAGGCCTGTTATGCCAGAGGTGCTGGGGTACACGGCCCAATTCCCTCACTCTCAGCATAGGGACCGTCAAACACCTCCAATGGATCTTAAAAAATTCCAGGGATAAAGCCTTAAGGCTTAGACTCTCCGATTCGGCGATCAACGAGAGCTTTCGCTTTCTGGACGGCTTTGTCTCCTACTATTTGGGGAGAAACTTGAAAACCCTTAAATTTATTAGACAGGTCTGTAGATAACCCTATACGGATGTTCCAAACCCACCAAAGGTTTACCCCTGCAAAGGGGCAGGACTCGTATCGAGAGAGTATTTTGTAACATTCTTACATTTTTTAAACAAGCCGCTTCCATCATACTGCAGCTGAAGTTACGATACAGGATACATGATGTAAGATGCAGGATGCAAGACCCACTGGGCGGGAATACGTTGCACGTAAATATAGTTTGTGCGCATGACATTTTATAAGCAGAACCAGATGTAGGGTGGAATTTTATATGCCACCGAGATTGCGGTGGTGTAAAAATCCCACCCTACAAATATTGTCACCTCACGAGGTCTATGGCTGTTTGCTCTATATCGGATTTTTCACGTAGCCCATAATTATGACGATAACGAGTCTTGCCTGGTGCTATATAATCTTGTATCTTTGCATCGTGTATTCGTATATTCAGTATTCGGGTTCCCTTTTCATGCGCCGGGTTCGTTTCCAGAGAAGCTAAATTGTTATCAACCTTTTATCATGTGTGGATGTGCACTACGCGGGCACGGCCGCCTTATGTATGACCGCATCTCCGTCAATCCTGTACTGTTGAACAGCTGCAGGTACCAGCACGGCTGTTCCTCTGGTCAAGCTAATAACGTCCCCCCCTCGCATATCCGTTATACAGGCGCCTCCTCTTGTACAGATCATCATCTCCACGCTCCGGTCTCTCCCGCTTATGAAAGAATTACCTTCTCGGACAGAGATCACTGATAATACAAATTCTTCAGCGCAAGTGGGATAGACGCTTTCACCGCTCCTGTACGTCCTGGGCGTCAAAACACTCACTTGGCTTTCCTCAAAGGTAAGGATTCTTAACAATTCAGGTACGTCCACGTGTTTTGGGGTCAATCCGCCCCTCATTACGTTATCCGAATTCGCCATCAGTTCGATTCCGACACCCCCGAGATAGGCATGAAGCTCTCCTGCTGGGATATAAATCGCCTCATTCGGTCTGAGGAGTATCAGATTGAGAAGAATCGGGGAAAGGACACCGATATCACTCGGATACGCCATGTTGAGCTTAATCATCCATTCAAATACCGGGTGATCTCTTGAAACCTTTTTTGCAAACGATACCGCCTCGGCAACAACCCGTACCTGCATATCCTTTTCCATTGTCATCAAAGCATTAAAAAATCGTTTCAAACCCTCTCGGTTGGGCTGGCCACGAAACTCCTCGAGTTCTGCCGCCAAAGTTCGAGGACAAACCCTGTCCATCATCATAAGGATATCATTAATCTTTCTAAACCCGACCAGAGCGCAGAAGGGCGTCAGCGCACAGATTATCTCTGGCTTATGGTTATCGTCTTTATAGTTTCTATAAGGTGAATCTAAAGGGATTCCACGCTTCTTCTCCCGAGCAAAGCCTTCTTGGGCCTGACGCAGGCTGGGGTGGGCCTGAATTGATAAAGGTTTATCTGCTGCAAGAACCTTGAATAGAAATGGCAATCTACCGCAGAACCTTGTCGCTACATACTCTCCAAGAATATCTTCAGGATATTCTTGAATCAATTCGAGGAGAGATCGCCAGGCACCATCCCAAAAAACCTGAGAAGGCGCTTTCGGGTGAGCCCCCATCCACAGCTCGGCCTGCGGCCTCTCGGCTGGAGCTGGTTTCCCAAGAAGCTCTGGTATGGCTCTCCTCGAACCCCATGCATACTCCTGGACTGGGTTCTTCAAGACACAAATTTTTCTCATCCTTATGGTAAGACTTCAGCTCTTTCAAAAGATAAGTGGCTGTTCAGGTTGGACCACCTGAATAGCTTCCATTTCTTGTATTTAGTCTATTTTGACTCTTGTCTGGCCCTGAATCGCCTTAAAGGCCGTGAATACCGCCTCATCCGGTGTATTCACGTAGTGTATACCATCCATTTCGGGCCAGGTTCGAAGCCCTATAACCGGTTTTCCCAATTTAAGACCAATGCTGATTTCGGATAGTGTACCGTACCCCCCAGATATAGCAATCAGACTATCAGCTGTCCTCACAATTAGTACGTTCCTCGCGTGCCCTAAATCGGTCACAATGGGAACGCTTATATACGGGTTGGCCTCTAACCTATCGGGGCCTGGAAGTATCCCCACTGTAATCCCTCCATTTTCAAAGGCCCCCCTTGCCGCCCCTTCCATCACTCCACTCAGGCCGCCACATATCAGTATTCCTCCCATTTCTGCAATCCCTTTACCCACCTTCCGCGCCAGGTCATACACCTCATTATCGCACGTGCCGGCACCAATAACTCCGATCATCTTTTTCATGTATCCCCTCATTTTTACGGTGTGACCGTTCGCAGATCCCTAGTACTATATCAGTCCAAAAAGGGTATAGACCTTCCCTTTTTCTGGGCCGCGCCCACTCTCCCTTCAGCCCGAAGCCACACACCTCATATTGGAACATCCGAGTCCTGTCATGTCCATCTTTGGGTGTTGCACTTTAGCCTCTTGAAACAAACCCGGCCGCATCAAAAGAGAACCCGAATACTGAATATACAATCCAGGATGCAAGATACAAGATTGTATAGCGTCAGGCAAAAGTCGTTATAACTACGGCATACATGCAAAACCGAATAAAATAATATAGAGCAAACAACCATAGACTTCGTGAGTTGACAATATTTGTAGGGTGAGATTTTTACACCACCGCAATTTCGGCGGCATGTAAAATCCCATTCTACGGTTGGTTCTGCTTGCAAAAGGCTTGCGGGGATAACTATACTCATATGCAATGTGTTCCTCTCAGTGCATCATGTGTCCTGCATCTTGCATCCTTTTTCGTAACTTCAGCTTGAGTCCGACGCAACCGGCTTGTTTCAAAATGTGAGAATGTCACCTTTGGATAATGTTCTAGCTCTTTGCGTGATTCTACCTAGCATCCCAGAGCATAGCGTTGGAACCCCTGTCCGTGATCCTTTACTGTACAAACTGAGGCCAAAGACAATGGGCCTACTCTTTGAAAAGGAGTGCCATCTTATGGGCAATCTCTGGTGACAGGGTCCCCTTGGCCACAGCAATATTTACTGTGAAAAGGCCAAGGGTCTTATAGAGAGGGATAAGTTCAGGAACGTCTTTTTTTATGGCATTGAGATGGTCGGTCACTGTATCAATGTCACCACGGGCTATTGGGCCGGTGAGGGCAGCCGGAATGCCGATAGCTTCAATATTTTTCAAAGTACCCTTGATCAAAGGAAAGAGCGCTTTAAACGAGGTTTCTCTTGCTATTCCGATAGCGCCATTTAGTTGTAGGGCCATGTCTATTAAGGTCACGAGATAGTTTGAAGCCGTTACTGCTGCAGCATGGTAAAGTGTCTTTCCCTTGGGAGAGATCTCAACCAGGATTCCCCCGAGATCGCTTACCAGTTGGCGTACAACATGAAGTGCAGGTTCATCCCCTTCGATGGTACAGACGGAACCGTGAACGATCTTTAGTGCCTGATCAACAGAAGCGAAGCTCTGCAGAGGATGGAGCGAAGCAACATAGGCTTCAAGCCTCCTTGCGGAAGATAAAATATCTGATGAATGGGCACCGCTACAGTGGATGACCACAGCACCTTTCTTAAAGCCCTTATGATTAACGATCGCTTCACAAGTGGGAGTAATAGCCTTGTCCGGAGTAGTAATAAATATGATATCCGCCTCCTTAGTAACTTCCCAGGGATTCGTGGAATATGTTGAGACACCAATGGTTCGGGCCGCCTTACGGGCTGTCTCCAGCCGTCTGCTCACTACTCCCATGACGCGATAACCCGCATCAGACAGGAGCTTACCCATGGCCGTTCCTACTGTACCACAACCTACGATGGCTAAACTTGGTTTCATTAAAAGCTTTGCTCCGAAGAAGGAAATATACCACCTCTAACCTCTTCACCGTACCGAAGGATTGCTTCCCTGGCCATCCGACCGAGGTCAGCGTATCTTTTGACAAATCTGGGAACACGCCGATCATATAGACCCAGGAGGTCATGTAGGACTAAGACCTGGCCGTCACAATGAACTCCGGCACCAATGCCAATCGTAGGGATTTCCACGCTTTCAGTGATCTTCTGTGCTATGCTCGACGGGATGCATTCCAGAACAACAGCACTTGCTCCTGCGGAGGCCACCCTCTTTGCATCTTCCAAAAGACGTTCCTCTTCCCGTTGAATCCTGTAACCACCCATCTTGTGGACTGACTGGGGTGTAAGGCCTATATGGGCCATTACCGGAATATCTGCCCTGCTTATTGCTTCAATGGTATTACAAACAGTTGCCCCCCCTTCCAGTTTGACCATGGCTGCACCAGCCTCCTTTAGAAATCGGCCTGCATTATATATGGCAT
>DTYH01000092.1 GCA_012961955.1 Desulfobacterales bacterium | reverse complement strand
TCAATCTTCTCAGCGAGGCACCACAGTGGAGAGGCCACTTCAAACTTCAACCAAAAATGGGATTGACTCAAAACTTCATTTTAGTAACCTTTTTTGACCGTATATACAGGTACCCAAACTTATTGAACCGACATGACGCGACGTATATGCACCCCTCGCCTGGATAGCGCATGTACGTACCTAACAAAACAAAAAGCCCTGCCCCTATTTTCACAAGACATGGCCTTTTTCCGCCTCCCAGCTTACCTTTACCCCCAGTAACTCGTGTACCATCTGGCCGACATATTGGCGTGTGCGAGCACGGCAGTACCTGCACGAATCTGATTCTTGGTGAGGGCTGTCATTTCAGGAGACATATCCACAACCTTAACACCAGCTTGAATTCTGGTGGTTTCGGAAGAAGTCATTTTGCTCGCGGAGAGAATAAGATTAGACTTTTTACGAAACGGTCAATTCTGAGTCCCATAACATTTATCCTTCTTGATTTGTTGTTTAAGCCTGAAGCCTCAAACCCACCTTTGGGATCTTTGCCAAAGGTTTGAAGATTCTTGTTTGTCTAAACTATGCCTCACCTCCTCCTTCCTATGTTCCTTTTTGCGTTTACTACATGAGAGAGAAACTTTAGGAAAAAATGGGTAGATCTTTGCGGGACAAATGGAAAGTCCACTCTCAGAAAAAAGGTTTCTAGATATGGTTATGGGACGAACGGGCGGGACCAAGGGAGGGTCGGCCAGCCTGATTCGGCATGACCACCCCAGACCGGATTCTCGAATCTTTCATCGGTAACTTGCCATTACATCACTACACGAATAATTACGGAAGAAAACTTCCTCCGTCAGACCACGCAGGAGTCATAAGCTTGAATCCTTAAAGGCGTGACTTGCTGTTATGGTCAAGAATACCGGCAAAAAGCTCTGCCGCCTTCGAACGGTGCCGTCTCATGTCTGCCCCAGTCAGAAGGCTGACCGACCGGCAACCTTGACTGCCAGTACCGGCATGACCTTTCGCTAGTCATAGCGTGGATTCTTCAGCAACTCATAACCGATGTCTTCCTTGAACGGAAGCTCCTCGTTACTCGTTACTTCCGCAAAAAATTCTTACTCCCAAACGGCAACACGAAAATAGGAATGGACAGGGTCAGAGGCGATGCTCTCCTCATCTTCTTGATACTGCACCTCTTCAACAAGGCTGCCAATCTCAAAGAGACTGATGAACGAGAATACTATATTGCTCAGGCGTTCTGCTTCTTGTTTTTCTTGGAGATGTGTGGTAATATCGATTTTAATATGTTCCCTTGATTTTATTGAGTTTTTATCTTTTTTTCATCATACCGATACCGAGGAGGGAAGGGCTTTTGACGTTAAAAATGCTGTCCTTTTATCATGTTAAATAGTTTTTTAGTTCCAAATTTCCCAATCCCTTTTAGTCGCATCAGCAGAGTGATTTGGATCCCAGCTATACATATAGACGGCAAACTGGGTGGGGTATGAGGTGGGGTTCAATCTCCTGGACATAGACGAGAATGAGAGGGAAAGGCCATTGTCTATACTTTTCAGGAACAGCGAGATATAAAAGAAGGGTGAGTAAATAGTATCGCGAGGATGGAATATGGGTCGGTACAACAGAAAAGAGTAGAGATTTTGTGGCGCAAACTTGCCGAATACCATTGTGGAGTCTATCTTATTAGATTTATCGAACGGGTTATTCACAACAGGCGGATTATCTCCTGGTTTCGCTCAGGCCCACTTTTTGATGTCGGATAGTTGACCATATTGTCAGGATTCTAAGCAAAAGCTTCTTTATATGTATTTTGCTGCTTGTAACTTGTACGGCGGGCGCCGCTATATTTCTTAAGCAGCAGGTCAAACTACTACACTGAGCCTATTAGTTTCCAATGTCCTGAACTCCCTTAACAAGCCTATGGTGCAGCCTTCTTTCCTAGCTCGGATCTGCAGGAGTGGAACCCTCCACGCTTTGGGGTCTGATGCAAGGCAAGTTTTATTCTGTTGATTTTTTAATCGAAATAGAATAATAGAAGATAGGTATCTAGTTTCAGTATGGACTTTCCAGTCTATCCTATTTTTTTCCACTCTTCTTGTTTCTTCTTAACCCGGAATGGTCTCAACTCTACAACGTAGAGTGAACTTATTACTCCCAAGTCTAAGGGTTGTTTATGAAACGGATTCTTGTTGTGGATGATGATCCAGACATCCTGCATATAATATCGGAAATCCTGAGCGAAGCTGGTTATGCAGTCGATACGATCCAAGATGGACAGGGAGCTATCGAACGACTGAAGGTTGAATTTTATGACTTGGTTATTACAGATCTAAACATGCCTGAGGTTGGGGGGATGGAGGTCTTAAAATTTATAGT
>DTYH01000091.1 GCA_012961955.1 Desulfobacterales bacterium | reverse complement strand
TCTGCACGGGGCTTTTCTACCGGGGTAAAGACTCTGATTTTGGTCTCTCCGTGAGCAAGTTAGGGATTCAGAATTCGTCTGGATAGATTTCAATAACTCGGGTTAACGCTCTCAAACACTCTAAAATTTTTAATGTCAGGCTTATTCTGGACTTCTTCGAAGGATGAACGTCAAAAAATGGGGCCCTTCTCCAAATGAGATGGTAGAATACAAGGATTCAAGGATGTCAGTAAAATGTTTAATAACTGGTAGGAAGTTAGGGTTTTGAAAGGAATTGTCCCGGCAAGATGCTGTTCCTACGGGGGAATTAAGAATAATGAAGAGTTAAGAGTGAGGTGAATCGATTAATCCGTATTCATTCTTCACTTTTCGCTCTTGATTCGTCAGTCTTATTTGCGATTCTATCAGAATTTGTAAGGTTCAATTTGAGCCTGAATTAGTTTATGGAAAGGCATTAGATTAGGTACAGGAGACGATATGGGACGATTGTTTGGTACGGATGGAATCAGAGGCGTAGCTAATGAGTTTCCGATGACTGCGGAGATGGCCATGAATATAGGTCGCGCAACCGCCCATATCTTTAAGAGAAAAGGGCATCACCCGCGAATCATAATAGGCAAGGATACGAGAATATCAGGCTACATGATCGAATATGCTTTGGTTTCGGGGATCACTTCCATGGGAGTAGATGCACTCTTGGTGGGGCCGCTACCCACTCCTGGTATTGCGTTTCTCACCACAAGTATGAGAGCGGATGCTGGGATTGTCATCTCCGCTTCCCACAACCCATTTCAGGACAACGGGATAAAGATATTTTCAGGAGAAGGCTTAAAGCTGACAGATGACCAGGAAAATCAAATCGAGGAACTGATTTTCGAAAATAGAATGATTTCATTACGCCAAAATCCGAGCGAGCTGGGGAAGGCCTATCGTATAGATGATGCTCGAGGGCGCTATATTGTGTTTTTGAAATATACCTTTCCTAGAGAATACTCTCTTGAGGGTATGAAGATCGTTATTGATTGTGCCAATGGAGCAACGTACAGAATTGCTCCTGAAACCTTTGTTGAACTGGGAGCGCACGTGAAATCCCTTTTTGTTAATCCGGATGGAAAGAACATCAATCTAAATTGCGGTTCGCAACATCCAGAAACCCTTGCCGAAGAGGTAGTTAAAACCAAGGCAGATATTGGCCTAGCATTTGACGGAGACGGTGATCGGCTTATCGCAGTGGACGAAACGGGACACATATTAACCGGAGATCAGATACTCGTTATCTGTGCCAGGATGATGAAAAAGGAGGGAAGATTGAAAAACAACTTGGCAATAACCACTATCATGAGCAATCTCGGCCTAAGGATTGCCTTAAAAAAAATGGGTATTGATCATATAATGACCCAGGTGGGAGATCGATACGTGCTGGAAGAGATGCAGGCGCGGGGTGCAAATATCGGCGGGGAGGATTCAGGGCATATGATCTTTCTGGATCACCATACGACAGGGGATGGCATAATAACTGCCCTTCAACTCATTTCAGCAATGAAGAAGGAGGGAAAACCACTCTCTGAACTGGTCAAGGTAATGAAGGTGTATCCACAGGTATTGATAAACGTAGAGGTTAAAGACAAACCTGATCTTTCCAAAATACCCGAAATTAATCAAATAATCAAAAAGGCAGAAGAAGAGCTGAGGCATATGGGCAGGGTTTTAGTCCGTTATTCTGGCACCCAACCTATATGTCGGGTGATGGTAGAAGGACCCACTCCGGAAGTGACAAGAAGGTATTGCCATATGATTGCGGATATAGTGAGAGAGAAATTGAGCTGAGGACTATTTAGATCTTATTTTCTGCCTGCCTTAGGGATTAAGGCGGGCTTTTTTTTGGGGAAATAGTCTGGGGTTTCAAATCCTGATATGAAGGTCTCAGAGAATTCGATTCAAGATATATTGGGAATGATCCAGGCAGGAGAAGACCGGATCGAGTGTACCGGTCTGGAAGGTTCGGAACGGGCCTATCTCTTGGCACAGATCTATTCTCGATTAAACCGGCCGTTTTTTGTACTGACTCCAACCTCCAAGGAGGCTGAAGAGCTAATTTCAGACATACGCTTCTTCTCTGGAGATAAAAACATTCCGCTCCTCTACTTCCCCCGCTACGATATTCCACCTTTTAGGGGTATGCCATACCACCCCGAGACCGCATCAATACGTATCAAAACCCTCTATCGCATGATGACAGATACCCTCCCTGTCTTTGTGGTTGCCCCTGTGGCGGCACTTCTACAAAAGATTATTCCCAAAGAGGCTTTATCTGGATTCGTGGAACTCCTAATGGTCGGCGAGGAGGTGGATCGTGATTCCTTGATCGAGAAGCTGATCAGTGGCGGATATTGTCAGGCGCCCATGGTGGAACAGCAGGGTGATCTGAGCGTAAGAGGGGGAATCCTAGATATCTTTCCTCCCCTTTATCAGGACCCTATCCGTATCGAATTCTTTGGCGAAACCATAGAATCACTAAGGACATTTTCGGTCGCCAATCAGCGTTCATTTGCATCATTAAGAGAAGTGGTTCTTCTCCCTGCCAACGAGGTCATACTTCCTCCTTCTGAATTGGATACGGTCACGAAAAGGATCCATAACCAAGCTCGACTACAGGAGATAGCCACGGCAAAAGTTGCGGAATTGATTGAGCAGCTTAAAGAACGCGAACAGTTGCCAGGGGTTGCAGACTTTTTGTCTCTTATCTATCCGCGTCTCGACACCCTTTTTGATTATATATCATCAAAATCCCTCATGGCAATGCTCGATTATCCTGTCCTGGAAAAGGTGGCCTTGGAAACAGAGGAAAGACTGACCCGGAGCTATTTTACAGCTCGTAGTGAAGGCCGTCTCTGTGTTGAACCAAAAGACCTCTACATGAAATGGGATGAAGCCAAAGATAAAATAAGAGAAAAAGGGACCATCTTGGTAGTTAAGGCACTCCCTGTTGGTGGAAATCTCAGAACCTCCTGGCACGCCAACGTCAAGAAGAACGAGGCTATTATTCAAAAAATTAAGGCGTGCAAGAAACAGGATGAGCCTTTACGCCCTTTGATTGACTGGACCAACGAACTTACAAGTTCTAACATTTCCGTCTTCATGATATGCGCGACAAAGAACCAAGCTCAACGTCTGAAAGATATTCTTTTCTCTTACCACGTCTCTCCTGAAATGTCAGATACCTTTTCGTCTCAATACAAAACCAGGAGAGGTCTTTGTATCTGTCTAGGTAGGGTGAGCTCAGGTTTTGTCTGGCCTGGAGAATCCCTGGCCGTTATCACAGAAGATGAAATATTCGGTGCCAAACACCGCATAAGGGGACGTGCACGTCCAAAGCAAATTCGATATCCGAAGCTCGCCCTTGAAGACCTAAAAAAAGGGGACCTGGTGGTACACATGGAACATGGGATCGGACTTTACTGCGGCCTAGTAAAACTCGAGGTGGATCATAGAACGAATGACTTCTTGCTAATAGAGTACCGGGACGGGGACAAGCTTTACCTACCAGTAGACAAGATGAACTGTATACAGAAATATATCGGTGTGGAAGGGATATCACCCCGCCTGGATAAGATGGGAGGAAAAACATGGGAGAGGGTAAAGGATCGTGTAAAAAAATCGGCCCAGAAGATGGCCAAACAACTATTAAGACTGTATGCCTGGCGTAAGGTACAGAAAGGGCATGCCTTTTCTCGAAACGACAGCTATCTTCGAGATTTTGAAGCGGCTTTTGAATATAATGAGACACCGGATCAAATCAAGGCCATTGAAGAGGTTATGGCTGACATGGAGTCGGACAGCCCTATGGATCGCCTTGTGTGTGGAGATGTCGGCTATGGGAAGACTGAGGTGGCCTTGCGGGCCTCTTTCAAGGCAGTCCTTGATAACAAACAGGTGGCCTTCCTTGTTCCTACTACTGTACTGGTGGAACAGCATATGCGGACCTTCTCTAGACGATTTGAAGGCTATCCAGTAGAGATTGCAGCACTGAATAGGTTTCGGTCTCAAAAGGAGCAGCGTTCCATCATTGATGGCCTTAAGGACGGCCGAATCGATATCGTAATCGGCACACACCGTCTACTACAGAAGGATGTCACCTTTAAGGACCTAGGCCTGATTATTATTGATGAAGAACATCGGTTCGGAGTAGCTCATAAAGAAAAGTTGAAACAACTGCGCAGGTTAGCAGACGTCCTGACCCTATCCGCCACCCCAATCCCGCGAACCCTGCATATGTCTTTGATGGGCGTGAGAGATATTAGTATCATCAACACTCCACCAGAACATCGTTATCCCATTGAGACATACATTTCACCCTTTGACGATTCTCTAATCATCGATGCGATCCACAGAGAACTGGCACGAGGAGGTCAAATATTCTTTGTTCATAATCATATCCAGAGCATCTGGAAGATGGCAAGATATATACAAAAGCTAGTTCCCGAAGTTCGAATAGGGGTAGTTCACGGTCAGCTCGACGAAGCCGAGCTCGAAAGGGTAATGCTAAAATTCTTAGATCGCGAGATCGATCTCCTTGTTTGTACCTCGATCATAGAATCAGGGCTTGATATTCCATCAGCCAATACTATATTAATCAATCGTGCGGATAGATTTGGTCTGGCCCAGATATATCAGCTCCGGGGTCGTGTGGGCCGCTCAAATGAAAAGGCGTACGCCTATCTTTTCATCCCAGAAGAGAGTCAACTTACTAAGGAGGCACAGAAACGGCTAAAGGCACTGATGGAATACAGTGATACAGGGTCAGGGTTTCAAATCGCTATGAGCGATCTTCAGATACGAGGCGCTGGCACCATACTAGGGGTTTCACAGTCAGGACATATTGCTTCTGTCGGTTATGAGATGTTTATTGATCTTATGGAAAAAGCGATCAGTGAACTAAAGGGAGAGCCTGTAGAGAAGGAGTTGGATCCTGAAATTAGTGTAGACGTATCTGCATATATCCCGGAAGATTATATAACACATATTGATCAAAGGCTGGGGGCGTATAAGCGTCTTGCCAAGATGGACGAGCTGTCGGACCTGGATATATTCGTTGATGAACTCAAGGATCGATTCGGCCCACTCCCTGTTGAAGCAAGGTGTCTTATAGATAAGATTTCGCTCAAGATTCTATCAAGGAAAGCGGGTGTGGAACGACTCGATATATCGAACGGGAAAATAGTTATCACATTCCATGAAAAGAAGGTTTCAGACCCAAGGAAGATTATCGATATGATTCAACAAGACCCTGACCGATTCCGTTTTACCCCGGATGGAATATTGACTCTTAATGCCCCCTCTGATAATCTAGAGTATAACATCAACTCGGCAAAAAAGATTCTGTCCGAATTGTGCAGATGAGGTGCCGGCCTAATTCTCTCAGGCCATGTTTGTAATCCTAGCCATTTTCGTAACAGTTTAGAGCTAAATTGTTACCGACATTTTTGTTCTGATTTTCCCTATTTGATCTATGAGATACATACACGTATTTCTATTTATTTTAGGCAGTCTATTCCCCTTAGCTTCCTGCGACAATTCACCCTCGGTCAATATAGTGCTCAGGGTTGAAGATCTTGTACTAACTCTGCCTGAATTTAACGAATACTTTGAGTCCGTAAAGGCCGCCTATTCGGTGGATGAGCTGAAAAGGCCTTCTATCAGGCGTATAATTAGGCTTCGCCTTTTACATCAGTTACTTGATGAAATGGTTATTCTGAAACGAGCCGAGGAACTGGATCTAAACGTCACCGACCAAGAACTGGAAAAGGTAATAAAGGATATCAAATCGGATTATCCACGTAAAAGTTTCGAAGATATGTTGATAAAACAGGTCGTGTCATATTCTAGGTGGAAAAAGATGCTGAAAAGACGCTTATTAATAGAAAAGGTAATTAAGAAAGAACTACTTCAAAAGATTAACGTTGCCGAGGAGAAGGTCAAAACTACACTCGAAAAACAGGATACCAGCCGGGAAGAAGTAGAATATATGCGTATCAGTCATATCCTTCTTCCTACCCTTAAAGAGGCTAAAGAAATACTAAGGCGGGCAAAAAGTGGTGAAGACTTTGGCCTTCTTGCTCGAAAGTACTCAATTGGTTCGGAGGCGCCTCAGGGTGGAGACATGGGATATATTGTCAAAGGCGAACTCCCGAACGTTTTTGAAGATGCTATATCTGACCTGGCCGAGGGCTCTATCAGCTCCATCATTAAGACACCTTCTGGATTTCACATCTTTAAGGTGATTGAGAAGAACAGGGATATGAACGGAAATGCGATGGAATCTTTTACAAAAAATAAAACGTATCTTGAAAGAGAAAGACTGGATAAGGTCTATGGACCCTGGATTAAAGGATTAAAGGCGCGTTATCATATTGAGATAAACCCAGGAGTCATCTAGGAAGGGTTGCTTGGCATACCCTTCCTTGTTAGATGCTCAATACCTATTCAGGTGTTTCAATCGGAAAGGTCGGGGGCCTTGCAAAACATTTGTGCGGTTGTGCTTACTACTCAGATATTTCTTATGTACTGCTGCTTAACAAAAATATCACTATGGCCTATCCTGTCTCGCTCAAAGCAAAAATGTTACGAGATTTCAAAGAATGGGTAAAAATCATGGAAACAAGACTGAGTAGTCTATTCGGATATCTATCATATACGTTCTTAATGTTAAAGAAGAAGGGTCTTGCTATCTTTGTTTTTTTAATACCCCTTACCATCCTATCCTTTTGGCCGGTGGGATGCGAATGCGAAACTGTAGATAGAATTGTTGCCATAGTCAATGATGATATTATTACGCTTTCGGAATTGAATGAGGCCGTTGAGTTATACCTTAAACAAAGGCCAGAATCTTATGCATCAGTTCAAGGTAATGAAGAAATCCTATTTAAGATTCGAAATGAGATACTGAATAGGCTAATCGATCAAAAATTAGCCCAACAGGAAGTAGACAAAAAGGGTATTAAGATACAAGATGATGAGGTGGACAGCGCAATAGAACGGATAAAAAATGAGTACTTCCTAACCGATGAAGAATTTAAAAAAATACTGGAACGAAGCGGAATACCCTTTAAAGAGTACCGTGAGCAAACCAGGAAACAGCTCCTCCGAATGAAGTTGATAAATCTCGAAGTAAAGTCGAAGATCGTAATTACTGAGCAGGAGATACGCGACTACTATGAAAAACACCAGGACGAATATGAGGGGAATACAAGATACCATCTTCTTGGTATCCTCTTCAAAGTACAACTTGATAATAAGAGTATCGAGGAAGAGAATGCTATATATGGAAAGGTAGAGAAGATTCTCCAGGAATTAAAGGCGGGAGCCTCGTTTGAAGACGTAATACAAAGATATTCAAACGGGAAAATACCAATCCATGGCGGTGACCTTGGCTTTTTCACCTTGCAGGAACTTACTCCCGAACTCAAAAAGGTAGTCCAGGTGATGAAAGAGGGGGAAATTAGCCCAGTGTTAAAGACCTCTCAAGGATATCAGGTTGTAAAGTTGCAGAAAGTGGTTGCAACGCCGGAAAGAAGCTTAGATGATGTAAGGATGCAAATTCATGAGAAGCTGTTTCATCTCAGGAAATCGATCAATTCCAGGAGAAACAGCGTATTTAAAATGCATCACACGTAACACCCGGAAGCTGGTATCATCATGTCGTTGGAGAAGAAAAAACATTATTCACGGTTCTATGCATCCCTGGCCGTTTTTCTGGCGGCCGGAACCTTGACCCTTGGAAATACAGCGTTTGCCAAGGTGGACATGGATCTGACCGAGATGAGCATCGAGGCTTTAATGGATATCGAGGTAACCTCGGTAAGCAAAAAAGCCCAGAAGCTTTCGGAGAGCGCGGCTGCTATCTTTGCCATGACCAGCGAGGATATCCGTCGTTCCGGTGTGACCAATATTGCCGATGCTCTGCGCATGGTTCCCGGTCTCCATGTGGGCCGCATTGATTCGAGCAAATGGGCCGTGAGCAGCCGCGGCTTCAACGGCCGTTTTGCCAACAAACTCCTGGTCCTGATTGACGGCCGCAGCGTCTACACTCCGTCTTTCTCCGGCGTCTATTGGGAGGTGCAGGACACCTTGCTGGAAGACGTGGAGCGTATCGAGGTCATTCGCGGTCCAGGCGCCGCTCTCTGGGGAGCCAACGCGGTAAACGGCGTGATCAACATCATCACCAAAAAGGCGGCGGATACCCAGGGAGGATT
>DTYH01000090.1 GCA_012961955.1 Desulfobacterales bacterium | reverse complement strand
GTTCCCTTGTCGAAATAGATATCATGGAAAAGGCTCGAAACCCCTGTGCAAGCATACTCTCCAGAGTCTTTATAAATTCGGAACTCTATGCCAAAATCTTTTGTCCTGCATTGGCCAGCGAGGTGGATAATCAGGATGAATGAGCTGTTATAGGAAAATACGGCACTATGTTCGCCTTTTGCATTAAACATTTCAATGCGCTGGATATAAAAACTAAGGCCCTCTGTGTCTCTAGCACTCCTTTCCACGACAGGGAAAGATCTGCCAGAAGACTTCAACACCTTTTCTTCATAGTCCTTAACGACTTCAAGGGTCGCCCCCTTTTTGACTATTTGTCCACTATCCAGCCAAACGGTCTCGGTGCACAAGGTCCGAATTGCAAACAGCTGATGACTCACGAAAAGAATTGTCCGACCTTGTTTTGCAACATCCCCAATCTTCCCAAGACACTTCTTTTGAAACGCTAAATCCCCGACCGCGAGCACTTCATCCACCAACAGAATATCTTGTTGTAAATGAGCAGCTATCGCAAAGGCCAAACGCACGTACATACCGCTTGAATAACGCTTAACCGGAGTGTCTATGAATCTATCAATCTCGGCAAATGCAACAATCTCATCAAATTTCTTATTAATCTCTGCTCTCCTCATCCCCAGGATGGCGCCGTTAAGGTAAATGTTTTCTCGACCGGTCAGTTCTGGATGAAAGCCAGTTCCAACCTCAAGCAGGCTGCCTACCCGACCATTAATCCACGCTTTTCCCTTGGTAGGTTTGGTGATCCGTGAGAGAATCTTTAGTAGCGTGCTTTTTCCTGCGCCATTACGTCCGATAATACCAAGAACTTCACCCTCTTTCACTTCAAATGAAATATCCCTTAATGCCCATATGAAGCCTTCCCCGGACGACCTCTCTACCCCAGGTCTACGGTAAAAACCATACCGCGTGGCGTACAGCGCAAGACGTTTAAAAGTATGGGTTACTCTTTCGCGGAACGAATCAGTTTGTTTATGGAGTTCGCCCAAATTGTAACATTTGCTTAAGTTCTTCACTTTTATAACAGTCTCAGGCATAGCTTAATTAATTCCCAATCAAATGACGTCCGCAAAATCACCTTCCATTCTTCGAAAATAGAAAAGACCACCTAAAAGTACAACCATAGAGCATAGACCTGTAATCAGACACCTTTGCCAATCCATCTCTCCAACGCCAAGAAGGGACCAGCGAAAGCTCTGGATAACCCAAGTCATAGGGTTGAGAAAAAAAATGATTTTTAATCTTTCAGGGATATTTTCCATGCCATATGCTACCGGAGTTATCCAAAACCACATCTGGATAATGAATGGAACCGCGTGTTTAATGTCGTGATATTTTGTGCAAAGGGCAGACAAGAAGAACCCCATACCAAGGATAATACTCAATCCCATTGTAAGAGAGACAGGGAAAAAGATAATCGTTTTTAATGGAGTATACCGATATATTCCCATCAAAATTACAAGTAAGATAAACGAAACAACAAAATTTACCGTTGGTAGGCCGAGACTTGCAATAGGTATGACGAGTCTGGGAAGATAGACCTTAGTCACAAGATTAGTGTTATTCAAAAGACTGACTGTCGATTGGGTCAAGGATTCTGCAAAAAAACTCCAGGCAACTACGCCACATAGCGTAAAGAGTGGATAAGGGATGCCTCCTGAGGAGAGTTTGGCCACCTTGTTAAATACAAGCGTAAAAACCAACACAGAGAATACCGGTTTTATCAAGGCCCATGCTACACCGAATACGGCCTGTTTGTATTGGACCATAATATCTCGCCATGCAAGAAATAGAATCAACTCCCGATATTCGAAAAGCTCTTTGAAATTTACTCTAAACCAGCCTTTTTGTGGTTCGATAACAACTTGATTTGACATAAGCTGAAAAGCTAACAAAAAATGTGACAGGACAAAAGGTTCAGGTATAACCTCCTAGCAATGACTTGTCAGACCTGTAGGCGAATCCCCCAAATGTCGACTAAAGAGTAAAACCGATTAATTCCGCGTGATTATTGATCCACCTTTCAATAGCCTCAGCAACATGAGCGATGTCTGAAAGCAGGGACGGGCATATTTCGTTATCCTCTAACAGATGCGATTTCTATATATTCGCTTACACGGCGGCCAAAAACCTCGGCGATTACATATCCTTCTAAGTTCATAAGAGCCTCCAAGGCTCTCCTCTAGCAGGATTCTGCAGACCATACGTTTCTCTTGTCGCTTGCAAAAGCCTCGCAATCTCCCAGGGGGACTGATTCAATCTCCATTATACTTTTCTTGATCCGGCCTACACCATCAGGACCCACCCTTCCTGAAATCTTTCCCGGGCTCATTAATCATTCTCCATATGAGAGAAATCCTTTCCTGCACCGGCGGAGCCAGATCTCCTCCCCTCGAGCTCGTATTCATCTGCCCGATGTTCAACCCTGTAACATACTCTCTCTCCTCGGAGAGTATCCGCAGCGAGAAAACCACTTCCGGAATAGCTACCAAGTCGGCCCTGCGTACTGAAAAGGTCCTCCAGGGCCATACCCAAATGTACCTTTTCTTTAATGGAAAGTGGCATTACTGGGCAGGGCATCACTCCTATATCTACATCAGACAACGGTGAAATAGAAGGACCGAACCTTATTCTATCTAGCCATTCAACAAGCCCTTTGGATTTACTGCCAAAGGCATAAACAATATCCCATCCGAACTTTTCAGCTATTTGATTCAATCTGTCTTTTTTTCTGTAAACCCACTGATCGTCTTTGATGATTTAAACTTAAGTCTGAATCTCAAGTCTTCCCTATTCCTTTCGCTTCCCAGATCAAAAAGAGTGGCCGTTTCTTCAGCTTAGGAAGTAACTCTTCATGCTCTTTTCGGCTAAGGACCAATGTACGGATCTTGCGCTTAATATATCGTTCAGTTTTTCTACTCAAATCGTTGAGATGGTACTGGTTGACATTTCCCACCAATACAAGGTCAATAATGCCCGTATCCTTGCCTTCAGCGTAATCATCGATCAGATACGCTATCTCCAGATCTCCCAGTCTATTGACGATACCGTCTATGACCTGGTCAATTCCTATAACTTTACTTACCATAGACTTGAGTTCTGGAAAGAGGGGATGTTCCGTGTTTGCCATGTAAGTAACACAGCGGCCGTCTTTTTTAGACTTTAGCAGCTTGGTTCTTGTAAGCTGGTTTAGTTCCTCCCGTACGGAGTTTGTCGAAAGATTGAACTCATTCGCGAGTTCTCTAAGATAAGACCGGGTGTTCGGGTTAAAGAAAAAACGGACAAGGAGCTTTATCCTCGTCTTTGATGATATTAGGCCTGCGAATAGATTCTCCAATCTCTTCTCCTTGTTGAGTAGATATCTCACTCATATCATGACAGCCTATCCTGTCAAGATTTTTTGTAACTATTCACAAGCGAAAGTCTTCCTTGGAACGACCTGCCAAGACCTTCTAAGACATTAGCTCCTTGAAACGATTAGAGCACGAATACTTGGCCTTACCGAATGGAGGAAAGGGGGGGCACAGCTATACTTTTTTACTCGAGGTTTGAAACGAATCAACAATATATGACGGATCAGCCCCAGCGCATCTGGCATAAGCTGAAAGATCTCTTAATCAGCGCTCAGAGGATTCTCTGTTTTGGCAACTGCCTGTTTGTTACTGAATAGGATTTTGTCGCCATACCTTGCCAAGAAATAGATATTCAGGTCAGGACCACACCTGATCTCTTTCATCTTTCCTATCTCACCGACCACAAATACCCTTCTATCCCCACGAAGTAATCGCTCAAAGGAGTCCTTTCCGTTAATAAAATACTCGGGATTAGGATCCATGGAGCGTCCAAATTCTAACTCACCGCAGCCTTCAAACACAGTAATGCGGCCTCGGGTATAAAAGGGCAACCCTAGTAATAGTCCTCAAACCTGATTATCTTGTCTCCTAATCTCATCTTCCTAACAATCTGATTAGCCAATCCCTTTAAACTTCTATAAGCATCATCTCTCTCCATCCCATCGATGGTTCGCTTCGCATAGGATGACCATCAATAGCACGGCAGGAGACAAGAAAGGCCGCCATACGTGATCGGTGTCGGCTAACTGACTGACACTGACACCGTCTGGCTAGTTACCTCAATTCAACTATTCCACAATCGTCATTCCTGCACAAACCGGAATTCGACGGCTAAATCGCTGGATTTTCGCTTTCGCAGCACTGACAGGACAAGGTTTTACACCTCATTTATAAGAGATATGTAAGAAACTTTTCAACCCTGCTTGGCTTAAATGATTGCGATGAAAGGTTTTAGTCAAAGTAAACCCTGTAAGAAAAATTTTATTTTTATACTGGATGCCTGATCAAGGTGTAATTTCCATTAAAAGGTGACCCAAATCGAACTCCACACAACCGTGTAAAATTCTAACGGGGCTTACGGAAAGAGCAAAATTAGACTTTTTACGAGACCATCGTGATTTGGAAACGCCAAGTTTGCGAACAGGCAGGAAGAATCACATCAATCCTGTTTCCCTGAATGAGAGACGGTCTTTCTTTGTGATAATAATGTGATCCAACAGACGTATTCGCAGAATTTTACCGGCATCAATTAGCTGCCCTGTTGTAGCTAAATCATCAGGGCCAGATTTCACCACACCTGAAGGATGATTGTGACCAAGGATTATGGAGGCAGCCCGGTCGGAAATCGGATCAGCAAACACCTCGCGACGATGGATCTGATTTGTATTAAGGAGCCCGACAGTCACTACCCTGTTCCTGATCACCTCGTTCGCGCCATCCAAAGATATACATAGTAAATATTCCTGTTTTTTGTTGGCGATAGGTGAAATAAGGGGGGTCACATCTTCTGCCTTTTGAACAAGGATACTTGTCTTTAAAACTCTACGCCTTGCAAGTTCAAAAGAGGCTACAATCTGGCATGCTCTGGCAAAACCAACCCTTCATCCAAACAAGGGATCTTACATCTATCGTTTCCTTGTCTCTGTCAAGCTTTCTTAGACGACATTGGCTACCTGAAACACATCTTTTCCCTTTACTCCACTTCGGAAGAGTATTGCAAATAATTCAGTATCCAAAAAGGCTTCTGGCCCTCTGGCAGCCAGCTTCTCCCTTGGTTTGTCAAAATCCGGAATATCTTTAATAATGCTTCAACTCTACTTCCAACTTTATTGCCTTGGCTCACGGTAGACGTGTTATCTTCTTATTTTTTGTTTTCAAGTTCAATAACCCCCTTCAGCTGCATTATTATGCCTTGCCTTACCTTTGTATTTTTCGTCCTGCGAAAGAGCTTCAACAGAGTAATTTCTTCTTTGTTGAGGGGTGAAAGTGGGTCAAGTGGATCTCCAGCAGTGGTATATCTTACGGCAAAGTCTGAAACTTTAGTAGTCTTTTCTGCTTCCTCAAAGAAAACGGCAATATTGACTCCAAGGGCCTCAGATATCTGTTGCAAACGCGTGACAGAGAGCCTTGTTGAGCCTTTCTCATATTTTTGAATCTGCTGAAAAGAGATACCTATTCTCTCGGCTAGTTCAATCTGGGAGAATCCCAGGGTCTTTCTTATCTGCTTGATCTTTGATCCAATCTTTTTATCGATCAATCGCTGTTTCCTTAAATGTCTTTTAAATATTTAATTATCACAAAAAACTGAATCAAAGTCTAACAACCAATAGTTGTAAATTCTTCTCGATTATTATATCCTGCGAGTGGTATCTAATATGAAAGGAGGGAAAAATGCAAAAGAAGCGAATCCTTATTGTAGATGACGAAGAATATGTAAGGACTTTACTATTGGAGTCCCTGAAGATCTACGACTATGAAATAGACGTCGTGGAAAATGGAATTGAGGCGCTAAACCAAATTGAAAAGAAATCCTATCATTTAGTCATTACGGATTACAAGATGCCTAAAATGGATGGTCTTGAGCTGACTAGAAGGATAAAGTCAAAGCACCCTTTCACCCCTATTCTCGTAGTAACCAGCGACGGGCCTGTATGTCATCTCCTGAAAACTGGAGCCACGGCCTGTATAAATAAGCCATTCAATCTTCTTGAACTTCAAGACATGGTAAGAGCGATCCTGGACAAAGAAGATGCCTATGCACGACCAGTCTGAGCGGCCATTACGGACCTTTTCAGTCCAACATGCTTATGATAAGTTGTCCTTGTCAACCTTTTTTTTCAAACGGAACTTACGCACAGTGAGGGCGAGGCCTTTTTGAATTATTCCGTGATATTCATTTTGCGGGACTAAACCCCTAAGGATAGAGTTTCCACGTGCAGTTTATCACGTCACTTCAATGGCTGATAAGATTTCAGGTTACCTATCCGCTGATTACTCAAGCGCAAGCAATGCGTTGAAAGGATTTACGGAAATATTATGCGGGCCAAAGACAATGCGTTAAAGAGTAGGATCGATCTTTACATGCCTATTTATAAATGGTATACTTTGTCCGTAACACTTTAGCATTCTGAAACAAGCAGCTTGAATGGGACTTAAGCTGAACTTACGATAAAGGTAGAGGACACAGAAGGCAACATACACGAACACAGTTCTCCGCATAATTCCGTATGGTTGAAGGGCGGTATTTTACATGCCGCCGTATGTAACTGCGGGTGTATACTATCAGGGCAAGAATCGTTCCAATTATGACTACGTTTAAAACCCAATGTAAAGCGAACGGCCATAACCTTTGTGAGTTGACAGTATTCCGCGGGGTGGGATTTTACATCCAGCGCAATTTTGGTGGCATATAAAAGGCTGTCCTAGGTTTGTGCCTACAAAAGGTTACACGGATAACTATAAAAACCGCACGTTACAATTCGAAAAAACATCAGTACAAGGTTTGCGTAAGGCTATACTTCTGTGCAACATGTTCCCGCCGAGGGTATCCTGTACGAGCATATTCGGTGTCCGGCTTCTCTTTTCGTGCGGCCGGGTTCGTTTCATGAGGCTAAAGTGTCAGCCTTATTTTATTCGTAAAATAATGCGAGGCGTTTCGAGCCTACAAAGTTTCAAAGGCATCTACAAATATGGCAATATGGATAATCTTTTATGGACAGGGTTACTGTAGTTTTTCAACCATCGGGCCGCAGAGGAGAGGTCTCCAAAGGGAGTACTATTCTAGAGGCAGTTCAGGAAATTGGGGAAAGTATTGAGTCTCTGTGTGGTGGAAAAGGGATTTGCGGAAAATGCAAGGTAGTGGTTTCAGACGGCCACAACTCAAGGCACGGTATTGTGTCTGAGCGAAGACTCCTTTCTCCCGAACAGGAACCTGAGGCCCTTTTCGTCAATAACGATGGCCAACAGGAAGGATTTCGTCTGGCCTGCTGTACTACGATTCAAGATGATCTTTCAGTCTTTATTCCGGAAGAATCCAGGGTCTTCAGGCAGGTCGTCAGTAAGCACCCACGTCTCATCCCTGTAGACCGCAACCCAGCTGTAAAAAAGTATTATCTGAAACTGTCGGAACCTTCGGACAAGGATCCCGAGGCAGATCTAGAACGTGTTTTGGCTTCGCTCAAGAACCAGTACGGCCTAAAGGATATAGATTGCGACATCGATGCGATAAGGAAGCTTCCCGGTCGTCTCCGGAAGAAGAATTGGGAGGTTACGGTGAGCATCTGGATGGACAAAGAGATCGTCCGTGTCCGACCGGGAAGGGCCTTGGACAATTACGGTATTGCTGTGGATATCGGAACAACCACTGTAGCTGCATCTCTTGTCCACCTAAACTCTATGAAGATACAGGATACCCGGGCCATTATGAATCCCCAGATCAAGTATGGTGAAGATGTAATCTCCCGGATCAATTATCACGGCCAGCACAAGGGAGGCCTGCAAAAGATGAGCGCGGATATCATTGACGCGCTCAACGATCTGATCCAATCAATGTTGCGGGCTACCTGGCCGGATCAGAAGGTTGTGTCTGAAATCGACCGAGATTTTGGAGAAAACGGACCGAAAAAGTCGCCTGCAGAATTCCCGTGCCTACATCCTGAAGACATAGAGGATGTCACAATCGTTGGCAATACTGTAATGCATCATATTCTCTTGCAAATAGATCCCAAATATGTGGGTCTTTCCCCGTTTCCACCTGCGGTTCGCAAAGGCCTGTACATCAAGGCCAGAACCCTGGGTATCCACGTATGCCCCTCGGCCTATGTACATATCCTGCCAAATGAAGCAGGTTTTGTAGGGGCTGACAATGTGGGTGTCCTCATCGCAGAAACCCCCTACGAGTCTGACCAGGTTCATCTGATTATAGACATTGGGACCAATGGAGAATTGGTCATCGGGAACAGGAAACGATTGATGTCCACTTCTTGCGCTACTGGCCCGGTTTTTGAGGGGTCTCACATCACATTCGGTATGCGTGCTGCACCCGGGGCAATTGAGCACATCAGGATTGATCCCGAGTCCCATGAGGTCATCTATAAAGTAGTCGCAAGCGATGTCTGGTCCAACTATGCAAGCCCTGGTGAATTAAAGACGCGCGGCATCTGCGGTTCGGGAATCCTGGAAATATTGGCAGAACTTTACCGGGCAGGCATCATAACAAGAACTGGGGTCTTCCGGCGGGAACAGAAATCCCCTCGATATCGTATCAACCCTGACATAAGGCAACCAGAATTCGTTATTGCCTGGGCCAGAGAGACGGCGATCGGCAGGGACATAACTATAACGCAAAAGGATATCAGGCAGATCCAACTGGCCAAAGCCGCTATCTATTCGGGTTGTAAGTTGCTCATGCGAAGATGGGGAGTGAAACAGGTCGATGTAATCAAGATTGCCGGTGGCTTTGGAATTCACACAGATCCAATCAAGGTCCTGATCATGGGAATGATCCCTGACTGCGATCCAAGGAAGATCGTTGCTGTGGGGAACTCAGCCGGTGCTGGTGCTCTCGCTGCCTTATTAAACCGGGACAAGAGGGCTGAAGCCAACTGGGTGGCACGGAATGTCGAATACATCGACCTAGCTAGAGACAACGATTTCCAAGAGGAATTCATTGACGCCATGTATATTCCCCACATGAAAGACCCGTTCCCACATCTGGAGTCGATATTGTTGCCAGAAATCCTTTATCAACAATAGCTGCGGATGAAAAAAGGAGAATAAGGGAGGAAAAAGATAAGTGGTAGAGAGCCTTACTACAACCGTTAGATCTGGGAGTAAGGAAGTCTCCATCAATCGTAACCTTCCGACAGTCATAATAGGAGAGCGCATAAACCCGACAGGTCGCAAGAAGTTACAGGAAGAATTAAGACGAGGCAAGTTCGATATTGTTCGCAAGGATGCTGTTGCACAGGTGAAAGCAGGCGCTGCAATCCTTGACATCAACGCTGGCGTCCCTCAAATGGACGAGCCCGTCCTGCTCGTTGAAATCATGAAAGCAGTGCGCGAAGTAACAGACGCCCCATTTTGTATCGACACTACGAATCTCAAGGCATTGGAAGCCGCGTTAAAAATCTATGAAGGGAAGGCCCTGATTAATTCGGTTAACGGGAAGGAAAGCAAGCTGGAAGCCATTTTACCCCTGGCCAAAGAATATGGGGCAGCCCTAATTGGATTGACCATTGATGATAAAGGTATCCCGACAGATCTGGAAAGTCGCCTTTCAATAGCAGGAAAAATTATAGGACGGGCAACAAAAATTGGTATTCCCCTTGAAGACATTATTATTGATCCTTTAGCCCTGTCTATAGGAACAGACCACAAGGCAGGCAGGATAGCCCTTGACTCCGTTGAGACTCTTGTGAAGAAATTCGGTGTTAACATAACCATGGGCTGCAGTAATATCTCGTTTGGGATTCCTGAACGTTCGGCCATTAACGCAACTTTCATAGCCATGGCTATACGGTGCGGGATTACCTGTCCCATCACCAACCCCCTTAATGAGCAAATAGTTATGGCTGTTTTGGCGGCAGATCTATGTATGGGACGTGACGAATACGCTTCGAATTGGATCAGTGCATATCGTAAAAGGGAGAAGGCCAAACAGGCGCCTGACTCCTTCAGCTTTGATCAAGGCTGCGAAGATATTCAAGATAGAACTGGAAATTCTCAAGGGAGACGTCCTCAGGTATAAAGTGGTCAGGGCCTGGGAAATAACCCCCTTCGGAGATCAGGAAGGGTACCTTTTTATCGATTTCCTCCTTGATGGCCTCCTTGCCTTGGGCAAGGGCTTTCTTATCTATATTTCCCCACAGGATGCACTCTTTGCCAAACTTCTTCCTGATCTCGACGGCATCTACTCCCGCCTGGACCTCCAGGGGCCACATTCCGTTAACACCGCTCTCTATCCATAAAGGGATAAGCTCGTTGATATCGCCATCGGAATCTACCATGATGATGTCCACACCCTGACTGCGAAGGAGGCTGGTTACCCTCTTATAATGAGGCATCATGAACTCTCGGAACATCTCGGGGGAGATCATAGAGCCTCCCTTCCAGGCCATATCCTCCCAGAAGAACGCAAAGTCTACCTGAATATCTTTGAGGACACGCTCCACAATCTGGATTGAGAAGTATTCCATATGGACCATCATATCTTCGACGAACTGGGGGTCATCATAAAACAGGAGCAGGAGCTTCTCTGCTCCTACAACTTCGCGTAGCAAGCCGAAAAAGCTCCCTACGTCCAGGCCTAAGGGATAATCGCGTTTGCTGAGACGATCGGCGTAAGAGTCCCAATCCTTTACCAGCCATCTCTCCGGGTGATGAGGATCCAGCCTCTTTTTGTATTCATCCCAGTCCTTTCTATTTTTTACCGGGTAATCCAGCCATAGGGGCATCCTCTCTGGATCATCCTTAAATTCCCGTATGGTGACGCCAGCCTCATTGATGCGAACCCTGGATCTCTCGTCCTCTTCCAGTACCCTGGATTCAAACCGGGGTCTGACAGGAGGGATGAAAGGTGCGCCACCTTTCGGCCCTAAAGCGATGAGGCTAGCCTCAACACGTACCATGCCGATTCGGTCCAGCTCGAAGTATCTATATCGGGCTACATTATCGGTTAGAATCTCCTGGGGAGCGCCCTCTGCGACCCATCGCTCCAGGGTCTTGTGCCAAACGCCCTGTGTATATGGTGATAAATAGATGGCATTGGGCAACTGGAAACGAGCAATCTTTAGAAATCGTTCCCGGGATGTCATGATTTCCTCCTTGCCCACCAGATATGAGATATTATCCATCTGCGGCCCGTTGCCAAGCAAAGAACCTTTTCGGCTTTGTTTAGGCAAGAGCCTGGCTACTTCTATCTACTCAACTGCACAAACGTTGTGGCTAGCTCTGCTGCTTGGAAACAATCCTTGGCGTATGCATCAGCACCAGCCTTTCGGGCAAATTCCTCATCCAGTGGTGCGCCACCTAGGATTACTTTGACACCCGGCCTTAGGCCGCTTTCGGTCAAGGCCTCTACAACCCGAGGGATGGAGGTCATCGTCGTGGTGAGAAGAGCGGAAATCCCTAAAATGTCAGGCTTTTCATCAGCTACTACCTGCTGGAACCTGCCAGGTGTTACGTCCACCCCGAGGTCTATCACAGTGAAGCCGCTGGCCTGTAATACCAGCTTTACCAGATCCTTCCCAATACTATGCATATCCCCCTCAATGGTGCCGATAATTACCTTCGCCTTGGTCACCGGAGTGCTCTTTGCCAATGCAGGCTCCAGAAACTTAAAGCCAGCCTGGGCCGCCCTTACAGCTATAAGAACCTCTGGCAGGTACGCTTTACCCTCCTTCCACTTCTCTCCCAGGCGCTCTATGCCTGCCACAATACCCTTCTCTACGACATCCCTAACTGGAATCCCTTCTCTTAGAGCCAAATCCACACAATTACCAATATCGGAGTTTCGTCCTTCCTCAACATGGGATGCTATCTTTTCCAGGTAATCCATTTGATCCTGCCTCCTCCCAGTGGTCTGTTCGCCAAGCCAACATCCGTTTTTACTCTGTCTAAAAACGTCTTAATGACTCCTCAAACGAACTTTTGTTTGGCGAACAGACCCCTCGTACTGGCACGAAAATCGCCAGCTCTTAGGGTACCGCTCGTATGTTTCGCCTTGGGTATCGTCATCATTTGGAAAGAGATAATAGCAAACAAAGCCTACCCGGGAAAGGAAGAGCGGCCCTACCTCTAAAAAATCTGATTCCAAGCCATTAATGGATCCTCGTACTATTGAGACCTTTGTATAACCGATTTGAGAGACCATTATAACCTTCCTGAGGATACCCATCCGGGCGAAGTTCACCCGGGCTTAAGTAGGGTTCCTCGCTGGGAAATTTAACGGGGTGAACGGCCCACGGCAGACAGAAAAATATGAGGTGTTTGAAAGGACGAGCCGAATATTAAGGGCGGGACAGGAATGTCCCGCGTATCATGGAACAACTGAAATACGTTGTGAACTGGCACCTTGATGAGCGAGCCCATGGACGGGTCAAAACGATCATGGGAACGAGCAGAAAGGGGGGCTGTGCAAAGGTGTCGCATTTTGGCCCTGTGCTATCGGCGCACAATCATGGCGCGTTTTATACAGGACGCCACAAAGATACCCGGGAATAAGGAATCAAGGGCCAGAGTTCAGAGACCAGCTTAAGCCTGAGGACCTTGTCAGATGTTACAACGTGACGAGGGCACCGGGAATTCATGAGTTGCTCGTACGGCAGGGCACTCGAAGCTAGAGGGTACGGCATAGTACTTTGACGTGCTGCCTAAAGAAGTATATCCACGGCCGCCATGTAAGTGTAAAGAGTAAATAGTTACGAATAGTTTGTATTCGTATGTGTCCAAAAAAAACCACTTTTTTATATATACTTACAACTGGTTGTCTTTGTCAAGCTTTTTTTCAAGGGGAACCTGGGTTTAGTTTTCTGGGAGCATGGATGAAGGAAGCCCCTTTTTTTGTATGGTTGATTTATGCGTGAAATACTGGTAGGATTTTCTAAGATATGTGTAATAGTTAGCTGAAATACCGAGTTCGTCCTTTTAAGGAGCCTTAATCATGAATCTTTTTGAGCGTCAGGAGAAGATGTTTGAAAAGGCATCTCGTCCGCTTGCGGAAAGGATGCGCCCAAAGAGACTGGAGGAATTCGTGGGTCAGGCCCATGTTCTCGGTAAAGACGGTCTCCTACGTCGAGCAATCGAAGAGGATAGAATCTTTTCATTAATCCTCTGGGGACCTCCTGGTTGTGGAAAGACCACGCTGGCACGCCTGATAGCCCAGGAAACCGGCTCCCATTTTAGTACCTTTTCTGCGGTGTTGTCCGGGGTAAAGGAGATCAGGACTGTCATCGAAGAGGCAAAAAAGGAACGGCGCTATCATCAGAGGAAAACAATCCTATTTGTGGACGAGATTCACCGCTTCAACAAGGCCCAGCAGGACGCCTTCCTTCCCCACGTGGAAACTGGGCTGATCACCCTGATTGGAGCCACTACTTTGAACCCATCCTTTGAGGTGATTCCACCCCTCCTTTCGAGGATGCGTGTGATTGTCCTTTATCCCTTCTCCGATGATGAGCTATTCCTTATTCTAAGGAGAGCTATTTCTGACACAAAGAATGGACTGGGGCACCTGAAACCTGACATAGATGAGGACGGTCTTAGGTATATTGTCAAAGCAGCAGACGGGGACGCAAGGACTGCCCTGAACAGCTTAGAAATAGCCACTTCCCTTTCAAAACCTGGTAGAGATGGGGTGCGCCATATTACACTCTCCGATGTGGAGAAGGCTATTCAGAGAAAGGCACTAATATACGACAAGAGCGGTGAGGAACACCATAATCTGATATCTGCGTTCCACAAAAGCTTGAGAGGAAGCGATCCTGATGCTGCCCTCTACTGGCTGGAAAGGATGCTTGAAGCAGGGGAGGATCCCCTTTATATTGCGAGAAGGATGGTGCGGTTCGCGTCTGAAGATATAGGGAACGCAGATCCGCAGGCATTGTCAATAACCGTTTCGGCTATGGAAGCCTTTCGCTTTCTCGGTCTTCCCGAGGGGGACTTAGCGCTGGCACAGGCAGCAGTCTACCTCGCATGTGCTCCCAAGAGCAATTCCCTCTATGCAGCCTCTACAAAGGTAAAGGAGACGATTAGAAAAACCGGTACCCTGCCTGTCCCGCTCCATATCCGAAATGCACCTACGAGCTTAATGAAGGATTTAGGATACGGGAAGGGGTATAAGTACGCCCATGATTTCAAGGATGCCTATACCGCTCAGGACTACCTGCCCGAAACGCTACAGGGTCAGATATTCTTTGTTCCTAATGATCGCGGTTATGAGAAGATTATAAATAAGCGCCTCAAGAAATGGCGGAGTATGAAAAGATGACTCACTCGTAAAGAGTCGTTTTCCGGACGACATTGAGCAATTTTTAAAGAAGATTCAGAGAATGGGTCTAGTTCCAACTGTTGGAGGGTGCAAGCCCGAGTTTTTGAAATCTAGGCAGCCGAATTCTGAATCCAAAGATTGCTCACGTAGAGAACAAAATTAGACTTTTTTACAAGACCGTCAAAAGACAGCAAACCCTGTTTAGTGCGCCTCTGCCCAGTTGTTTCCCCACTTCGTATCCACCTTTAAAGGAACGTCTAACTGATAGACACCTTCCATCTCCTTTCTGATTACCTCTTCCGCTTTTTCTAGTTCGTCTTCAGGCACCTCAAAGACCAGTTCGTCATGGACCTGAAGTAACATCTTCGTCTCCAATCCGCATCTATATATTGCCTCTCGGGTTCGGATCATGGCCAGCTTGATCAAATCCGCGGCTGTTCCCTGGATGGGCGTGTTTATAGCCAATCGTTCAGCCAGCTCCCGGGTCTTTCGGTTCTTACTCCTGATCTCTGGAATATAGCGGTGACGGCCAAGCAGGGTCGTAACCTTACCGTTCTTTCTTGCTTCGTCAACGACATATTTTATAAATTCATGAACTCCCTGGTATTCTTTAAAGTAGTTATCGATGTACCTCTTTGCCGTCCTGTTTCCTATCCCGAGCTCCTTTGCCAGCCTAAATGGGCTCATTCCGTAGATGATGCCAAAATTTATCACCTTGGCCTGTCTTCGCATCTCAGACGTGACAAAGGGAGGGGATAGCTGAAAGACCTGTGCAGCGGTCCTAAGATGTATATCTTCGTCCTTCTGAAATGCCTTAACTAGAATGGGATCCTTAGAATAATGGGCTAAAACACGTAGCTCAATCTGGGAATAGTCAGCCGATAGGATCAGCCAGCCCGTACGTGGGACAAAGGCTGCCCGGATTTCTCTACCCTCTTCAGTGCGCACTGGGATGTTTTGCAGGTTTGGATCGCTGCTGCTCAGACGTCCTGTGGCAGTAATGGTCTGGTTGTAAGAAGTGTGGATACGTTCCGTATCCGGATTGATAAGTTCTATAAGGGCATCGGCATACGTAGTCTTTAGCTTGTTAAGTGTTCGATAGCGCAACACCAGGGCCGGAAGTTCGTGCACAAGGGAAAGGGCGGTAAGAACCTCCACATCAGTAGAGTACCCTGTCTTCTTTTTCGTCTTCTTTTGGATAGGTAGTTTCAGCTTCTCAAACAGGATTCGACCCAGCTGCTGGTGCGAATTGATATTAAACGATTCACCTGCAAGGGAATAGATCTGGTCCTCGATCTGCTCTATCTCGCGTTCAAACTTTTTGGATAGCAAAATTAGATGGTCCTTATCCACCCTGATCCCTGTCATCTCCATCTCGACCAATACCTGTACAAGCGGCATCTCCACCTTATAAAAGAGGTCCTCAAATCCCTCCTGTTTCAACCTAGGCTCAAGCACCTTCCAGGCCCTGAGGCTTATGTCCGCATCCTCGCACGCATATGGGACGGCTTCTTCTATTGGCACCTGCTCAAAGCCTAAGGCATTTTTCCCCTGTCCAACAACCTCCTTGTACGAGATCATCTTGTGCCCGAGATAGTCTAAAGCAATGTTTTCCAGATTGTGGGCCTTAAGGGAGGGGTTCAAAAGATAGGATGCGATCATGGTATCGAACCTAACACCCTTAAGATTTATCCCCTCCCGTGCAAGGACTATCCAGTCATATTTTATGTTTTGTCCACCCTTGACAATTCGAGGGTCTTCCAGTACAGGCTTGAGGGCGTCCAGTGTCTCTTGTAGGTCCAGCTGTGCCTCTACCCCTTTATAGTTGTGTCGGCAGGGTATATAATAGGCTTCATGTGGACTGAAGGCAAAGGAAAGGCCTACAATCCTGGCTCGCATAGGATCGGTCGACGTGGTTTCCAAGTCTAAAGCAAGGACTTCCGCCTTCTTTAGCCGATCGATCAACTTAAGAAGGGCATCCTTATCATGAACGGCCTGATAGTTTACAGTTCCGGCTTCGGTACTATTCAAAGGAAACACCTTCTGAAGCTGACGAAATTCAAGCCTCTTAAAGATATCCCCAAGCCTCTCATTATCAGGAGAGGAGAGCTTAAGAGACTCAAAATCAATATCTATCGGCACATTCGTCTCTATCGTGACCAGCCTACGGTTCAAGAACGTCTGTTCTCGAAAGGCGCGCAGGTTTTCTCGTTGTTTCTTTTTGGTAATCTGATCTAGGTTTTCGTATAATACCTCAAGACTGCCGAATCTTTTGATCAGCGCAAGTGCTGTCTTTTCCCCAATTCCAGGAACACCGGGGATGTTATCAGAGATATCACCGGTTAGGGCCAGAACGTCTATCCATTGCGAGGGCTCCAGACCGTAGTCGTGTTTGATTTTTAGATAATCCGTAATTTGATCCTTCATTGGATCCCAGATTATCGACTTAGTTGTTATAAGCTGCCGAAAATCTTTATCTCCGGTTACCATCACCGTTCTAAATCCGCTCTTTTCTGCTCGTTGCACCATGGTTCCAATAATGTCATCACCTTCGTAACCGGCCTCCTCAAAAGTAGAGATATTCAGTGCCTGAACTATCTCCTTGATATACGGTATCTGTTCGGCCAGATCATCAGGCATGGGAGGGCGATTGGCCTTGTATTCCTCATATATGTGGTGACGAAAAGTGGGACCTCTGGAATCAAATACAACAGCGATAAACTGAGGGTTCTTTTCGTTTAAGAGCTTGATAAGAATCTTTGTAAATCCAAGGGTGGCGTTTGTTGACAAGCCTGTTGAAGTGGACAGGTGTGGGATGGCATGATAGGCGCGATATATATAGGCGCTCCCGTCAATTAAATAAATGGTCTTATCTGAACTCATATCATGGAACCCCTATGACCCGATCGTCACAACGAGACATGAAAATGGGCGAGGAAAGAGGTGATAGGTCCGACAAATTTAGTATAGCCAGTATGAACTACGCACCGCTATCCCGGAACCAGCAAAAATGTCAAAAGAAAAACTCTTCACTGTTAACTTTTCACTCTTCACTCCTTTCGGAGTTGCCCTCATGCAAAAAGATATATTGACCCCTGCCTTTCACAGGGGTAATGTACAAGCTTTATGGGGCAACCGAATATTCACACCTTTAGGGGTGATAGAAACACCTATAAATTCGCCCTGTGTATCCGAGCTTCATACTCACGGTTCATCTCAGCAATGTAACCATGATCTGCAAAACTGAAGTAGGTATTGTCGCCTATGATCAGATGGTCATGAACAAGTACCCCTATCGTGCGACAGGCGTGTACCAATTCCCTAGTGATAACCTTATCATCATTAGATGGTCTTGGCTCTCCAGAAGGATGGTTGTGTACCAGCACAACAGCAGCGGCATTATGCCTAAGTACTACCTTAACTACCTCCCGGGGATACACACTACTTGCCGTAAGCGTCCCCTCAAATAGGGTTTCCACTGCGATTATCCTATTCTGAGCGTTCAGGAATATGACCATAAAACGTTCTCTATCTTTATCCCGCATTGAAAAATATAGATAATTGAAAAGGTCTTTGGAAGAGCTAATAACCTCTCTATTTATCAGCTTTTTCTGAAGATATCGCTCAGCAACCGCCTGCACGAACTTTATTCCAAACACGTTATGTGGTCCAATACCCTTGATCTTCTGGAGCTCCTCAACCGGAGCCTCAATAACCCCTTGAAATGTCTTAAAACGCTTCAAAGCCTCTTTTGCCTGCTGTTTGCAGTCCTTCCTTGGAGTGCCAAGGGTAAGGAGAAGCTCAATCACTTCATAATCATGAAAGCCTCCCAATCCTGATTTAAGGAATTTCTCACGTAGACGGCGGCGATGCCCCTCTCCGGTATGGACAATTCTTTCACCCATCTTACAGTCTAGATATCATACAATTCATACTTTAATTCACGACTCATCAGGGTATGGAGCGCCTCGACAGGTTTTAAACCCTTATAAAGCATCAAGTATACCTGTTCCACGATGGGCATATCAACACCTTCTCTCTGTGCCAGATTGTATACTGATTTCGCGGTCTTTATCCCTTCTGCAACCATTCGCATCTCGGACACGATCGACTCCAGCTTCATCCCTTCCCCCAGCTTCTTCCCTACAGTACGATTACGGCTTAAATCTCCTGTACATGTAAGGACCAGGTCTCCTAAACCGGCTAGGCCGCTAAAGGTCATGGGATCGGCTCCCAGCTTCAGGCCAAGCCTTCTTATTTCAGCAAGACCCCTTGTGATCAGTGCTGCCCTAGTATTGTCCCCCAAACCCAAGCCATCAGAGACACCCGCAGCAATAGCAATCACGTTTTTCAATGCCCCTCCCAGTTCTACACCAATTACATCTGTACTCGTGTAAACACGGAAGTAAGGGGTAGCAAAGATCTTTTGGAGTCTTTGTGCTACCCTTAAGTCGGCGGCAGAGACGGTCACGGCGGTTGGTATCTTTCTGCAGACCTCACGAGCAAAACTTGGACCCGAAAGTACAGCCAGGCGATTATGAAAGGATGATGGTAAGATCTCTTTTAGTATCCCGGACATCGTCAAAAGAGTTTCGTTCTCAATCCCCTTTGAAGCACTGACCAGGATGGTTTCATGTGAAAGACAGCCTACTATGCTCTTTGCCACACCCCGAAAAACGTGTGACGGTACTACCATCAGAACCACATCTTTATCCTGAACAACATCGGCAAGCTCTATGTGTGGATCGATATTTTCAGAAAGTTTAACCCCAGAGAGGTAGAGACTGTTTTCTCGATGTTGTAAAATATCTTCATAGACCTCAGGTTCATACACCCACAGGTCTATCCTGAACCCTTTTTCTGCAAGCAGATTAGCAAGTGTCGTTCCCCAGCTACCAGCGCCTACTACTCCTATACGCATAACATACTTATTCTCCCTAGACATCCTTTTCGGCCAGTCTGGCCGCTCCGATCACCCGCTCTCCTGGCTCCATTTCTATCAAACGCACCCCCTGAGTGTTTCGGCCGATGACTGAGATATCCTTTACCGGCATCCTTATGATCTTACCACGATCAGTCATCAGTATTAGGTCATCTTTATCTGTCAGCAGAAGAATAGCTACCACACGTCCGTTCCTTTCTGTGGTCTTTATAGTAATTACCCCCTTACCTCCTCGACCCTGTAGAGGGTATTCCTCCACAGCCGTTCTTTTACCGTAACCGTGCTCTGTTACTGTCAACAAGGTCTGGCCGCCACTTAAGACCTCCATACCCACGAGACAGTCATCTCCAGCAAGTCTCATTCCGATCACCCCTCTTGATACGCGCCCTGTTTCTCGCACTTGTGACTCGTGAAACCGGATCGACTTTCCAGACCTTGATCCCAAAAAGATATCCTGGGTGCCATCACTTATTCGTGCAGCTATCAGCTCATCCCCAGGCACCATATTGAGGGCAATTATTCCCCCTACTCTGGGACGGCTGTACATTACAAGAGAAGTCTTTTTGACCAAGCCATAACGACTGGCCATGATAACCATCCTTCCCGGTTCAAAGGTCCGGACTGGAAGCACAGTGGCTATCTTTTCATTGGTTCCAAGGGCCAGAAGGTTAACAATCGCCTTACCCCGTGTCAAACGTCCTCCCAGGGGGAGCTCGTGAACTTTACGCCAGTATACGCGTCCTTTGTTAGTAAAGAAGAGGAATGTGGAATGGGTAGACGCTACGTATAGAAACTCGACAAAATCTTCACCACTTACAGTAACACCAAACCTTCCTTTTCCTCCGCGCCTCTGACTATTGTAGAGGGTAATCGGATTCCTTTTGATATACCCTGTGTGAGTAATGGTAACCACCATGTCTTCTTCCACAATCAGATCTTCCAGCTTTATCGCTTCTGTTGCCTCAACAATCTCTGTACGACGTTCATCGCCATATTTGTCCTTCAAATCCTGCAACTCATCTTTAACTATGTTCAATACCAGCTGTTCGCTTGCCAGTATCTCACGATACCTTGCGATCGATTTCAATGTTTCTTCGTACTCGTCTAAGATCTTGTCCCGTTCCAGGCCGGTTAGCCTCTGAAGTCGCATATCCAATATTGCCTGTGCCTGCTTATCCGTAAGCTTAAAGCGGGTTATGAGACGATCGTTTGCCTCGCTGGGGGTCTTGGATGAACGGATAATGGTCACCACCTCATCCAGATTATCCAGAGCGATTTTAAGGCCTTCCAAAAGATGTGCACGGGCTTCGGCCTTGTTCAACTCGTACCGTGTACGACGGATAACAATCCCTTTACGGTGTTCCACAAAGTGGAAGATCATCTCCCTTAAGCTAAGAAGTTTGGGCTGTCCGTTAACGATGGCGAGGAGTATAATCCCGAAGGTGGTCTCCATCTGGGTGAATTTATACAGCTGGTTAGCTACCGCTCCAGCGATCTCACCCTTTTTTAAATTTATTACGATCCGCATCCCTTCCCTGTCCGACTCATCCCGTACAAACTGGATGCCCTCGATGCGCTTGTCTTTCATTAACTGGGAAATCTTTTCTATCAACCGGGCCTTGTTCACCTGATACGGAATCTCTGTCACCACTATACTCTCTCTGCCCGTCCTTCTATCCTTTTCTATAATTGCTCGAGCCCGGATTTTTATGATGCCCCGGCCTGTCTCATAAGCATTACGAATACCCTCGGTTCCGTAAATAATCCCTGAGGTAGGAAAATCCGGCCCGTGAACAAAGTTCATCAGCTCTCTTGTGGAAATATCAGGATTGTCTATATAGGCCACTATAGCGTCGATCACCTCACATATATTGTGAGGCGGGATATTGGTAGCCATACCCACGGCAATCCCAGAAGAGCCGTTTATGAGGAGATTGGGTAGCTTGGCCGGCAAAATAGCAGGTTCGGTAAGGGATTCATCATAGTTGGGAACAAAATCGACCGTCTCTTTATCGATGTCTTCTAGCATTTCATGGGCCAGCCGAGCCATCCGGATCTCTGTGTACCTCATCGCTGCGGCTGGATCGCCATCGACCGATCCAAAGTTGCCCTGACCATCGATCAGGGGATATCGGAGGGAGAAGTCCTGAGTCATACGGATTATGGTATCATAGACTGCGGCATCTCCATGAGGATGGAACTTACCAATAACATCACCCACAATGCGTGCTGACTTCTTAAACGGTTTATTCCAGTCGTTTTTTAGCTGGTGCATGGCAAAAAGGATTCGACGGTGTACCGGTTTAAGGCCATCACGCACGTCCGGGAGGGCACGCCCAATGATCACGCTCATGGCATAGTCAAGATATGAGCGCTTCATCTCGTCTTCGATATTGACTTCTATTTTCTTTTCAGCTAGAAGCATAGTTATCCTCAAGAGTATATTATCTGATCAGGCATTCGTGTGAGAAATTCTATCCGGGCTCCGTGCATAAACGGGGTTTTTTCTCCAATAAATCACAAATCACTCACTTATGAATTGCTAACTCAAGTTTCGCGCCTTAACATACAACAAACCCCTTTAACACAAACGCTTTTGTGGAAAAAACATGGCTCATTTGAGACCTTGATGGCTTTAAAAAAAGGCCATCTTGCAAACGACTCTGAGCAATCTTGGAAAAAGATCCAAGATTCTCATGCCGTTAAAAATTTCAACCTGTCTGAGGGTGAAGCCCGAGTTTTTTTAAATTAGCCGCGCGAAACTTGAGTTGCTAAGTTATCTAGTCTCCTATCCTTTAAGAGATCGTTTGTGGATAGATAGCATAAATTTTTAATAATAAAAGAATACCATGGGTCAGTCAAGAAAAAATCTCTAGACATCACCTCTCAACTAAGCCGTAATGGGATATGCTTATCATTTTTCGAATTTCATTAAGAATTTATCCTCTGTACCTGCTATAATACGCTTTATGTTGTCCTTATGGCGACAGAATATGAATGCACACACTAAGACGGCGCAAATGCTCAGCGTTATGGAATGGGTCTGAAACCATATGGCAACTGGCAGGGTAAGGGCCAGAGAAAGAGAGCCTGCGGAGACATAGCCCCAAATATAGACCACAAGAATAAAGACTAAAAGAGAGGAAAGAATAGTAAGAGGTGAAATGACCACAAAGCACCCAACCGTAGTGGCTACCCCTTTTCCGCCCTTAAAACCCAAGAAGACGGAAAAGGTATGACCACATAATGCCGAAATAACTACCAAAGATACATACAATTCTCCCTGCCAGCTGCTCAGGCCCATCCAACGTACGGCCAGATAAACTGGAACCGCCCCTTTTAACATATCTCCTGTGAACGTAAATAGTGCAAGCCATTTTCCGGTAAGCCGCAAGACATTGGTCGCACCAATATTTTTGCTTCCTGCCTCTAATATATTTACATCACTGAATACTCGGGTCAACAATAGACCAAAGGGTATAGAACATATCAGATAAGTTCCAATCGGTAAAACCAGAATCTTGTAAATCATAGAATTTTACCTCAGGCAAGCAGATAGGGTAGGACCTTTTCGAGGTTGGAGTCTTCGCCCTTTTTATCAATAAAGATAATCCTGCCGGGTATGTATTCATCTTCTAATCTCTTTATTAAGAATTCCTCAAGAGCATCATTATAATTGAATGCCACGCCCAACCCCCCTTTTTTTGCTACTCCATATAAGCCCATACTATCTCCCATAGTATCACCGATATGCGCCACCTGGTCGGGTTCAATGCCCAACTTTTTTGCCTTGGCAAAAATCAATTCTGCCTTTGCGTGTTCGTCTGCAATACCTAACTCAATTTCTCCGGTAGCCCTTACCAGGTCGTATATTTTCTCCCTTCTCTTTTCCGGATTCCAAATATACTCATTTATAAGCAAGGTAAGCTCAAAATCTGAAATACGCCATTCGGGTCTTCCATACCGGCCAAATATAAGATTGTTACAAATAGCACCATAGATCTTGTCTGACCCGTATACAGCTCTTATAACCTCAATGGTGATGGTATACCCGGTTGAATTTATAACAAAAAAGATATTGGCCTTGGCTAACGTGTCTATTAAGGTTTTGAAGCCATTTACGTACCTCATCTCGTTAATGGCATACATGATAGCCTGCCTCAACGTAATCCCTCTGGTCAAAGGCCCTGCAATGGCAAATACCTCCTTCATGCTTAAGTGGCCTTCTGTCTGTTTCTTAAATGCACTGTTTGCCTTTTCATATCTTTCCGGCTCATCGGGAAAGTATAGTCTTATCATGTCCTTCATGGTGTGCTGATGGACGAGGGTGCCATTAAGGTCAGAGGAAACCAATCTTATTCTACCCATCTACCATTTATCCCCCGATCCCAGTATTTGGTGCTCCTCCCCTGTTACTTTAAACCAGTAACACTCTCGAAAGTGACATAACCGATCACAGCTCGCCAAAGATTTCTTCCACAAGGGGCGCCTCCTCTGTTAGCCTTAAGAAGACTTCATCAAAGTTTGAATCGAATATCCCTGCCCTAGCTCTCAGATCAGAAGGGGTTCCAAGGGCGATCAGTCGTCCCTCGTGAATGATCCCTATTCGATGACACATCTCTTCAGCAATGGCGAGGGTATGTGTGGACATAAATATACTTACCCCTTTACGGGCGAGAGACCGGAAAAGCATCTTGACCAGTTTGGCCCCTTTAGGATCCAGACCAACCATTGGCTCATCCACAATAATCACTTTGGGATCGTGTATTAATGCTCCGCACATGACCAGACGTTGCTTCATTCCATGAGAATAGCTTTCAATCAGCTCCCCGCCCCACTCCTCCAATTCAAATAGAGACAAAAGCTGTCTTATCTTTTGCTGGTGGAGGTTTGTGTCTACTCCGTACATGGTGGCAATAAAATAAAGAAATTCCGTACCCGTCAGCTTTTCGTAGAGGAAAGGACGATCCGGTATAAACCCGATAACCTGCTTCGCGCCAACGGGATCCTTGGCCATATCTTTCTTATCTATTATAATCCTTCCGGACGTCGGCCTCAAAAGACCTGCCATCATCTTGATAGTCGTGGTCTTTCCTGCCCCGTTTGGTCCCAAAAACCCAAATATCTCTCCTGGCCGGACCTCCAGGCTTACGTCGTTCACTGCCAGTAACTTTCCGTATCTCTTAGTTAAACGGTCCAATACTATCATGCATAATACAGATTCTTAATAATAAAGTCGTTTTAGAAGGACATCTTGCCCCGTGAGAGAGCAAGATCGGACTTTTTACGAAACCACCAGTTCTCCATATATGGAGAAAAACTAACCTGACTCCAGGACTGTTAGCTTTATACGTCCAATTATTCGCGCTATATCGGCCTGCCTTGCTGCTTCCCCCTCCACAAACTTGATATGCGTTACGTCAGCAGGCATCTGCCCCATCAGGGGGTCTGCGGTAATCCAGTCACCTAGATAGAGTTCGTTCCAGGCATGATAGTAGAAACGGCCTTTGCTATAAACAAGACCGGTACACACCTTTGCAGGAATCCCTATGGCACGTAAAAGGGCGGCTAAGAGCACTGCATGCTCGTTACAATCACCTGTTCGGCGTTCAAGGGTGTCTAGTGCGGTGGGAATAGAAAGGGTTGGACGTTTGATCAGGTTCTTGTGGACCCATTCCAGGATCTTACGAGATGCAGCCACACCTTTTGTCTGGCCTACAATTTTGCTTGCCATGCTTCTTATCTCCGGATGATTACTTTGAACCAACAGACTGGGTTTCAGATACTCGCTTAAGTCTTTCCCGACATGTAAGCCTTCTTCTGTATATGATAAAGGGAGAGCTTCCTTGCGTATTGTAAGATCAGCCCCTTCAATGTGCTGACGTCCGGTATCAAGATCCAGACCTTCAAGATCAATCCCGCTCACTCGAACTTTCAAATAGACGATCTTATTTGGTTCAAGAGTCACATTTGATGGGATGGAGACCGCCTCAACCAGATCTACACCAGCATCTTTCACTATGCCAGAAGTGGCTAGTTCCTTCGACGTCTTCACTATGCTGAGACCCATAATACCTTCTTCCTTTAGCCGTTCACCGTCTGTTCCTATCCAAGTATATAGATTGAGACCCATACACTCAGTTCGCACCTTGAACGCCTCGTAAGTTTTTCCGTCGATAGGAATGGTCTCAAAAGCCTCCACATACAGATCAAAAGGCCTTTCGCTCAAAACCATTGGATCGAAAATGACGAACCGATAATGAGCTCCCACCCTAAGGGTACTCCGGCTAAGGTATGACCACACACCCGTCGGTAAAAACGGCTTTTCAGCAAGCAAAATAACTGTTTTTTGTAAGTTTGGACCTGAGCCTGTATAAAGGATTAACCTATTATCCTTTACATGACCCCTTGCCTCAAATTCAATCGTCCCCGACTTCAGCCCGAACCTAAAAGAATCAAGAGAACTATCAGGGTTAAGGAATGCCTCAGTTCTTGCCGCCACTGTCTGTACAAGCCCCATTGTTCGAAGACGCATAAAAAGGTGTTCTTCTATTTCGTATCGGTTCTTTCCTTGCCTGAGTATGCTGTAGGTATATCCTATCTTCTTCCGACCATGATAAATGGCGAACCAGGATTCATGGGGAGTAAGTTCTAAATCGAGTTTTTTCAAGGAGGCAATCCTAATACCCGTGCCCTCCTCCCAGCAGACCTTCTTCACCAGAAGAAGGATAAGGATGATCCAGACAGCGATTATCGCCAGCCCAAAAGCATTTACCAGGCTTCTTGATCTCCGTTTCATGACATTGAATAATGGTGATCTCGTAAAAAAGCCCATTGGTGACAATTCAGCGTTTTGAAAAAATTGACTTATAAAATTATAATCGGTTAATTTTTGTGCACTAAATGACCATTTTGGACGCAAGTGATTCAGTCATGGAACATATGATCGGCCAATAATCACAGCTGACAACACAGGCATCTCACCTTGAGGATATCAAGTTTGAGAGATGAATGCCCTTATAGTAGTAACTAAGGATCTCCCTGTAATTATGCCCCGCCTTTGCCATCTGATAGGGACCCGACTGGCTCATACCAACCCCGTTGCCAAACCCCTTTCCATTGATTAGAAGGCCATCTTTCTCCTCATAAAGGTGGAACAGTTTACTCTTTAATCTTGTAGGTCCAATCTTAATGCGGAAATCGTTGCTTTTAAGCTCTGTCTTTCCAAGACTTGATATCACGACAATCCTTTGGGGACGTCCTGAATCAGTGACGTCACAAACAAGGATACCGGATATGTTTCCGACATTCAATCCATATCGGTTGAGTCTATCCTGTACGGTCCTGTAAGGAAGATAAATCTTCCACTCCCCTTTGGGTATATTTTGGCTGAATGGGTCTCGCACTCCTCGCAGGTAGGGTAAATCAGCCACCCATACATTCCTGGCATCCTCCGTGAAGCCTCCGCTGTTGGCATGAAAGTACGCGATGACTAACCTCCCATTATACGTCATAACCTCGCCTCTTGTATCATCCACAGCTCTATTGCACGCGGGCGTTTCAGCATCGTAGCCACCATATGCCTAGATGACGTGGTCGCAACGAGATCGTACGCCTTATTCCTGCTCTTTTCTTTTTATATAGAGGGCATACGTGCGAGCAGCGACTGCTAGGGCCTTCAGTGCGTCTAGGGGCCATTTGTGAGGCATCTCCCGGGGAACCACGCCATAGAGATAATGTTCAAGGCTTATATAATTAATCGGTTGGAGTCTGTTGCCATCTTGTGCCAAAACTTTGAAAGATCCTCTGTAGCGTCTTCCGTCCAGTCCAAGTATACCTTCGTTTGCTGAGACCATGAATTCTGGAAGCCCAAGCCTCGTGCCATTAACCACGACCTGATTGTCCTGTGCTGTCACGTTCAAGGGGCCGACGTCCATATACGTTGTCTTTCGTGGAAACGGGTCAGCAATAATTATCTTCCCTTCTGTATCAAAGGTGAGCCTTGAAACCCTGTCATTGATCAATACGCGTAGTGTTGTATCGTCAATTTTCAATCTGTATGGGGCCCTAGGGACCCTAGGACTCTTTGTGTCTATTTCTGCCTTGGCGCTGTCGGCCCATACCTCTGCCGACTCCCGGTGACTTCCATTCGGATACTTGTCCAGATAACTTCGAAAACAGTTGTAGGCCTCCCTGAATTCTCTTTTTTCATACAAAACCATCCCAGTATTGAACAAGGCATCTGCTGCAAACCGGCTCTCAGGATATTCCTGCATGGTCTTGCGGTACAGTTTTAGTGCCATGTCGTATTGATCGAGGTATAGGCTGTATATTGTGCCCATATAAAATAGCTCTTTAGCCTTGGAATCGTAGCTATCTGAATAGGTTACAACCTCTTGATAGGCGGCTAACGCCTCCAGATAGCTCCCTTTGTTTAGTAACTCAGTTGCCACTCGAAACCCGAGTGCATCATCGTATGCACCAACGCATATCGAAACGCGGACTAAAACCAAAAAGCATACCAAAAGGATAGAAATATATCTTGAGACAATATCCCATGATGGAATGATATCCTCTTTTTAGACCTTAAATATGTTAGAAATATTCTTACCATATCAGAGCATATTGTTGCAGCCCCCTTTTGTCAACATTCAAATAAGCGGTATTGACATCTTCATACGCCTTCAGGTAATTAGATACTTGAGATCCTAGTCGTCACGTGCGGTATAGGCTTCGAATGATCGTTTATGGGGTTGAATCTTTCGTATCTGTTCGCGGGGGGAGATTTTCTTTTCGCCCCGTGAACAGATACATCTGAAATATACTCAAGGGTGGGGTGACAATCTATGAAAACTACCTTTACCATACTTTGTGAGAATACAGCAGCCGTATCCTTCAAGATTATGGGAGAGCACGGTCTTTCCATTCTTATTGAAAGAGGAGAAGAGGCTGTCCTGATGGATACCGGACAGGGGATGGCCATTTCGAACAACCTTGATACCTTGAAAAAGGATATTTCCAGATTAAAGGCGATTGTTCTTAGCCACGGGCATTTTGACCATACCGGAGGGTTGATGGCAGTCTTAGGCAGGGTCGATAAAGTACCCCTGTATGCACATCCCGACGCATTCAGTCCTCGATACGCCCAATTGCCCTCTGCAAAGGAGAAAAAGATTTCTATTGGTATACCTTTTGAGAGATCCCAGATAGAATCGGCAGGAGCTGTGATCCATGAAGTGGAAACCCTAACCGAGATTAGTCCTGGAATCTATGTTTCAGGAGTAGTGGAAAGACCTGATGACTGGAAGAGCTGGGATGAACGACTTGTGGTCCCTACGGAGGATGGCTGGCAGCCCGATCCGTTTTTGGATGATTTTAGTATGGTGGTTGAAACAGACAGCGGCCCTGTCGTGCTCCTAGGGTGCGCACACGCGGGGCTCGAGTTTATTCTAAAACATCTGCAGGAAAAGGGGGGCTGGGATCAGTTCTATGCTGTCTTGGGGGGCACCCATTTAGGTGTGGCCGGGCCTGAGGAATGGGAAAAGGCACTCATCCTTTTCGAAAAATACAATATCCAGCGTGTGGGGAGTTCTCACTGTACCGGTATGCATGCAGCCACCTATCTGGCCCAGAGATTGAATGAACGTTTCTTCTTTGCCCAGGCTGGTATCAGCGTTAGCTTTTAATGCGCTGTTAGTTACCATAACAACGTATAAGCATTCACAGGGAAAGCGTTTCTCTCTACTCCGATCTTTCGAACCTTTGTTTTTCAGTGACACCTTACCTCTTTGAAAGAAATCAAACTGCCAAATATCTAGTCTTGGCAACCTTTGGCCAGGCATGGGTATATTTTTTTATGAAGGAGGGAACTATAAACCCGTGAATATTCGGTTATCCCGGTCGGTTTCTCAGACGACCATGGAAAAAACATGCAAGAAGATATATTGGCGCCTCCCTTTCACGGGGTAATGTACAACCTTTATGGGATAACCGAATATTTACAAAGATTCCTCGAGGAATCGGAACCGGCACAGGCATGTAGGCCAGCCTCCTGCCTCTACGAGCCGGAACCCGTAGGGTCTGCGCCCTGGCCCAACTTCGTCCCCAGGACCTCGCAAATTTGTGCCTCATTGAGAAGCTGGGCAGAAGGTCAGACCAGATGGCTTGCAGGCAGGTGGGGAATATGTTTTTTTGTCTATCAATCAGTCCAACAACCACCCCTATCATACTTTAAGACCATTTCTGCCATGTCAAGCGCCTGAGAAGATGGACGAGCATAAAACCCTTTTCTGCTTATCCATGTAGAACCTGCCTTCTTAAATTCGTAAAGGACTTCCGCCATTTTCACTGTGGCTCCTATAACGTCCATGACAGGGACTCCGTCGACCTCTGTAAGCCCATTCGGATACTTATCTTCCGCACCGGGTGCAAGTCTAAGTACAGGGGCCATAAGTGTGCAACCGGGGATGAGTATCTCGGCGCCATCTGCTATCAGCTCTTTCGCCACCTCTTTAAAACATTCGATCTCATGTTGTGCGTCAGTTAGACCTACGAGTTGCTCTTCTGCAGTGGCTGGAATAGGTCTAATCCTCACAGACCTCTCCTTGAAACCATACCTTAAAACCTCTTCCTCCATATCATAGGCTGCTTCAGGCGATATAGTCACAATACCGAATTTTGCCCCCATTGCCATAGCAAGAAGCATCGAAGATTCAGCTGGTCCAACAACTGGAATATCAAGAGCCTGCCTCGCCTCTCTTAGGACTGGATCGAACCAGCACATAGGCCAGGCCACATCGTAGCCATTTTTTTCAATCCGAATTAGTCCGTGCAGGGTTTCGCTGTCGTTCAACCGGTGAAGATACGTATAGAAGAACGGGTCAAGACCTGTAAGCCCCCACTTGGGTGTGTGAAAAGTGACCTGGGTATCCTTTGCCTTTACCAAATCGATGTTTTTTCTCAAAAGCTTATTCCATGCCTTCACCAATTCTCCGCCAGGCGTATTCTCTTCAGCTGCCAAAACATGTTGTATCCCTATTTTCATCTTTACCTCCTCTCTTTCTAACCTAAAAATACTACGACAAAAATGAGATTTCCCGACCAATAGCAATACAGAATTACAGAACCCTCATCAAAGTAAACTTATATCTCACCCCCCTTCGTAAAGGACGTCACCTAATAGGTGGCTCTATAATTCAAATAACGGAATATTAGGGATGATGAATGTATAGTCGTAAGTTTAATAAAATAGCTCAAGTTCGAACCCCTAAAATGGTCTGGAGGCAGATAGAGCTTGGGTAAACGCGTTGATATAGCAGGAGTATCCTTCCTCAATTTTGAATAGGTCAAATATTTTGGAGATTGCTACTTGAAATAGACCAGGGAAAAAGTTCCAAAGCCTTGGGGGCATAGGTAAATGTTGTTGATTCATGGGCTAGATCTTGAAAGAAATAGTCGATGCTAGGATACTTTCCGTTTTGGTTGAAAAAATTCAGAAGGTTGTATCGAAGGAAACTCGCGGTTGTGGAGACCGCCTGACCATTAAAATCGCTCCTTTCGTCTTTACCAAACCCGAGGAACGGGTTGCACTCTCTGAAGCATACCTCTATGGCCCAACCCTTGGTACAATTTTTGATTTTGGTGGAAAGAAAGGCAGCCTGTTTAGATTATTTATTTTTCTTCTTGCACTTAACCGGATCATCGTCTGGCTCATAATATCCCCTTTACCAATGCGGTGACACCTTCTTCGTCAGAACCCGGTGATTTCCCACAACCCCTTGTGAGAAGGAGACCTGTACAGGAATCCTTCTTGAGACCTGATTTTCTTTTTTGAAACAAGGCTCAGCCCATCTGCAATTCGAAAATGTCTTTGTCCCTCCCTAGATATTCCTCGATTTTTCCATTGGATTTTTTTGCAATTCGTAGTATCCGATTTTGAAAGACTCCTTTTGGTATTCTCTATTGTGATACCGGTAAGGTGACATGCCCAAAAACGGCGCCCATTACTATATCAAAAACATGAAAAAGGACTCTTTCTCACCTCCGCAACCAGAATTCATGTGTACGTAACTTGAATAGTATAAGTTACAAGTCTCTCGGATCAGCTGAATAGATACATGCCTCTAAAACGCTTTTTAAGTAATACATAAAACGAAATCTTTGTCAATTTTTTTTGAATCTTGATTTTGGTATCTAGGAGGAGCAAGAAAATGTCCATATATCCTGTTCGACTAGAAGAACAACAATCGGACCGATACCCTTTTTGTCGATCCAATAATTTAAATAACACCTAAAAATAATGATGCAGACTCTTTCCCATACAAAAATCCATTTTCCCATTGTCCAAAATAGTTTTTTCATAAACCGCCCGAGAAAGGTATAGAAAGGTCCTAATGGGATGAATCTTCTGATATGTGTTGGACGAGATTTACGAGATAGAGCTTTTAACTTATTGAAAGCACTACATGTATGCTTGGCAGCCAATTTCCCAAGGTAATGAGCGAGTCAGGAAAAATCCAGCTTATAATCGGTGTTATGTGTTATCATGCTTGGCGATTGTCCTTTTCCATCTTTGATTCTCCATAAGACCTTAGTATTTTAAGACAGTCGCTTGCATCGGACTCAAGCTGAAGTTACGATACAGGAGGCAGGATACATGATCCACTGGGCGGGGACACATCCCAGGTAAACCTAGTTTCCAGGGAACCCTTTTCTAAGCAAAACCGAACCTGGGCGGGTATTTTATATATATGTCACCGGAATTGCTGTGGGTGTAAAACCACCGTACAAATATTGTCAAGTCACGAAGGTTATGGCTGTTTGCTCTATATCGGGTTTTACACGTAGCCCATAATTATAAGTAACGACTTCCGCCTGATACCATATAATCTTGGATCTTGCATCCTCCAGCCTGTATCGAATACTCAGTATTCGGGTCGTCTTTTGATGCAGCCGGGTTTGTTTCAAAAGGCTAATCCCCGACCAATTTCCTTTAACTTTTTTTGATTTTATTGGGCAGCATAACGTGAATGTGGAGATTAAGAAGATACACCTGCTCTAACTGTGCTGACTTTTCTGTCCTTTACATCGTGTACCTGAAGAAATGATTGATGGTAACTGGTCGGGGAGCGGGCCTTTCTTGAAACGGGTTGGCGGAAACCTCTAGTTTTTTCGTGAATTAGAAATAGTTGACGAGTACCTCAGGCGCAATTCCTGAAACGACAAATGCATGGAAAAAAAGTGAACAGTAGATTCTGATATAGATCCTTGTTCTCAACATCCTCTAGGAGTATGTACCTGTTTCGGGATATACTATACAGCCAAATCATCCTGACCAATTCAGGTATACGTAAAACGTTAGATGAAATTGCGACCTAATTTTATCAGGGAGTCAGGATGATGGACGAAGATAAGACAAAGGATCAGCTTATAGACGAAATGGTAAAATTGCGTCGACGAATCACTGAATTGGAAGGATCACAGACATTACACCAGCAACCTGAGACAACATTGACAAGGAGTGCGTAATATTTTCGAGTTGTCCTTGATAGCCTCCTTATCTTTGTTCCTCTCTTGATAACCCATGGGATATTCATAGCAGCAAACAAGGCGTTTCTTGATGTAGCAGGATTGAAGCCCTAAGACGTACTGGGAAAGCCGTTTGAGGAGACATACTGGTGGTCCTACTCGGAATCAATCAAGGAGCAGTTGCGGGAGGCAATCAAACGGGCAGCAAAAGGAGAAACTTCTTGCTACGACGTAGTCGTGCGCACTGGCGAGAACCGTTTCGTTACAATCGATTTCTGCTTGCAACCCCGGAGAGACGAGACAGACAGGATTATCTACCTGGTTCCCTCTGCGACGAACATCACCGAGCGCAAGCGGGCAGACGAGCAACTTCAGGTCTCTCACCACTTTCTCAAACTCCTGAACCGGCACACTAAGATGACCCCCTCTGCTAAACGAGTTCGTTGCGGAGGCTCGAAACTTCACAAGGTGTGCGGCTGTGGGGATCCGCATGTTTGATGAGGAAGGCCACATCCCGTACCAGGCGTATGAGGGCTTCAGCCGGAGATTCTACGAATCGGAAAGCCCTCTTTCTGTCAAGTCAGACCAATGCATGTGTATCAAAGTAATCAAGGGAGAGGTCGATCCGAGCCTCCCCTTCTACACAAAAGGCGGCTCGTCCTACGCGAATGGGACCACACGCTTCCTGGCCACGCTCTCGGAAGAGGACAGGGGGCGGACCTGCGATGTGTGCAGCCAGTTCGGGTACGAGTCTATAGCAACGGTTCCGATCCGCCTGGGAGATCGCGTCCTCGGCTTGATCCACGTTGCAGATCCTCAGGAGAACATGGTCCCTCTTGAGGTAGTGGAGCTGCTTGAAGAGCTAGGGATGCAGCTGGGCATGGCCGTCGAGAGGACGCAGGGAGAGGAAACACTGCGGGAGAGAGAAGAGAGGTACAGGTTTCTCTATGAAGAGGTCCCTGCTATCAACATTATAATTGACACGGACGGGATAATAAAGGATGTCAATAAGTCATTCCTCATGAAATTGGGTTACACAAAAGATGAGGTTATCGGTAAGCATGCGCTAGAGTTTGTTGTTCCTAGACAAAGGGAAAGGGGAGCTGCACAATTAGAGAGGTACTTTAAAGCGGAACATGCGTCTGAAATTGTTATTGATGTCTATGCAAAGGATGGATCGATTCGTACCGTATTATTTTCGTCTGGAAGGGTTATATTGTATGAAGAAAATCAACCCACAGGCATTCTTATTTCAGGGATAGACATCACCGAACGGAAACGGGCCGAGGAGGAGAAAGAGAAGATCCAAGCCTAGCTCGTCCAGGCACAGATGATGGAAGCAATTGGGCTGTTGGCTGGAGGTATAGCGCATGATTTCAACAACCTGCTGACCACCATTTACGGGTATACCGAACTCGCGATGATGAAACTCAATGAGGCTCATCCTTTGTATAACGATCTTGACCAAATACGCCTTGCAGCTGGACGTGCGGCCGAGCTTGTCCGGCAGTTGCTCCTTTTCACTCGCAAGCAGCCAATGGAGTTTGTCCCACTCAACATCAACAAAACAATTGATGGTTTGCTACGGATGCTCAACCGTCTTATCGGTGAAGATATTGCTATCAACACCTACCTGGAACCTGACCTATGGGCGGTCCGGGCCGATCGAGTAAATATCGAGCAGGTGATTATGAATCTGGTGGTCAACGCCAGAGATGCCATGCCCAAGGGTGGGAACATCACTATCAAGACTGAAAACATCACCTTGAGCGAGGAGCACAGCAAGTTTATCAGCGAAGCGAGACCCGGCACGTCTGTTTGTTTATCGGTTGAGGACACGGGAGTCGGCATGGATAAAGAAACCATTCAGCACATGTTCGAACCATTTTTCACGACCAAGGAGCCGGGAAGGGGTACCGGGCTAGGTCTCTCCGTCGTGTACGGCATCGTAAAGCAGCATAAAGGGTGGATAAATGTTTATAGTGGCCCTGGGCAAGGCTCCACCTTCAAGGTCTACCCGCCGGCTTTGTCAGCAAAGGTGGAAGAAGAGACTGAAGAGACGATGTCGTTCCAGAAGCTTCAGGGGGGTGGCGAACGGATTCCCCTCGTGGAGGATGAAGAAAGAATCCGTGAATTTGTCATGAGTGCTCTTCGTGAAAATGGTTATGTCGTATTCGAGGCCGCGGATGCCAAAGAGGCTATGGATATCTTTGAGAGACAAGACGGGAGGCTCGACCTGGTCTTCTGTGACGCGGTTCTCCCCGACGAAACCGGTCTTTACTTGGTTCATAAGCTTCTATTTCGCAAACCCGAACTCCAGGTCCTGATGACCAGCGGGTATGTGGATGACAAATCGCAATTGTCCTTCATACGCCAAAGAGGATTTCGATCTTTACAGAAGCCTTACTCTTTATCCGGTTTGCTTCAAGGGATTTGAGACGCTTTAAAACAAAATAGATGAAATAAAAAAGGGAGCAATCCTTCTAACCCAGGACAAAACCGCCCCTGCCCTGCGGTCCTCACTCAAATCCTTGCTTCGTAAAGACCTCTTTTATGATGGAAAGATTAAGGAATGATGTAGGATACAGGATACATGTGAAGATGAATGGAACGTATAAATGAGTCGCGCGCTCTCTATCTCGCATCCTGGATCTGAATCGCTTTAACCCATTATACCGGTATTCCATGATTCCAACAATCCACTTGAGCCGAAGCTCCTTCTATCATACTATGTCCTGGGGTAATGAATAGGAAGATACTTTATGCTGAAGGGTGCGTTCACGGCAGCCCTGTTCCGAGTCGAATAGTAGAACCAGGGAAGCAATGCCTAGAGATGGAAGATCGATTAAATAAAGGGGTCTCAGTTTATGTCACCACCATCTCGGATGACCGTAAGGGTAATACCGCCAAGGAGGATACCAGTAAGGACAAAAAGGGTAGTATCTCTCTTCTCTCTCCACTGGCCAGAGATAAATTTCCTTGGCAGAAATCAATGGATACGTGTACTCGACTTCACCCAGAGGCCGAACCTTCTTTCCTCGGACTACACCGGCTACGGTTATCTTCCGGCCCCGTGTATAGATAGCCACATCTAAGTAACGTGGGTCCAAGATCAGAAACCTTCCCTCTGAGTAGTCGACATCCTTTGGTTCTCCCCGGAAGTCAGGAGGCTTTTGAAGGACCTCGATCATTGTGCCTTCTTTAAGGTTGATACTATTTATGATCACTCCACTCCATAGCACGGTCTTGCCCTTGTAAGATTCAGGGGCTTTTGCCACCACACTCAAGGTCAGCTCCTCTACGACCTGGCGTCTAATCTCCTTGGAGATTATTGATGCACAGCCCGAGAGGCAGAAAAAAATGTAACCTGCGAGCGTAAATAGAAAAACTGAATGCAAGATATTGGTTTTCACCGTGGGATCTCCCTTCTTACCTCGAATGATCGCCTCTAGTGATCCTGTTCGAACGGCTCTAGTCCGGACTTTTTCAGAATGCCTTCCATATGCCTATTGAAGATACATCCGGATTACCTTTTCGCATCTTAAGAATGCGAAGTCCTTTACTCCTCCCGAGAAGACAACGATACTGAACCTCTCCAAGGAGTCTCATCCTCTTCCCTAAAGGTCACAAGGAAGCGTCACTTTTCTGCCCTTGGAATAGATGGCTGCATTAAGACACCCCTGGTAGAGAATGAGAAATCTGCCGTATGAGACGTCTGTAATTTCAGGCCTCCCACGAGAATCTCGAGGGGTCTGAATCGCCTCGATATATGTCCCCTCATCCGTGTTTGTTGACCTCACGTCAACACCTCAGAGAATAATGGTCGTGCCCATTATAAGGATCAGGATCTCTAAAGAGAATCTCTGGGGGTGAGTTTCCGATCCACCCCATCTCTTACTTTTTGGGAAATAGCATGAGCACAGGAAATGACGGCTGTTAACGCCATTACAGATAGAAAATTTTTCACAGCATGCGGGAAACCTCGCTCTTTTGTCGTGATCTCTCAACACAGTACTTCCTCTCTCGTTTCTGTCCGGAAAATGTTCCTCAGAGGATTCTGTCTGAATGACGCAAGGTAGATTCCTCTTATCGTGAGAAATCACCTGGAGGCCGAGAAGATTCTCGATGTATTTTCTCTATATCCACCAAGATTGTCAACCAATATTTATGGCGCCACATCTATACATACAACCTTTTCGTTACTCTTAGTCTCTGCTTGAGGTGACAAAATGTAACTGGTCTCAATCAAATCTTTTGAAATCAACGAAT
>DTYH01000089.1 GCA_012961955.1 Desulfobacterales bacterium | reverse complement strand
TCGCCTGGGCACCGGTCGTTCATTGGGATGGGCGAACGAAAATGAAATGCTACACTCCTGAGGATACCAAGGCAGAGATCTGTCTCCCACCCCTGGAAGGTCAAGCCTTCAAATCGATGAAGAAAAGAGGTGTATACAAAACCTTTATCCCAAAAGTCAAAGCCAATGAAGAATATCGAACACTGTTTTCTAAAGCCTTTCCACCAAACGGCGAAATAACTCATGCAAATATGGCCATTGCCATCGGAGCCTTTGAACGAATCCTGGTTAGCAATAATTCATCTTTTGATAAATATATGAAAGGTGATAAGAATGCGCTTGGTCCTGAGGCCAAAAGAGGCATGCTCATCTATGAAGGGAAAGCTAAGTGCATCGTATGCCATTCCGGACCGAATTTGACCGACCATAGCTTTCACAATATTGGCGTGAAATCGAATGATAAGGGAATAGGCGCGAAACAAAAACTCGAATCGATGCAGGGTGCATTCAAAACACCGGGACTCCGGAATGCCATCTTAACCGCCCCATATATGCACGATGGATCGTTAGGTACATTGGAAGATGTGATTAGATTTTATAATCGTGGCGGAGACAAAAAAGAAAATATATCCAGTATCATAAAACCACTAAACTTGTCAGAGCAGGAAATTTGGGACTTGGTGGTATTTCTTAGCGCACTCACAGATCCTGTTTTTGTGGATAGGCCAAAAATCCCATAGTCCGGACACACTGATAGTTTTTCTCGCCGTCGACTTGTCGTCTGCTGATTTGCCGAAAGACTTAGAGGCTGGAGCTTCTGAGGTTGGGGTTTCCAAGGAACCTAGGGTCAGGCCTTTTATTTCACAACTTTAAGGTGATGGAAAGGATGTCGCGATCTATCGTAGCTGGGGTATCGCGAGGCTACGACCAGCCGAGGGTGTGCCGCTTTCGGAGAACGGCCAGTGGCTGGAGTTGCTCATTTCTAGTCAATATCTTATAGAGGATTACCGTCTATTTCACTAATTGATCAATTCTAATTGGAGGAAGTTTTTTACCGGAAGGGATAAGTCTTCGTGCAAAAAAGTACCAGTGTTTTACAAAATCATTCTAACGGTTTAAATGCATCATGGCGCAGCCTTTATTCCAAGGTCAGTGGGATTATTTTTCCTCACCGATAAGGCACGAAGCAAGACTTATTCTTAGAAGCACATGCTGATCTTGGATGTACACATTTATCTCAAACTACAGAGAGGATAACCACCACGATCCGCAAATTTAAGATTATTGCTTTTTCTTTTCTACTGACGTTGTTTTCCTACGCCGGGAACACGCATGCATATGATATCGCTAATGAGCGTCAAACATACTATGCATGGAGCTATGGTCGTGGGAGCACTGTCAATATTCCAGAACAAACCATACGTGACCTTTGTGGTGACTGGGACGGCTGCTCTTTAAGGATGGGCATGCACAATTGGGATGGAACCTCTCGCATCGCATCCCGTTCTTCTCTTTTCCACTACAACCCTTCGAATAAAAATTGGCGAGCTGAGCGGAATGATACTGCCGGCACAAACAACAACACAACATATTATGAACGCCTGGATCTGTTATTTCACTGATGGTGACTACATAAACTGGATCGACCGCAGTGACTATAGCCTCAACTTTGGCCTACTGTCATGGAGTCAGTACAACGCTAGCTGCTTATTGACTATTATTGATTAGGCTGGAGATGGCGCTATATACCCATAGCGCTAAAGAATTAGGAGTAACAAATATCAAACCCACCACTCATTAGCGAAATAATTTT
>DTYH01000088.1 GCA_012961955.1 Desulfobacterales bacterium | reverse complement strand
TCGAGCCAAATAGTGGTAAAGTAGAGCTATTAGATAGAGACCTATATAGTCTAAAAGAATCAAAGGTAGAGGATATTAGGCGTAATGATTTGGGAATTTGCATAGGTAAACGTAAGTGAACCCTACTCTCCAATCTTAGGAATTATACCCCGTCTAAGGGCAATCCTGTATATCGCTGCAAAGAACCAAACTGCAGAAAAGATGAAAATACAATTTAGGGATGAAGCCCAGAGAAGATGGTCCGTGGGAAATTCAGCATTGTTGATGATGCTTCTCATTCCCTCAAACACGTGTGCGCTAGGAATAAACTGTGCAATCTTTTGTAGAACTGGCGGCAGGACATCCACCGGATAGAAGACTGCAGAGAAAGGCATGATCAAGAAACCCACCGCCCAGGCAAGAACTTCTGTCTCCTGCCCAAACCTTAGTATAAGGCCAATTGTGAATATCCCGATTCCCCACCCAGTAGCCACAAGATTCAAAATCAGCGGTATGAGGCCGATTCCTACTTTGAAAATGCTAAAGGAGTAGAACAATCCTGCCAGACAAGACATAACAGAGAATGCAATTACCACCTTGAGTATGCTTAGAACTATGAGGCCGATAATATACTCTGATAGTCTCAAAGGTGAGACAAAGATATTGACCAGATTCCTCGACCACATATCCTCTAAAAAAGAGACAGAAATACCCTGTTGTGATCTGAAAAGGATATCCCAAAGGATGAGAGCTCCCAGAAAGAAGGAGACGTATTTAGGCAGACCGACGCTTGACCTCTGGAGATAAAGTGTCACGAAACCCCAGAGTATTAGGTCAAGGGTTGGCCAGTAAAATATTTCAAGGAGGCGTGGAAGACTCCGTCTGTAGAGATAGGCGTGTCTCAGGGTGATTGCAAATATCCTCTTAGTGCTCATTCTTCAATAGCTTAAAATAGAATTCCTCTAAATTACGGACGGCATATCTTTCTGGTAGATCTTTAACCCTACCTTCTGCTACAATCTCCCCCTTGTTAATAAGGATTATCCTATCCGATATCTCCTCGATCTCGTGCAGGTTGTGGGACGTATATATTACTGCAAGACCCTTCTCATCTCGAAGATATCTGAAGAGTTTTCTTGTCCTGACCGATATCTCGGGATCTAACCCGGCAGTAGGTTCATCAAGAAGGAGTATCTCAGGTTCATTAATCACCGCTTTTGCAAGGCAAAGCCTCATCATTTGACCAGAGGAAAGTCTACGTGCAGGACGATCCTTAAGATCATAAAGATCAAAGAGCTTCAGGACTTCGATACACCTTTGTCTTGGTCTCTCCACATCGTACATGAGGGCATAAACCATTAGATTCTCATAGGGTGTAAGGGACAGGGGCAGGAGCACATAGCTTGCCGCAAAGTTCATACGTTTCAAGATATCTCCCCGGCTGGTACTCATATCCTTCCCAAAGACCTTTATTGTCCCCTCAATCGCAACGATTATACCGAGGAGGCAATGTATTAGAGTGGTCTTACCAGCACCATTGGGGCCGAGTATCCCTAATATCTCGCCTCTCGATAGTTCGAGGCTCACGCCATTGAGAGCATACACGTCGCCGAATCTCTTGGTGAGATTTCTAACTTTCAAGATAGGCATTTTTCCTTACCCCGTTAGAAAAGCCCCGTACGGAAGCATGCGGGTTAAAATCGGTGTGTACTTCCTCTTTTTCACACGGGGTTTAATGCCCTGTGTGTAACTCTAACGGGGCTTACTGAATCAAAAAGTGTCCGCCCCTTTTCAGGCAGTTTTTTTGATCCAAAACAAGCTTGCAGCAAATCTTGCGATAATGACTATAGGGGGATAGAATCTACCGAAGCGTACTCTCGTATGAGACCAAGGCGTAACGGAAAGTAGGGCATCTTTTTGTTCGCCCAGACGGGTGTCCCATAAAGCTCATAACGGTCGTTCAAGGTGGGTTATGCAAAGGTTTTTGTCCTTCTCTTGGGGGGTAATGCCTTCATCGGCCTAGTATAACGGCTATTATATCCGTTTTTTTGCCTGGTCGGGGCTCGGGTTCCCCAGGATCAGCCCCTTGGTCTAGTTCAGCGGAGAAGGCTGCGGGCAACGACTATTTTTTGGATTTCATTGGTGCCGTCAAAAATCTGACCAATCTTGGCATCCCTCATGTACCTCTCCATAGGGTAGTCCCTCATGTAGCCGTACCCCCCAAATATCTGTACGCCTTGAGTGGTAATCCGCATGGCCATATCAGAGGCGAAAAATTTCGCCATGGCTGTGTACCTGGTGGCAAGTTTGTCCTCTCTGTCCATAAGATCGGCGGCATACCACGTAAGGAGACGGGCAGCTTCCAAGTCGGCGGCCATCTCGGCCATCATGAATTGCAAACCTTGAAAGTTAGCAATCGCCTGCCCAAACTGAACCCTTTCCTTAGAATAATTTATGGCATGCTCAAGAGTAGCCTGTCCCAGACCCACCGATGTGGCGGCACTGAAAAGTCGAGCTTCATCCATACTGATCATTGCGATCTTAAAACCTTCGCCTTCTCGGCCCAGTAACTGGGCAGCGGGGATACGACAGTCTTCAAAAATAAGCTCCCGGGTAGGGTTGGAGCGTATCCCCATCTTCTTCTCCTTCTTGCCAAAACTGAAGCCCTTGGTACCCTTCTCTACCAGGAAGGCACTGATTCCCTTGTGTCCTCCGTGAGGATCGGTCTTTGCCATCACCAAGTAGAGATCGGCCTCCCCACCATTAGTACAGAAGCACTTGGTCCCGTTGAGTACATAGGTATCCCCTTCTCGGAGGGCTCTAGTTCGGAGTGAAGCCACATCGGATCCAGCATGGGGTTCAGTCATGGCAAAAGCCCCAAGTAAGGCACCGTTTCCCAATCCTTCCAGGTACTTGTCCTTATGTTCCCGGGTTCCCCATCTGTAGATACAGGTCTGAATGACCATATGGGGGAAGAGACAGACTGCGGAGGCGCAACAACACCGAGCGAGCTCTTCTTCAATAATGACAAAATTCGTGTAGCTTATCCCTCCTTCACCCCTACAGGCTGGAAGCAACAGCCCAGCAAAGCCCATTCTAGCTATCTTAGAAAAGATCTCTCGGTCAAAGACCTCTTCCTCATCGCGCTGGGCAGCCGTAGGAGCCAGCTCCTTCTCCGCAAACTTGCGGGCAGTCTCTTTAATAGCGCGCTGCTCGTCGGTGAGGCGAAAATCGGTCATAACCTCTCCTTTGCGACCAAAAGGTTTTCCTTATTCGTTTGAACTTTTTCAACAAAATCCCTCCACCAAAATCTAACCGAGTCCTTGGCTTCCACGTACTGCAAGGCCCCCGTAATACAAAACTTCACACATTCTGGATCCCCACCGCAGAGATCGCATTTGATGGCTACATCTTCCAGAGGATCAAGCCGAATATTCCCAAATGGACAGACCTGCATACACATTTCACAGCCCTCGCATCTTTCCTTGTCTATTACAATGGCCCCGGTGGCAAGATCACGGAAGATAGCCCAGGTAGGGCAGATTCCTTCACAGACTGCATCCTCGCATTGCAGACAAGTAATAGAAATGGGGAAAGGGGTTACAGGATAATTGAAGCTGCGAATCCGGGAACGCATGGGGTTAAACTCCCCTCCGTGTTTAAAGGAGCAGGCCAGCTCGCAGTTTCGGCAGGCTACGCATTTATCGGGCTCGACTACTAGGATCTTCTCCAGCATTATGTCTTATATCCTATTAGAAAATTTAGGCATTTCTGTCCTTTTTATCTTGTCTATCTTGTTAATATCTTGTTCAAAGCGGCAGAGACTTGGTGAAGACCCAGTTCCTGAAGTTTCTCTTCGCTAGGGATACCTGAGTCCACTTCCCAACCTCGCTCCTGGTAATAGTTGTCCAGGAGCTTCTGCACATCTTCACGGCTCAGCTCACGGGTTTTATAGTAGTCCATGAGCTTTAGGATACCGCTGCCGTCACCAGCTGGTAAAGGTTGAAACCAGACTTCAGGAAATACATCCTCATGCCGAGAAAAACCCTCGCGCACATTCAGAGCACGTTGCAGGTTTACACCCCTTTCCCCTGTGCGGATGAGTTCCTGGGGGGAGAGATCTATACCGGTAAGGGAAACGTAGAGTTCGCTCATAATCTCCAAGTTGAAGAATCGGATAACAGGATGAATAAAGCAAACCGGCAAGGAACTGGCCAAGGCCCACCAGTCCTCCACATAGCGCGCTTCACGGGCCACATCAAAACCATCGGCAAATATTCGCTCTTGGGCCTGAGGAGTCACCCCGATTCTTTGATTGAACCTCCGAATGGCCTCAGGAGTAGTTCCTGGCCCCATGGTAATCGATTCCGTCGCTATCTGGTGCCCACGGGGATTGATCACCTGACCGAAGGCCTCAGGATTCAAAATGCAGCGACCGTCTATAAGGAACTCCAAACCCTTACTGTGTACTGCATAATCCTCCGCCCCTCCGCCTATCTTTCGAGCTGCAGACAGCACACCGTCAGCCAACACCTCCCCAAACCCCTCCCGAAAAGCGATTTTCTCAATGAGCTTCTGGACTGTTTCAAACTTGGGAGAAGATAGATCAAGACCATCAGTATCGGCCCTGGTTAGAATACCCTCTTGATAAAGGTGGATAGCAAAATTGATCAATCCTCCTACCGCTTGTTGATCCAAGCCGTAGCGATTGCACATATCACAAAACTTGATCTGCTCTGCATAATCGGCGATGTCCAGACGGGCCCCTACATAGAGGACCGGCCCGAGATAATGGCTAATGACGGTAGAAAGACCGGCATAAGGACCCTCAGAGATCTCTATCTTGTGCTTATCCGCATAGGCACAGCCCATGCAGCTGACGGAGGCCTTTTTTACCTTTTTCAGATAAAAATCCGGGTCATACAGCTTCTCCAGCTTTTCTGCGGTGTGATACTTGGACCAGTTTGCATACGGTACCCGATTATTTACATATACAAACCAGCCTGTCATGTGGCCCTCACGTGTCCACCATTCCCGAATATGATCTTCTCTCATCCTTTGAACAAGAGGCTCCAAGACTTTACGGAACCGGGTGGGATCATACACCTTGATAGAGCGGGCACCGGTAGCTACGATGGCTTTGAGGTTTTTACTCCCCATCACCGCTCCCAACCCTCCTTTACCAAGGGAACCCACCTTATCCACAATGGTCAGAGAGGTCTTTACCAGATTTTCCCCGGCTGGACCGATAGCCATTACTCCGGATGGACTGTATAGTCTCCACAGGACCTCAGTGGTTTCATACAAGTCCCGGCCCCAGAGATCCTCGGCTGGAAGAATCTCCACCTCTTCGGCCAATCTTAGATAAACGGGCCTTTCAGCCTTCCCAGTAATAATCACATGATCATATCCGGCCTGCTTCAGAGCATAGGCCAGATTCCCTCCTCCAGAGGCGCTGGCCCACTGACCAGGAACTGGGAACTTGGTGGTAGCCATGATACGGGAATTACTGGGCACCAAGGTTCCAGAAAAAGGGCCGGCACCCAGGATAATCCCATTCTCCGGAGAGAGAGGATCTAAATTTGAGGGAAATCTTTCCCAGGCCAGATAATTATTGATCCCAAACCCCCCGATCAGCTCCCGGGCCAGATCGTCGTCCAGCTTCTCCCGGATGACCTCACCGGTCGTCAGATTAATCGTACAAATATTGTCCGCGTACCCACAAGGATCCTTCATCTCTTTTGGGGCCTTTCTTTAGAGAGCCTTGCATAGCTCCTATTCACTCGTTCCTAGGAGGTTTTTGGCACATCCGTGGGCTTGCTCACTAAATCCTGGAAGCTGGTCTTGTGGCATTAAGCAGTTTACGATTTGTCCACTTACCTAGGCCGTTTACCCCGTTAAATTTCCCGCAAGGGACCCTGTTTAACGGGCTAAACCTCGCCCGGATGCGTGCCCCAAAAAAATCATGATGGTCGTTCAGACGGGCTGTCCAAAGGTCCTTTGAATTAGTGAGCAGTCCGTAAGGGATTCAGGTGGTGTTTAAATCCGCCCCCAAAGCTTTTGGCAAAGAATTCCAGGTCTCTTCGTTGCTATTCTTCTTTTCTCATTAACAAGCTCCTATTTTTTGAGCTTTACTCAAAAATCAAATAATATATACCTTCAATTTTGTCAAGAGAATTTAGTCTGGTACTAATCTATCGGCGTTTTTTGACCGCTTTTTTGAACTACTAAGGGCAACCCCTATTCTCCAATCTTGGGGATCTTAATACACCCGGTTAGGTGGGTTATACAAAGGTATTCAGCTCCGTATTGGGCGGTGTAACGAGGTTTGTATCTACTAATATGGGTACAGCCCAAGTACGGGGGACCGGTCTTTCTTCATTAACTCGTATTTGAAAAGTCAAGAACTAAATTACTCCGCATTAAGCAGCAATATTCGACAGGAAAGCAAAGGTCTCAAAGGACAGAACCTTTCCTCGAAGGATCTATCAGAATCTTTAGTACTGCCGGGGCGTAGTAACGGCGAGGCCACAGTCCTACTAGTGAAACGAAAGGCAAATACACAGGGTTCCCGTCCTCTAGCTCTAGCCCGGAAGCCCGGACAGGCTAACCTCGAAGAGGGGAAGTAGCCACAGTTTATGAACGGACTCCGTGTTCAGTGTCAGTCAACCGACCGCTAACCGTGACACCGTGTGGCCAGCCACCTGAATTAAACTATTCCATAACCATTTTTTAGGATAACACTTTCAACCTCTGGATTGCATGTACCTTTCCAATTCATCTACCAAAACTGGAAGAACCTTCTTCAGGTCACCTACAATTCCCAAATCAGAGACCTCAAATATCTGGGCGTTTGGATTCTGATCGATTGAAAAGATCACCTTGGACTTCAAAAACCCAGTGGTAAAGTGGCTGGCACCTGAAGCTCCCAGGCTGATAAATAACCGTGGATTTACTGTTTTGCCACTTATCCCTATCATCTGGTTTTCAGCAATCAATCCTGCATCGACAAGGGGACGCGTCCCTGCAACCGCCCCTTTCAGGGTCTCAGCCAGCTTCTGCAAGTCATCCATAACACCTGCCCCTTTGACTCCCCAGCCACCACACACAATCACGTCAGCCTCCTCCAGGCTTCTGTCCTCTTCTTCTTCAATTAATTCTATTGCTTTCACCCGCCAGTCTAACTCATCAAGCCTAACAGGGTTAGAAACAACCTCCCCTGAGGCGCCAGGCCTCCTTTGCGGTTTCTCAAATATTCCGGCCTTAACTGTGGCCATCTGGGGACGTCTTTCAGGACACACGATCTTCACCATAAGGTTTCCACCCCAGCCAGGAACTACCTGGACCAGAATGTGACCGTCTTTATGGCGTTCCACGAAAAGATCAACACAATGGGCCGTCAAACCAGCTCCGGTTAAGGCAGCCACCCGCGGGGCCAGTTCCAACCCCAAATAGGTTGTGCTCATAAGGATGACCTGAGGCTGGTACTTCGCCACTAGACGGGAAAAAAGGATTGAATAAGGACCACCTTGATATAAAACCAGTTCAGGATGATGTAGAAGATAGACCTTAGGCACTCCGTACTCAAAGAGTTCCTCAATCCTCTCTCCTGAGCCTCCGATATAAACAGCAGCCAAAGAGGAGGACAGAAGTTCTGCCAGTTCCTTCCCTTTCTCGATCAGTTCGATTGAAGAGGGCTCAATCCTCTCCTGGCGCTGCTCAGCCCATATCCATATTTCGTTTTTGCTACTCATTCCTATACACCTTCTATCCTAGTAACGGTTCGCGCTAAGATTCGCCAATTGAACGCTTACTTATCTTAAAGCCTCTAATTCCCGAAGCCGCTTTATTGCCTTCCTGATCACCTCTTCAGGATCCCCCTGCAAGAGTTCCCCCTTTCGACTGAGCCTACGTTCAAATATGCCTGATACACGAGTAGGTGAGCCTTCTATTCCAACCAGAGCCGGATCGATCCCAAGCTCTTTTGTGTCCCACGTATATATCTCCTTCTGGGTAGCCTCCATAATTCCGATTACCGTTGGAAGCCTCGGGGTATTAATCTCTTTTGTAACCGATAAGACCAAAGGGAGGCTCCCCTCCACCTTAAGGTAACCCCTCTCAATCGTCCGCTCTGCCAAAACAGTCCCTCTTTCTTGGATCTCCATTTTGCGAACAAATCCGATAAAAGGGAATCCAAGAATTTCTGCCAGCTGCGGACCAACCTGACCGGTTGCGCCATCCATGGAGTGGGTTCCGCATAGGATCAGGTCAACCTCCCCCAGCCTTTGAATCCCTATAGCGAGGGCACGCGCTGTAGCGAGTGTATCTGCACCTGCGAAAAGTGGATCACACAGGAGGATGGAACGATCTACCCCTAATGCATATGCTTCCTCCATGATCTGTGATGCCTCTGGTGGACCCATACTGACTGCGGTAATCGTGCCTCCATAACGTTCTTTCAGCTGTAGGGCTTCTTCCAATGCGTGCTTATCCGGGGGGTTCAATATGGCAGGAATACCCCGCCGATTAATAGTTTGAGATTCAGGGTCCAGCTTGATTTCATGAAAATGCTCCGGATGAGGAACCTGCTTTATGCACACCACAATATTTAACCTCATGCAACAACCTCCGAAGAGTGAAAGGTTAGGAACAGCATCCCTGCTGCGACGGGTGGTCAGTGTCGGTTATCTCTGTCAGTATCGGTTAACCGCCCACTCATAAGTGACACTGACCACTGACACCGACACCGATACCAACACGATTACAATTTCACATCTATCTGGTAATGCTTCGACCAATAGTGACTCGCATGATCTCGCTGGTTCCAGCTGCTGGAAAGAGCTCAAGTGCATCCTGGAGTCGCCTTATTACTTCGTATTCTGGGCTGAGCCCGTAGCCTCCCATCAGTTGAGTAGCCCTCACGCACGTCTTTATGGCCACTTCCGTAGCAAACACCTTGGCCCGTGCTGTATCAACAGCCACCTCACGAACCGATTTCCCTTGGTCTGCCTTCCAGACTCCATAATAACAGAGCCATCTGGCTGCCTCGATCTCAGTACTCATGTCTGCAAGGCTGAACTGGATTGCCTGAAGGTTAGCAATAGGTGCACCATAAAGCTTTCTCTCTTTGCAGTATTTTAACGCCACCTCATAGGCTCCCTCAGCAACACCAAGTGCTATAGCAGCAACGTTTGGGCGAGCAACAGTAGAAAACACGGTAAGTGCTGCTGGTAGTCCGCCCCCCTCTTTTCCGATCATGTTAGACCGGGGAATACGACATCCGGTAAATGCAAATTCTCCAATCGGAACCGATTTAAGCCCTACCTGATCAGCTCTATGGCCCTTCTCAAATCCGGGTGTTCCGTCCTCTACGTAGAATGCTGTTGCTTTTCCATCCACTGTTGCAAGGAAACAAATGATGTCTGCCACCGGGGCAAGGGTTATCCACACTTTTCGACCGTCAATAACAAATTCGTCACCCTCTGGACGGGCAACTGTTTGCATTACCGAAGGATCTGATCCTCCAGTAGCCTCTGTTACCCCCACGCACGGAATCTTCTCCCCCTTGATCAGCCGTGGCAGCAGATTCTTTTTCTGTTCCTCTGTTCCAGCATTCTGAATCAGAGCAATAGCCGAATGGATCCCCTCAAGACAGAAGCCCGCAGGAGGATATACGCGAGAAATCTCTTCCACACTCAGGATAGAGGCAAGATGTCCCATTGCCGAGCCACCATATTCCTTCTTGCCTAGGGTTCCCCCTAAGCCCAGTTCACACATCTTTTTGATCACATCGGCCGGAAACTCTCCCTTATTGTCAAGCTCAAGGGCCTTTGGAGCCAGATCCTTTTCGGCAAACTCTCGGACCATGTTTCTAAGCATCTCTTGCTCTCTTGTTAAATTGAAATCCATATTCTCCCTCCTCTTTTCACGAGTTAAAGATTGATACATTCGTAAAAAAGTCTTCTAACCGTCACTCCCGCGAAAGCTCGAGTCCATAACAAAGTGTGATAACCAGATTCCCGCTTCCGCGGGAATGACTCAAAAAGCCAAGTTTCGACTTTTTACGACTCCTTGAAAGATTTAAAAACTAACCAACCAGACTGTACAATTTTGGCCAACCCCTTACACTCTTCCGGCTTCTCTTTGGAATTCGCCTTTGATGACCATTTTCTGAGCAGCAGTCACTTTTTCTATAGGGGGCGACTGTTCTGGATGTGCCGTATCACTGGCAGAGGGACACTCCATGATCATCCCACGGGAATACGGAACCTGTCCAGGCATTATTCCGAAGTGCCTTAGTACGATAGAACTTGGCCACATTGGCGAGGAGAGGCTTGGTATAAAAAGCCGCCAACAGAGGTCTGGGCTCCCATCGGCAAATATAACGGGGTGAGCGAGCCCGTGGACGGCTAAAAAAGGTCAAACCCATCATTTAGCCTATTTTTGGATGCGTGTGCCGTGTGATCAAAGACTCTATTTCAGAAAAGAAAAATATTTGTATACAATCATTATGTAAGCGAGTATATTTTAAACCAAAATTCGTGTCAAGCAGAAAAGTGTGAAGTCAGGCTCATTAAAGAGGGTCGTGCTGAGGCCTTGAAAAAGTAATCTCCCTGTGCTAAACGTGACCTATTCTCGTAGACGCCTGTAAAATAGAGTTTTTCTTTTCACTCAGATATCTCGACCTAAGGAAGCAATAGTTCTTCACTCTTGTCCGATTTAAGACCGCCAGTGGGATACAATGTAATGTACAAAAGAGTTAAGTGGGTAAGTATCCGACTAACCTCAGGAGGTGGTAGATTACGTGTGAAGGGATTAAGGATTAAGAGATAAGGATTATGCGGCAAGGCAGGCGCTAATATACTCTTTGCACAGGGTCAAAAATTTCCAATAGCCAGTGTGGACAGCACAGACATAATCACATTGCCATGAGGTGCGTCTGCAAGTCTCTTGCATGCTATAGTCAAACGCTTAGGCCTGCCTCGCAAACATTTTCGTTGCTCCTCAGAGCTAAGAGAGAGTTTTTGGCTTTCTCCTCATGCAAAAAATATATAGCGCCTGCCTCTAGACCATGATCGCCAGAGAAACCGACCGGGTAACCGAATACTTACCTAAGTAGATACAAAGTAACAGTTTAGCTCTTTGAAAAAAGTTGTAACCCGTGTAACAATTTTGGCGTTTTGATAAAGTTCACTGATAACGTTGTAATCGGTCAATCTTACTCACTTTCGTGAACCCCATTAGAATTCGCATACAGTCGTATCCAATTCACCTTTGCTGAACTCCTACAGAAGATTCAACTAGATAGAATTCCTGGTCTGACTCTAGCGAACGGAATTGAGAGAATCTTTGAGGATAAGCCATGAGGACAACCCACTTCGCTACTTTAGATACCACGATGCTCCCTGGGGTGCTATCAGAAACAAAGGAATACATCGAATCAGCCTGGCTACCAGAAGGTAGGCTTAAGAACCTTATACTGAAATATTTTAGTTAGATAGGTAATTAAAAGGGTTACACCAACAGAACAGAAAGGTATGAAACAGAGAAATGATTGAACCTCAAATCATCAAACACGGGAGTGAAAACGGCGATGGCATGGTCATCCGTTACCAGACTCAAGTGGGCACGGAAATCTTTGGATTAGGTATACCCAATACATATTCAGGAACCGGCTAGGACCTGGAACCTACGTGGTGCCACCTTATATCGAGAGAACAGACTACACTCATCGACACACGGCGTTTTGGAAAAGTGGATATCCTTGAGGGATTATTATCCTCTACAGGCACAAACGTCAACGGAATTGATCGGATCATCATAACACATAGCCACGAGGATCATGATGGCAACCTTGCGGATCTTCTTTCTAAGACATCATCCCAACTATGGGCACATCCTATCTAGGAAAAATGATCTCTTACAGCTCCGCGTTCAATGGAACCGTAAGACATCCAGAGTTTCCTGTCTCCTGCTGGCATTGCCCCATGCCTACGGAATTCAATCAAAACTGTCTTTCGTACCAGAAAAATGCAGCCACGTCAATGTGGATGTCTTTATAGCTGAGCAGGGCGGGTACGAGCCAGAGGGTTGGAGGTTTATTCACACCCCTGGACACACTCCTGACTCCATCTGTATTCTCCTGGACGAAGAGGTTCTCTTTACAGGGGATCATCTGCTTCCCGATATTACCCCTCATCCTTCTCGATCAGCGTATTTTAAAGATGAACAGCGAGTCCTGCCATTGCATTACGGGAGGGTAAACAGAATCTTTGGTTTGATGAACTATGTAAGATCGCTGAACAAACTTATGACCCTCCCCTCAGAGGGGGTCAAGGTAACCTTTCCTGGCCATCGACTATTTTTTAAAGGTCAGTTCAACCTTATCCTCGATATGCGTCGGCGGGCCAGCGATATTATTCGATTTCATGTCCGGCGATGCCACGATATCTTGAAGATAATGAATTCTCGAAAGTACAATACTTCTCATATCTCTGTGGTCTATTTTGAACCATCTCTGTTAAAAGGTGTTGGGGGAAAATTCCTTGCGGAAAACGAGATCTTCAGCCATTAGGAGGTTATGGCCGAATGCGGAGACATAGAATGGGAGGATTTTGAACTTGGCATTGCTAGACCGAGGGGATGTCACAGATATAGACAAACGCTTCTCAAATATCTTTACAAGCCCCGTAGTCAATACTTGTTAAAACTGCCCACGTTTAGTACAAAACCGAGAGTCTTTAGGCGTCAGCCCACTACAAGAAAATATTTGGCTTGCCCCGATAGCCACACTTCGTAGCCTGTTGCGATTGGGGCACATTCCGTTAAGCTCTGCAGAGGAGGAGATATGTCCGACTTTGTTCTGTTCTTTCCTCTATTAGTGCCCGGTTTGGCGATAAAGTCGGAATCTCGGAAAGCGCCTGCATATCCTTTGCAGTTGGAACCGTCGCTCTTTTATTTGTCACAGTTACTCCTAGTCGAGGAAGCCTAAAGGGAATATTTGATGCTGAGCGTGGAAGCCATCCGGCGATATTTTCGCCGCACTATACGTCTCAATTGTCATCTTGGTTGTGCCCCGTATCGGAAGAGCGGGGCAATGGCTGCCACCATAGCTGGACAACTCCGCACTGGGCTGGCTATTCCTTGCCCATTTTGGAGTTTTTGGATTCAGGGGGATCCCTTTTGACGTAAGGCGTCTTATACGGTGCATTACTTCTTATCCTCGGGACCATTCTTAGTTTCACGGCTTAAGGGTCCATCATCACTCAAAGCCTTGCACATACATTTTTTTCAAAAGCAAAGGTGTGACAAAAAATAGAAAACCAACACGAGAGGAAGACCCCTTATCAGATGGACAAAAAAATATTTGGAAGATCTCAAATCGATAAATAGGCGGTTTTTGGCTTTTCACGTGGCCTACGTCAAGATGTCAGCTCATGTGTACCTTCATGCGTCCTCGAACATGCTTTTTTAAAAGGTGGAAATCGAGAGACATGCATCCTTCGGTGTACAAGAAAATAAGTAGGCACCTTCACCGGGCAAGACATGTACATCTTCAGGGGTGGGGCGAACCTCTTCTCCACCCAGACATCTTTGAAATGCTAAAGATCGGCAAGGCAAGTCTGCTGGTTGCAAAACAAGCATCACAACGAACGGACAGGCCCTGACGCGGGTGAGCTCAGAAAGGCTTGTCGCTCAAGGTGCTGATACACGGACATATCCTCTTACCCTGAATGAAGAGGTCATACGTGAGTTGAATCCTCTTTCGATTCGCATTATTCCAAGAGATCCCAAGGTTTGTCGCTGCGTCTGTCTTAATTTGCCGATCGATGGTATGATTCCGAGGGTCTTTTGTAACTCCGAGATTGAAGTGCCTCAACTTTGGTTTGGGAATATCAATAGCCAAGACCTAATTGAAATATGGAACAGCGAAGAATATAAAACATTCTAGGAAGAAATCTATCAAAAGCTTAGAAGTTCTTGAAAATGCGTATCGAGATATTTATTTTAATCTATTTGGTACACCAGATAAGATGAAAACGGCTGAGAGGGATGTAGAGAAGGGACTGAAGATCTTTCCACTTCCACTTGTTTGCACCACCTGCTATAAATAAGACATACTGTATTTAATACCCCAACGCAATCGAGCCATATTTCCCGGCAATTGAGATACTCAGAAACGAGTATATTAACCCATCTTCCTATTGGAAACATCGCAATACTTTAGCTCTTTGAAACAAGCTCGGCAACATCAAAAAGACAAATCGGATACCGAATATTCGATGCAGGATGCAAGATGCAGGACAGACGATCACTGGGCGACAACATTGGACGTAAATATAGTATTCCGCAAAACTTGTGATAATGGTTTTTTCATCAAATATAGTAGGACGGGATTTTTTCCAGTTATCCGCATACCATTTTATGAGCAAGACCAGAGGGACTTTTTAGGAAACCACGAGATTTGCGCGATGCTATAATTTTGCACCTCACATCCTATATCGTAAGTTCAGCCTGTGATACAACCGGCTTGTGTCAAAATGCTAAAATGTTACGAAACCTCAAATCATATGTTAAGGGAGAGACCAAAAATAACTATGAAGAAAACAGAAGTCTCAATCATCATACCGGCATATAATGAAGCTCAATCCATAGGTGAGGTTGTCAAGAAGATCGGTGCCCTCTACCCAGATTTTGAGGTTATCGTTATCAATGATGGTTCGACTGATGACACTCCTGCTATTGCGAAAGAGGCAGGTGCAATCGTCTACAGCCATCCCTATAATATCGGCAATGGGGCTGCGATTAAAACTGGTATCAGGATAGCATCCGGTGAGATCTTAGTCTTTATGGATGGAGATGGTCAGCACGACCCCGAAGACATAGCTAGGTTACTGAAATATTTCCCCGCCTATGATATGGTCGTGGGGGCAAGGTCACGACGCCACCATGCCTCTTGGGTACGTGCTCTAGGGAATAAGATATACAACTGGTTGGCCTCTTATGTGGCAAATTTCCATATTGAGGACCTAACATCCGGGTTCAGGGCCGTGAGATCGGAGATCGCTCACAATCTCCTATACCTTCTCCCCAACACATATTCGTACCCTGCTACCCTCACCTTGGGTGCCTTAAGGGGTGGAAGAAGTATAAAGTATGTCCTTATCAACGCCCGCAGCCGAATAACAGGCAAAAGTAACCTGCAGGTAGCGCGAGATGGAGTAAGATTCTTTATGATAATAATCAGGATATGCACTCTGTATGCTCCGCTCAGGATATTTCTCCCTGTGAGTCTTTTTATCTTTGGTGTTGGCCTATCCTACTATCTCTTTACATACTTAATCTCGGGTCGTTTTACCAATATGAGTGCGCTCCTTTTTACAACATCTGTTATAATCTTCATGATCGGTCTTGTGTCTGATCAGATCTCTCAGATGAGATTTGAAAGGAGTGAAGGTGATAAGTTTCCGTAACCGTCATGTGCATCCTCCCCGGTGTCTAAAGCGATTTTGCTCTGAAGTTTCACGGTAACTGTTCACGGGGTGAAGCTTTTTCTTTACCCGTTAGAAAATCGTGATCAATCTTCAAACATGGACCTTTACCCGATTTGAATTGGGTAACACCTGGTTTAAGACCAGAGGGGGTCTGATTTCCTAACCGGGTTTACACGCCGGCTTCCCC